>CAYYVD010000041.1:0-21374 GCA_964475045.1 uncultured Desulfobacterales bacterium | reverse complement strand
TCTAACGGCGGCGTGGCCTGGTTCGCCCACCTCGGCGGGATCGCCGCCGGTCTGGTGATCGCCCTGACCGTGCGACTCAACGCTTCCGGGCAAGGCGGGAGGCGAACAAAGCGGTGATCGGGAGCTCAGCCCCGACCTTCTCCCGGTCGAATGGTAAGAGGATCGGCGTTGTCCGCTCTGCCGCCATCCGGTCTCCGCCAGAAGGTCCGGGCCTTGAGCCGCCTGCGGACCAACGAGCACGCCACCACGACCCTGCCGTGCTCGACGCAGGAGGGAGTGCTGCAGGTCCCCCGCCGGATAGAGCGAACGCACGCCGCCCGCTTTGAACCAGGTCTCGTAGAGCGCGGTCAAGCGGACTGCGGCGCAGGCCCGGGCTCGTGGACATCACTCGCTCGGCCGTCCCGATCAACCGCTTCGGGCGATGTTGTGCTTTTTCAGGAGCGCATAGAGCCGAGCGCGGGAGAGATCGGACTGGCGGCAGGCCTCCTGGATGTCTCCCCGGCTTCGGCTCATGAGGTGCTCCAGGTAGGTCCTCTCCGCAAGGGCCACAACCTCCTCGCGAAACGCCCGGAAGGCCCCCGAGAAGGGAGGCATCACGGATTCCGTCGAATCGCCGGGGGCGTCTTGCCCGCTTTCCGGTCCCTTGACCGAGGCCCTGGCCAGGGTCACGCGAAGGTAGGAGGGGAGGTGTTTGGGAAAGAGTACGGGGGAGTCTCCTGCCGCCGTGAGGGAGTGCTCGATGGCGTGGTAGAGCTCACGGACGTTTCCAGGCCAGGTGTACGCCCCGAGGAGGTCCAGGTACTCCGGAGAAAAGCCCTTGTGCTCGATGTGGTAGCGCTCGCAGAGCTGCCCCAGGAAGTGAAGCGCCAGACAGCGGATGTCGCTGTTCCGATTCCTCAGCGGCGGCAGCTCGATGGTGGTGGCCCGCAGCCGGAAGAGCAGGTCTTCTCGGAACCGCCCCTCTCCGACCATTCGATCGAGGGGCCGGTTCGTTGCGGAGATGAGCCGGAAGTTGCTCCGCACCTCCTCCTTCCCTCCCACCGGACGAAAGGATCCGTCCTCGAGGACACGCAGGAAGGCCTTCTGGAGGCTCATGGGCAGTTCTCCCACCTCGTCCAGAAACAGGGTGCCGCCGTCCGCCTCCTTGACCAGGCCCTTGCGCGGGCGGTCCGCTCCGGTGAAAGCGCCCTTCTCGTGACCGAACAGCGTGCTCTCCACCAGCCCCTCGGGCAAGGCGGCGCAGTCCACGACCACGAAGCTGTTGTTCCTTCGAGCGCTGTTCTTGTGAATGGCCCACGCAAAGAGTTCCTTGCCCGTTCCGGTCTCGCCCACGATCAGGGTGTTGGCCTCGCTCCCGGCCGCGTGTCCCAGCAGGTCCAGACAGGCCTGGATGCCCGGGCTGCTGCCGATGATGTCCGAGCTGTCGAGCCCTTCTTCGTCCTCCCGGCCACGACTCTCGGCGCGGTACTGGAGGGCCCGGGTCAGGGAGAGGGTGACGTTGTCCCGGGTGGGCGGCTTTTCCAGATAGTCCCAGGCCCCGGCGCGAATGGCCTTTTCCGCACCGTCCGCGCTCCCCCGGCCCGTGAGGATGATGACCTCCGGCGCAGACCTCAAGGTGCGAAACCGGGGAAGGGCCTCCAGCCCGTCTCCGTCGGGCAGGAACACGTCCAGCAGGACCAGGTCCACGGCCAGGGACCGGGCCTTTTCCAGGCCTTCTCGAAGATCGGCCGCGGTGTGGACCTCGTGTCCGGACCTCCCGGCAAGACGCTCCAGCAGCTTTCGAATCTGGGTATCGTCGTCGATGATGAGAATGCACGCCAAGGGCTGCTTCCTCTCGCGGTCCGAATCTGCAGGGCCCCACGGCTCGAGCCCCGGCGCTCGCAGCATCGGGGCTCGACATGCAGGATCGAGCCCCGGGGCTGAAACCGGCACGGGCTGAACGCTGAAAAGATAGAAAGAGGACGGTATGTGTCTTCCATACTATCAGGAGAGGAGATCTGTCAAGCGCAGAACCGTGAAGCCTCACTGCAGCATCGCTATTCGACCTCCTCTACGCAGATC
Organism: uncultured Desulfobacterales bacterium; assembly: GCA_964475045.1. Classification (GTDB taxonomy): domain Bacteria; phylum Desulfobacterota; class DSM-4660; order Desulfatiglandales; family HGW-15; genus JAIPEI01. The sequence goes on along the minus strand of CAYYVD010000041.1, from coordinate 19,313 downwards.
GTTCTTCTCCTCACGGCTCGAATTGTTTTGGCGGAAAGCATCAGGGTAATCCCGTTGAGTAGCACGAACAGCACCCAGGACGCGGTCTTGAAAAACGGCAGCCCGCTTTCATGGTACATCAACAAGGTCCCGATCACCAGGGCGTCCATGGAAAAGGAGTAGGCCCACCATGAGAGATAGAACTCGATTTTCGAAAACATCCTGAACTGAAACACGTCCGCTGACAACCCGGGCGCCGCTTTCTTGTGGCATTCCCGGCCCGGCTCTGCTAGGTGTATGTGGTTCCGCAAATACGATGACGTATTCTTCTTCCCCCATCGGGCTCTTCGTGATCTACGTGGTGATAACCGCACCCGTCTCACCACGAAGACCAGGAAGGAGTCCCTGGTGAAAGCCCGGGAGTGATTCGTTACGGTGCTCATGGAAAAACCTGCTCAGGTGTCGAATACCCCCTGCAAGAACAAGATCCGCCGAGGAAGCATGACCCCAAGCCTCCCCACCGCCTGCACCATGGATTGTCCGGACGCCTGTTCCCTGATCGTGGACCGCAAACGAGGCGGATCCTTGCGGATTCGAGGCAACCCCGACCATCCCTTCACCCGTGGGTTCGCCTGCGCCAAGATTCGAGCGCATCTGGAACGACTTCGCCGTTCCGATCGCATTCGGCAACCCAGGCTCCGCACCCGTTCCGGCTGGAACCCCATCTCGTGGGATCAGGCCCTGGACCTCTGCGCCGAGCGCATTCAGAACCTTCGGGACGAACCAGCGTCCGTGCTGCACCTCCCGAGCGACGGCGCCAAGGGGGTGCTGAAACGGGGGGTGGAACTCTTTTTCGCCCTCCTGGGCTCGACCCGGGTGCGAGGCGCACTGTGCGATGCGGCCGGGTTCATCGCCTGCGTGCACGATTTCGGCTCCCGGGAGAACCCCCATCCGCGGGAGCTGCTACGTGCAACCCGCATCGTCAACTGGGGCAAGGACCTCTCCAGGAGCTCGGTCCACACGGCGGCCCTGGTTCGAAGGGCGCGAAAGCACGGGACCGGGGTCCTGACCGTCTCACCGGGCGGTGACGGGAACGGCGCCTTCTCCGATCGCATCGTTCGCATCCTACCGGGGTCGGACCGCTTTCTGGCGGCCGCCGTGATGCGCCTTTTCCTCGAACGGGACGCCGTCCCCGAAGCCGTGAAGCGGGCCACTCGAGACTGGCCCGGTTTTCTGGCCATGATCCTCGAGCGGTCCATGGACGATCTGATCTCGCGCTGCGGTGTGGCTGCCGATCTCGTGGAGACCCTCTACCGCTGGTATGCCGAGGATCCTCCGACAGCCACCCTCATCGGGGCCGGCCTGCAGCGGTACACCCGGGGAGGGGAAAACGTCCGATTCATCAACGCGCTGGCCATGATGTCCGGGAACGTGGGCCGGCCCGGCGGCGGGAGCTACTTTCACCTCCACTCCTTTGCCAACCTCAACCTGGACTGGACCCAAGCGCCGGGCCGTCCACCCAGAAGAAGCTTTCTGGTTCCCCGCATCGGCCGGGACATCCTCGAGGCCGACGCTCCCCCCGTTCGCATGATCTGGGTGAACGGCAGCAACATCGTGAACCAGGCCCCCAACATCGCCCTGACGGCGCGCGCCCTGGCCTCCATCCCCTTCAAGGTGGTGGTGGACGCCTTCATGACCGACACGGCGGAGCGGGCCGACCTCATCCTGCCGTCCACCCTCATGCTGGAGCAGGAGGACCTTGTGGGCTCCTATCTCCACCCCTTCGTGCAGCTGGCCCGTCCCGTGCTGAAGCCTCCGGAAGAGGCCCGTGACGATTACTGGATCGTCTCCGAGCTGGGCAAACGGCTCTCCCCCCAGGTGCTGCTGCCCACGAAGGAAGAGGCGTTTCGCGCCTCCCTGGACACCCCGCGCCTGAGGACCTCGCTCGAGGACCTCCGTCTCCACGGCAGCACCGAAGCCGAGAGGCCGGACCTCCCTTATGAAGGCCTGCGGTTCGCGCACCCCGACGGCCTGTACCACCCCCCTTCCCTTCTCCACGACGAACCGGGGCCTCCGGACGGCTACCCCCTTCGGCTTCTGAGCCTCATCCGCCGGGAAGCCATCCACTCCCAGATTCCGCCCGAGGCCCAGCAGGGTCAGCCCACGGTCTGGGTGTCGCCGGAGACCTTCTGGGGCCGGAGGGCGGGGGAAGCCGCCCGGCTCGTGTCCCCCCTGGGATCCATGGACGTCCTCGTTCAACCCATGGAGGGGCTCGTCAGGGATGTGGTGGTGTATCGGAGAGGGGACTGGATGCAGCTGGGCGGAGGCGTGAACCGGCTGATCGCGGACGGCTTGACCGATCTGGGAAACGGTGCGCCCTTTTACGATCAGTTCGTCCGGCTCGAACCCCGCAGCAAGGGATGACATGCGGATGCTGGCCAGGCAGGTGCTCGAAGAGCTCCCGGGGTGAAATCCGGATTCCGCCCCTCAGCGTGACCCCAGGTGATCGGACAGCCGTTCGAGCCCCTCCGCCAGGCCCTCCCGGCCAAAGCCGAACCGGACATGGCGGTCCCCATAATGGAACACGCGCGAAGGGGCCAGCAGCACCCCGGTCTCCTCCACCAGCCGGTCACAGAAGGCCCCCGTGTCCTCCACCCCCGCCATCCGCGGAAAGCAGACGGTTCCGCTCTTGGGACGGTTCCAACGAAACACCGCTCTGTGCTCGTCGAAGAATCCATCCAGCAGCCCGATGTTCCGGTGGATGCGGTCCCTCTGCAGGTGAAGGATCCGGTCCCTGCTGCGCAACGCCGCCAGGGCCAGGATCTCGCTCGGGGAGCTGTTGCAGATGGTGGTGTAATCCTTGAGCCGGCTCATGCGGGCGAGCACGTCGTGATCCTGCGTGACGACCCACCCGACCCGCAGGCCCGGGAGACCGAAGGACTTGGAGAGCCCGCCGAGGGAGATGCTCAGGGAGGACGATTCAAAGGCCGAGGGCAGGCGGTTGCGGGGATCGAGCTCCAGAAACCGGTACATCTCGTCGGACAAGAGTCGGATGCGTCGCTCCTCTGCCCAGGCAAGGAGACCGTCGAAGGATGCCCGGTCCGGAAGGCATCCCGTGGGATTGTGAGGAAAGTTGACGACCAGCAACCGGGTGTGCTCCCGAACCAGGGAGTCCAGCGCGCGGACGTCGAACCGCCACCCGGACGCCTCGTCCGGCGTCCACGGGGACACCTCGCACCCCATGGACCGGGCCACCTCGTAGAGGGACTGGTACCCCGGAAAGGTGCACACCACATGGTCCCCGGGGCTCAGGAGCGCCTGCATGAGGAGGAAGATCCCCTCTTCCGGCACCACCACGAGGACGTCCTCCCGCCGCCCCCCGTCATAGAGCCGGGCCACCGCATCGCGAAGCTCCGGATGCCCCATGGTCTCCGTGTACCCCAGCCGCAGGTTCCTCCACAGCCTCAGACTATGGGCGTCCCCCATGTCCAGCAGCTCGGCCATGGACAGGGGCTCGCAGTCGGAGCTGCAGAGAAGGTATCGCGCGGAGAACTCGTGCCTCGCGAAAAACCGCTCCAGGGCGAACGGCTCGATCTTCATCCTGATCTCCTTCCTTGCCGCGTGCAGGCCCGTCTTTCCCCGGCGTTCACCCATCCGCTTCACGCAGGGCCGGCGGCATCGAGCAGGCCCTCTTACGTTCGGTCAACCGGAGCACGTCGCGCAGCCGGTCTACGTCTCTGGCCTTGCGCCAGCTCGTTTCGAAGGCCGGGCTTCCCACGATCTGGGCCAAGGCGGCCAGGGTGCGCATGATGAAGAAGTAGTCTCCCCCCGCCTTGGGCATGGCCGTGATGATCTCAGCCACGCTCAGCATGCCGGTGGCGGCCAGCAGACCGGCGAAGAAGTAGCTGAACACGACGGCGGGACCCGCCTGAGCGTGGGCCAGGCCGGGCAGCACGAAGAGCCCGGAGCTGATCATGGCTCCGGCCGCGACACAGAAGACGTCGAACAAACCGAGGCTCTTGTGCAGAGCGCGATGCTCGTGGTCGTTCATGGTCTCGTCCACTCATTCCTCCATCCCTCTCAACCGGCAAGACGGATCGAGGATACCGCAAACAGTGGAGAAACGCCACCGATGCCTCAGGGGCACTCGACCGGACCGCCTGTCTTGTATGGCAAGACATTCCACCGGGAGAAGACCCCGTTTTCGTGGGCAGACGACCGAATTCCCAAAAGGAGACGGGATGCAGCGCTCGCCTTGCTCACCGAGGGCTCTTGGCACGGGAATTGAAATACATCTGAAAAACCTCGACCGCCAGGGAGGGCACCATGAGATCCATTGACCAGGACCGGAAGATGCGCACCCGAGCAGGCCCCGTACCGGATTTCTCGGAGCCCAGGGAAGCACGGGCGGCCCTCGAAGAGGCGTATGCCATCATCCACCGCAGCCCGGCGGTGGTGTTTCTCTGGAGAAACGAAGAGGATTGGCCGGTGGAGTTCGTCTCGAAGAACGTGACCCGGGTTTTGGGCTGGGATTCCGAGTCCTTTCTGTCCGGCCGTCTGCACTATGCCTCGCTCATCCATCCCGACGATCTCGCCCGGGTGAGGCAGGAGGTGGTCGGGCACGGCGGGGAACCGCGCCGAGACGAGTTCGAGCACCGGCCCTACCGGGTTCGGACGCCGGACGGGACGTATCGATGGGTGGACGACCGGACCGCGGTTCGCCGCGACGAACAGGGCCGGATCACGCACTACCAGGGCATCGTGCTCGACATCACGGACGAGGTGGCGGCCCGTTCCCGCCTCGGAGAGACCTTGCAGGAGCTTCGCGAGCGGAACAAGGAGCTCCGGTGCCTGTACCGCATGACCCGCATCCTCGATCAAGAGGCCATCGGTCTCCAGGAGGTCCTGGTGGAGACCGTGAAGCTCATTCCCCCGGCCTGGCAGCGGCCGCAAGCCACCTTTGCCCGCATTCGTTACAAGGAGCACACCGCGACCACGCGTCCTTTTGAGGAGACGCCCTGGCAGCAGGAAAGCCCCATCCGGGTCCGGGGAGAGGAGGAAGGGCGGGTGGAAGTCTTCGCGCACCCTTCCAGTCCCTGGTCCGTGGAAGGCCCGTTCCTCGACGAGGAGCAGCGGCTGCTGGACGCCGTGGCCGATCAGCTGGCCCGGTCCATCGAACGTATGCAGGCCGAGAAGGTCCTGCGAGACCACGAAGCCCACTATCGGAACCTGGTGGAAAACCTCGGAGAGGTCATCTTCACCATGGACCGCGATGGGGTTCTCACCTACGTGAGCCCCATCATTCACAGGGTGATCGGATACGAGGACGGGGAGGTCCTGGGCAAGCCGTTCACCGGCCTCATTCCACGGGACGACCTCGCGGAGCGCCGGGCGCGGTTCCGCAAGGTCCTTGCAGGGGAGCCCAGCGTCAGCGAGTTTCGACTGAAGACCCGCGGCGGGGACGAGCGCTGGGTCCGAGCCAGCACCCGCCCCCTCGTGAAGCGTCAGAAAATCGTCGGTGTCCAAGGTGTGCTCATGGACATCACGGACCTGAAAGACGCCTGGAAGGAGCTCATGGAGAGCCGCGAGCGGCTGGAGACGATCCTGGTCTCTCTCCCTGTCGGGGTGGTCATCATCGACCGGGACACCAAGACCATTGTCGAGGCCAACCCCGCCGCCCTGAGCCTGATCGGCGCCCCCGAGGAACAGGTCGTGGGCCGCGTCTGCCACCAGTACATCTGTCCCTTTGAAGAGGGTCATTGCCCCATCAAGGATCTGAGCTCGGGGCTGGACAACTCCGAGCGGACCCTGCTCGACGCGGAGGGCCGAGCCGTTCCCATTCAGAAGAGCGTCATTCCCATGGAACTGGATCACCGGACGTTCCTGATCGAATGCTTCTCCGACATTCGCGCGCAAAAGCAGGCCCAGGAGGAGAGGGAGGCCCGGGAAAGACTTCGAGCGGCGGTCGAAACCGCCGGGGCGGTGTGCCACGAACTCAACCAGCCCCTGCAGGCGCTGGTGGGATACGCGGATCTGCTGAGCCTGGAGGTGGCGTCGGAGTCCGCCATTCGCCGGCATGCCGACATGATTCGGCAGCAGGTGCGGGCCATGAGCGCCATCACGAAGAAGCTCGAGCGGATCCACTCGTACACCACCAAGGGCTATCTGGGTCAGAGTCGAATCATCGACATCGACCGTGCCTCCGGCTCGAAAGGGGATCGGCCGGGGGCTCCGGACCGCTGCTGACACGAATCCCATACGCCGCTCCGCATCGGACCGTGGTGCCGGTGAGGAGCCCCCGCTCGCGTCCCGGCCCCTCACGGCCCGTCCCTGCGCTTTACATGTTCCACCGTCCGGCAATACAGGCACGAGGAGAGCGCACAAACGGGCCGGGCTAGGCCATCCCCAGCACGCCCAGCACCCGGTCGATGTCGGATAGCGCGGCCTCGAGCCTTCGGCGGTGCCCGGAAGCGAGCCCCCGTTTCCCGGTCTCCCGCAGGATCCGGACGAGCCCACGGGTCACGGCATCGAAGGCACCCGCATAATCCAGGTTGTCGTTCATACGCTCCTCGAACTCCTCACGCAGCACGGCTGATCCGTCCCATGCGAAGGCCTCGGAGCCTGCGGCCCGGCGCTCGAGCAGCCGGTCGATCACTCGGCGAACCCGTTCCAGGCGGCCGGCTCGCGCCTCCATGCGGGAGAGGCGCAGGTCCAGCGGCTCGCGGTAGGGACCATAGAGCAGTCGGTGAAGTTGATCAGGCGCTCCACCTCGAAGCCCCGATGCTCCAGGTACCGCTGCAGCACGTCCTCGAACAGATAGGTCCGGTAGTTGCCCAAGTGCTGCCTGCGGTAGACGCTGGGCCCGCAGGTGAAGAGCTTTACGCCGCCCTCCGCACGAGGGACGAACCCCTCCTGCTCGTCCGTCAAGGTGTTGTAGAGATCGAGATCGCCTGCCATTCGCCTCCTCCCCGCCGAAGGTATGGTCACCGGCAGCGGTCTTGAACTGGGCCGAGGGTGTCCCGCCCCGTGGACTGATACCAGGGTATCAGAGCGAGACGCGCTGCCCATGGGGTCGAGACCCCATTTCCTCGCCCCCATGGGTCCTGGTCTTCCGTGGATTACGTCACCGGGCGGGACTGGAGCGGGCGCATCCGTCAGACCTGAATGAGTCCCTTGTGAATGGCGAGCTTGGTGAGGTCCGCGATGGAGCGGGCGTGCAGCTTCTCGAGGAGGTTGTATTTGTGGGACTCCACGGTCTTGGGGATGAGGACCCGTATCTTCCGCCTGCCCTCCCTGTCCACCGCCTTCGCGCCTCCCGCAGAAAATGCGTTTCAGGAACCGGCGCCGGTCCTCACAGGGAGCTCGGCCACCACGGTGGTTCCCCTGCCCGGAAAGGAGTCCACGTGCAGCTCCCCGCCCACATAGACGGCACGCTCCCGCATGATCATCAGCCCCAAGGGGCCCTCTCCGGAGACCGGGGAAACCGCCCGCTCCCAGTCGAACCCGCAGCCGTCGTCCTCCACGGTGAGGTACAGGACGTTGTCCCGTTTGAGCAGGCTCAGATGGATCTCCCGGCACCCGGCGTGACGCACCGCGTTGGAAACCGCCTCCTGGGCGATTCGATACACGGCCAGCTCCAGCTCGTAGTCCAGGGTCTCGGGAACCCCATGAAAGAAGAAACGCAGCCTGCAGCCGTCCTGGGGAACCTGCTCCCGGAACGACTGAAGGGCCGGCGCCAGCCCGAGGCTCTCCAGGCTGCTGGGGTGGAGCCGGCGGCTCATGCCTCTCAGCCCGGCGATGGCCTGGGCCAGGGTCGCCTCCACCTGGTCGAACCGGGCCGACTGGTGAGGTTCCAGGCCTTTCAGGTCTCTCTGAAGGTTTTCCATCTGCATCTTGGCTCCGGAAATGGTCTGTCCCACATCGTCGTGAAGCATCACGGCCGTCTGACGGCGGTCCTTCTCGAGAAGCTTCACCAGCCGCTTGGCCAGGTACCGCCTCCGCTCCGCCTCTTCCCGGGCCCGCTTCTCCGAAGCTGCAAGCTCCGCGGTCCGCTGTCGCACCCGCAGCTCGAGCTCATCCTCGGTCCGCTTCCTATCCGTGACGTCGCGCAGGGTCACGATGAAACAGAAAGGACGTCCCTCCCGATCGAGCACGGGCGTTCCCCCGTAGCTGGCGAACCAGGTCTCGCCGGTGTCCTTTCGCTGCACGCGGACCTCGTAGCCTTCGAAGGTCTCGCCCCGCAGGGCGCGGGAAATGGGCCATTCACCGGTGGTCAAGGGACGGCCCCGAAGATCGCGCAGCTCGAAGATCTCGGCCAAGTCCTCCAGATGGGGTCCTGGGTTCGTCCCACGCTCCAGCCGGTGAATGGCCAGGGCGGCCGGGTTCATGTCGACCAGACGGCCTTCCGGATCAAAGACCACCACCCCTTCCGCCATCTGATTGATGACGGCGCTCAGTCTTGCCCCGACCTCCTGACGCCGCTCGTTGGCCCGGCGGAGGTCCTCTTCCCCCCGCTTGGTCAGAAACGCCTGCACCACGGCGGGCGCAAGGGCTTCCACCAGCTCCAGCTCCTTCGGGCCGTATCCCTCCGGCCGGTTGCCCAGCCCCATCATGCCCAGGACACGGCCGGCATGCATGAGGGGCACGCCCAGGAAGGACATCAGCTCCGGATGCCCCGCCGGGATGCCGGCGCTGTCGGGGTGGGAGGCCGGATCGTTGGTGTACAAGGCGCTGCCTTCCCGCAGCACCCGGCCATTGAGGCCCTGAGTCGAAAGCCCGGTGGGAAGCCGCATCCGCCCTTCGGACGCATCGTGCATGCGGCAGAGGTCCCAGCCCGTGTCGCTGATGGAGAGGACGTTCATCCTTCCGCTGCGCCCGTCGAGCTCCCCGATGAAGCCGAGCCCGCTCCGGGTCAGCTCCTCGGCCACGGCCAGGCAGACCCGGCCCAGCGCCTGCTCGGTTTCGCAGATCAGGGCCTCGTGGAAGATCCGATTGATCCCCTCGATCAGGGCGGTCCGCCGTCGCGCCTCCTCCTCCGCCTCCTGCATTCGGAGCACGAGGACGCGCTCCTTTCCCAGGATGGCGTCCACCTCACCGCCTCGCAGGGCCTCGAGGGCTTTCTCGGCCCTGGTAAGCCGCTGCTGCAGCTCCTCGTAGCTGGGGGCCTCTTTCTTCACCGCTCCCCGCTGCTCACCCCGAGGGCCTCGAGCACCTTGTTCCGGTCGTGAAGGTTTCCATAGACGGCGGTCTGTGGAGGAGGGGACACCTTGACGAGGCCCGGCCTCAGAAAGACCTGTCTGGCCATGGCCACATCCGAGCACTCGAACACGTTCACGATTAGGCGTTCCCTCCGAAGGCCGATCGCCGGTACTTGGTCACGCGAAGCATCTTGGTGGCCACCCGCCCCTGCACCTCCTGGTCCAGAACCATGTCGCAGTCGGCCAGGAAGCCCAGAAAGCCGTGCCTTCCGGCCTCCTCCAGAGCTCGAAGGTCCCGGCCCAGCGTGGAGGCGTTGCACCGGATGTTTTCGCTGGACTCCTCGAAGGTGACGAACACGCCGGGCTTGCCCGCCAGGGCCCCCCGGTAGAGGAACTCCAGACCGAGGACGCTCTTTCCGCTTCCCGGACCTCCACTGACGAGGCTGGTCCTGCCCGCCGGGAGCCCGCCCTCGAGAATATCGTCCAGACCCGGGATTCGGGTCGGCACCTTCTGAAGCGTTTGCGCACGGGTTGCACCCCCCTGCTCCGGACTCATACGCTGCTTCCCCCTGAAAGGCTCGGCATTCGATCGAACTCGGTGGTCCCTCGACTCGTTGATGTGGTCAGAAAACTGTTTATATCGTGCGATTTTGCTTCGCGCAATCAGGAAATCCCCGGGGCCCCATCAAGAAAATCAGGAGACCAGACCCACCTGGGATCCACGGCCCTCGATGGGTCACGAAAGACCCCGGCATGCCCAGCCGATACAACACCATCGACACAGAAGACCTGAGGGGCGCTGTCAGGCGGGTTGTCGAGTACCGCCGAGACGTTAGACGGGGCGTTGGTGACTGAGTCATGAGATCCTGTCAGAAAAAGCAAGACGTTTTCACACACCGAGTAGGCGTCGGGTGCCGGGGCTTTTCAAAGCGCGGACATCAGCGGGAGCGGAGGAAGGCCTCACCCCCGGAGCCGGCCGTTCCTCCGCTGGATTGCGGGCGTCAGCCCGCCTTGCACAGAAGTCTGTAATCAGCGGATCTGATTTGGCTCTGCCAGCAGCTGACATCCGAGAACAGTTACTTCAAGGCCGCCACAGCCGATATGCAGCGGCTCCGTGGGATCCTTGGCGGCATTGCCTCTGACGGCAGGATCACCGAGGAAGAGTTGAGAGTGCGCGCTTGGATCGAGGAGCACGAACACCTTCGCCGGTGCTGGCCATACGATGAGGTTGACAGCGTGATCACTTCAGTGATGGCCGACGGGAAGATCGACGAAGAGGAGCCGACAGGGAGCCCAGAAGTACAGCGAAATGTCGACAAAACTCTTCCGGAACATCCAGGCCATCCAGCAGGAAGCCGAGCGGAAGCTCGAGGAACTCCAGGCTGCGCTACCCGGCGTGATCCGAAGGTGGGGCCTCGGTGAAGTTTTGCGCTCGGAGGTGGACACGATCCGGCAAGGGATCGTGCAGGCCAAGGCCGAGCTGGACGACATTCCCACCCTCTTCGAGACCCAGGGGAAGGTGAGCGCACAGGAAGTCCAATGCAACCGGCTTCTGCAGAGCGAGGAACCCGGGCACCCCCCCCCGAGGCAGAAGGCCAGCAGCCCCGGGTCCCGATCCAGGCGGGTGAGATCGAATCGGAGACCGGCCTCGAGAGAGCGCGGCCCCCGAACGGATCATCGACAGGCGACACGCTGATGAGCGCGCGCTCCAGGAGGTTGCCCGGGGCCTTCCCCAGGACGAGCGGCCACAGGACATGATTCCGGTAGAACATAGAGCCACGCACGACGAGCCGACCGAGCCCGTTGACCTCCACCCCCAGGCCGCCCCGGAGCTGGAGGGGGTTTACGGCGCGAACCTCAATTCTCGTTTTACTTTCAAAGAGATCCACAAATGTCTCTTTAAAGAAAAATTCATAGGAAAAATCTGAGCTATGTGGGCGCAATGTGAAAGGCATCGCTCTCAATACTCCCCTGTAAATTATAAGGTTGCGCAAAGCTGCGACATTTTTATGCTGATTCACTATTTATCATATTAATGCCCTGAGGGTTATTCGAACCCTCACAGGGCTTCCTATGGCTTTGATCTGCTATGGTAGCCAAGCCTCACGATGATAATTTTACACTCGAAATATAGAAATAGAAACCACGGTTGTCAAAAAAATTCGTTTGCGGCCCAGCCTTAAGCCATTCGGCTCCGCTCCTCGGTTTGCCAACCGACCGATCTGAAAATTCGGCCGGTTATGCTGGCACATTCTACTGCATTCTGAGTATCGGCATGTTCAACCAAGCACTTAAAACTGCTCGGCCTATTAGGCGCCCAAGACCACCACGACATCCTGAGGGACCTACAACGCGGGCACCTGAAGCCCCTTTCCGTTGCCTAGGCCCTGCTAGATCAGATGGAGACGCGGCTGACCGGTGAGATCGCCAACGGCAAGCTCCCGGGCATCTACTTCGAGCGCGTGAAGTTCGACGAGCTGGCCGAGGATCTTCTCCGCGACTACCGGGTCAACGGCAAGAGGTCCCTGGGAAGGGCCGAGATCAGCATCAATCACCTGAAGGAGTCCTTCGGCGGCCTGAAGGTCCCGCAGGTCACATCCTCCAGGATCAACCAGCACATGGTGCGGGCCGGCACCCCCGAGCGCGTGGCCATGATGATCTCAGGGCACAAAGACGCGCACGGTCTTCGACCGCTAAAACATCGTGAGCGACGAGAACCTGAAGGCCGCGACGACGAAGCAGGCCGAGTACCTGGATTCCCAGGCGGGCACAATTTCGGGCACAGACGGCCAAGGTAGGGTCATTTCAGGAGATTTCGGGAATGCAGAAAGCGCCAAACAAGAAGGCTTTCGAGCGATGCAACGACCGACAGCCGCGTGGTGCAATGGGTAGAGGCGTTGGCGCCACCAAGATGCTTGAAAAATGGTGCCGGAGGTCGGAGTCGAACCGACACGGGCCAAAGGCCCACTGGATTTTGAGTCCAGCGCGTCTACCAGTTTCGCCACTCCGGCACAGGATGACAGTATAGAGAATCCACGCGCCTCGTGTCAATAAGCTGTTGACATGGAACGAGCGCATTGTTATGATCAAGGTTCACTTTTTGTGGGGCTGTAGCTCAGCTGGGAGAGCGCGTGACTGGCAGTCACGAGGTCGTGGGTTCGATCCCCATCAGCTCCACCAAATTCCGACGGTTCCAGGCCCCTCGGTACGGTGTACGGTTTTCAACAGGGAATCGCACCATGCCGAAGGGGGCTCGAGGCGGTTGCTCTCGGCAGCCGCCTCTTTTGTTTTCGCCCCTGCCCGAGAAGAATCAAGTTTTCCGCGATCCGTCCGATAACGCATTCAAGAGATGAAATCCCTCCCATGGATACGAACATCATGTGCGCACAGCCTGCATACCGTCCCCGGGCCAAACAGGCGATTAAAGGGGACCCGGGTCGCGCCTCGGGCTCCATTCGCAAAATGGCGGTGCTCTTCACGGACGTGGTGGGATCCAGCGCCTACTTCAAGAAGTACGGCGACCTGGCTGGCCGGGAGATGCTTCGAAAGCATCAGGAGCTGGCCTCCCAGCCTGTGACCGAGCATGGCGGAGCCGTGGTCAAAATCCTCGGGGACTCGGTCATGGCGTACTTCACCGATCCCGGGGAGGCCCTCAAGGCCGCGGTCAGGATCCAGCAGCGATTCGCACGCAACAATCGAGGCAAGGACGCCAAGGGCCGAATCCACGTCCGCATCGGGCTCCATTACGGAGACGGGATCGTCGAGAACGGGGACATCTACGGGGATGTGGTCAACATCACCGCCAAGTTCCTTCCCCTGGTCCAAGGAGACGAGATCTTCATCTCGGGGCAGCTCCACGAGCAGGTCCAGGGGCTCTCCTGGGCCCGGTTCGAGAGGCTGGACCTGAAGATTACCAAGGACATCCTCAAGACCCTTTCCATCTATCGCGTCTCCTGGGACGACAAGGCCCGGTTGGATCCTTCCCTTTCGAGCATCCTGGTCCTCAAGCCGGCGTGGAACCTTGCCAGAAACGACTTTCAGAAGACCTGGGCCCTGCTGCTGCAGCGCAAGTCCGGCCTCTGGCCCCGCACCCCTGGCCAGCACATCACCCTCGATGACGGCACCCTCGCCCTGTTTCTGAAGGACCCTGCCGAGGCCCCCGTCATTGCCCTGAACGCCTTACGCTTTCTTCGGGAGAACCTGGGAAGCGACGGCATGCCGTTTCTGCCCATCCAGATCGTCATCGACACCGGCCAGTTCAAGCGGGGCGGCGAGCCGGCCCTGGAAACCCTGGAGCCTGCCTGGGCGAGAGCCAGGCCCGGGGACATCTGCGTTTCCAGGCGGGCCTTCGAGGCCATGAAGGTGCCCGACGGGTTCACAGTGGTGCCGCCCGAAGCAGAGGACGTTCAGGGTCTCTTTCGACTGATCCCCGGAGATGCGTCCAGCGGGGATTCCTCCTGCCTTTTCCTCTACCAGCACTCCATGGGTCAGGGCTCCCACGCCCCCTGCTTCTACTGCGGCGACCGCCGGCACCGTCCCCCGGAGTGTCCCTCCAAGCAGCTGCCGGACCACACACACGGCCTGGAGAGGCTCGGGTATCACTCCCTGGAACGAATCAACGAGATCTTCTTCTCCTTTCTGAGCCAGGGCGCGCAAGCCCCGACCCCGGATGCGACGGAGGACCTGGCCGAGCAGGCCTTCTTCGAGCTCCGGAAGGTGGTTCAGCTCCGATTCCTGCGGTTGCTTTGGGTCTCCAGGGCCGAGGAGTGGGACAGGGTCCGCAAGGAGCGGAACCAGGACGAAAAGGGCGGCCTGATCTGGATCGGGCAGGACTGCATTCGCGTGAGCAATCTGGGCCAGGCCGAAACCCTCCTGGCCCGGTCCCTCGAAGGATCGCCGGGCGATTTCCTGGCCCTCTGCGCCATGGGCTTCGTTCAAGTGGAACGAGGCGATCTCCTCCGGGCCAAGCGGTTCTTCAAACACGCCCTCGAGCACGCCGACTCGGTTCCCCGTCAGATCTTCACCCGTTTCCTTCTCGCCCGCGTCCACGAGCTGAAAGGAGAGCAGCGTCACGCCGAGAACCATGTCCGAAAAATCCTGCTCGCCGATTCCCAGTGTGCCGAGGCCCTGTACCAGCACATCAAGGACAAGTTCGGCAGCGGCCGCCAAGGGGAGGGCCTCCGCCTCCTGCGCAAGCTCGTGGAGTCCAACCGCCTGTACTTCATTGCCTCGCTGATCGACCCGGACCTGGCCAGGCACAGCGAGAAGATCCACGCGGAGCTCCGCAAGATGCTCGAGAGGACCAGGGCCGACTCGGTTCGAATGACCGCCCAGGCCGACGAGGAGATCGAGCGCATGCGCCGGGTGATGGGCGAGGACGAGGGGGACCTCAAGCGGGCGACCGGGTACCACGAAAAGATCCGGGAGCTCTCCAGCACGGAGAGCTACTTCGGCTATCTGGACATCCTCTACTATGCCACGGTCATCGTCCAGATCGGGCAGAGAAGCGGTGAGCAGATGCGAAGGAAGCTCCTCCGAATCACCACCTCCCTGAGGCGACGCCGGGAGCTGGCCGAGGGCTTTGTCCGCGGATACCCGTACAGCTCGCTTCTGGGCCCCCTGCCCGAGGAGCTGCGCTCCCTGGCGAAACAGATGGACGGAGTGCAGGACGTCCTCAGCAAGCAGCTCAGGGAGCGATACCGGGACGCGCTGAGCCTCGCCCGTCAGCTCTCCGACGCCATGGATCGTCTGGAGCAGAGGATGAGAAGGCTGGAGACCGTGGGCCGATGGATCCGCTTCACCGTGGGTTTCACGAAAAAGGCGTTTCTCATGGAAGGCGCGATCGTGGTGATCTCCCTGCTCCTGTTCCCGGTCATCGGGCACTACCTGAGCTTCCTGATTCCCGGGCTGGATTTTTCTCCGGAGAACGTGTGGGTCTACCAGAAGGGCGTCCTCATCATCGGCGGCCTTCTCGGCCTCTTTCTGGCCTTTGTGATGAGCGCCCGGGACCTCGGAGGTCCTTGAGGCGGGCGGGTGGAACCCGGCGTCTTCAATCGCGGAGCCGCGCGGACTCCGCGTCGTAACGGGAGGAAAACAGCGCGGGCCTCCCTGAAAAGACGCTGCACGCGGTCAGTCATCCCTCCCCCTTCAGCCGCATGGGCAGCCCGGCCACGAGGAGCACGACGCGATCGGCCAGGGCGGCCACGGCCTGGTTGAGGGATCCGGCCTCGTCCCGAAACGATCGTCCCAGCGGGTGCTCCGGAACGATGCCCATTCCCACCTCGTTGGACACGAGCACCGTGCTCCTCGAACGGGCCTCCAGGGCGTCGAGCAGGCGCTCTCGTTGCTCGGGCACGGCGTCTCCGCCCCGCTCCAGCATGACGTTGCTGAGCCATACCGTGAGGCAATCCACGAGCACGGCATCCGCTTCACCACAACGGGCGTTCAGGGCGCCTCCCAGGTCCAGCGGCTCCTCGACCAGCCGCCACTCCGGACCGCGGGCGGCCTGGTGCAGCCGGATCCGCTCTCGCATCTCCTCATCCAGGCTCCGGGCCGTGGCGAGAAACAAACGGGAACGGTAGCTCCGCTCCACATAGCGAAGCGCCCAGGTGCTCTTTCCGCTCCGGGCGCCCCCCATCACCAGCACGATCTCAGGGCTCATGGTCGTTCCGGCTCTTTCACGCCCACACGAACCACACCGCCTTCCTGGGCCGCCTCCACCTTCACGTCCCACCCCCGCTTCCGGACCAGGTCCCGGCAGAGCAGCTCGAACGCCTTGAGCTCGGCGTCGGTGCGCGACGGATCGTGATGGAACAGGACGAGGCGGTCCACCTCGGCCCTTTGAGCCAGCTCCAGCGCGGTCACGTAGTCCGAATGCCCCCACCCCTGATGGGCGGGCAGCTCCTCGGGAGCGTACTGGGCGTCGTGGATGAGGACGTCCGCCCCCTTGCAGAAGCGCACGTAGTCCTCCAGGGCTTCTGTGCCGCCGAGCTCGTTGTCCGTGATGAAGACCACGTCCCCGGCGGCCTCCCGCAGACGAAACCCCAGCCCTCCCTGGGGGTGGCGGATGGGAATGCCGTCGATCACCGTGTCCCCGAGCTCCAGAGTGCGGGTGGCGATCGTGTTGATCTGCTTGATGTGGATCTCCAGATCCTCGATGTTCACGGGAAAGTAACCGCCTCCCATGGGGTTGTCGAAGGTGTGCTGGAGTCCCATCATGGCGTTGGGATGTCCGTCCACGAGGAGCTCCGTGCCCGGACGAAGCGCGGTGGCGAAAAAGGGAAACCCGAGGATGTGATCCCAGTGCACGTGGGTGATCAGCAGGAGGTCCGGGGCGGCACCCTTCCTGGCCGTGAAGGCCTCTCCCAGGCTGCGGATGCCCGTGCCCGCATCGATGATCACGGTCTCGCCCTTCTCCAGCTCCACCTCGAGGCAGGTGGTGTTGCCGCCGTACAGAATCGTGTGTTTTCCTGGAACGGCAATGGACCCTCGGGTGCCCCAAAACGTGATTTCCATGTTCTCTCGTCCGCCTCCGCAATGGCACAGGATCCCGGCCGGCGCTCACCCCGGCCTCCGGACATGACAGATTGCAAGAAACACACCGCATCCGGAGCAGCCCGGCTGGCTCGGCCCGTCAGGACCCCGGACCGGGGGCCTCCTCGATCACCCTTTGAAAGAAGGGCTCCAGCTCCGCGATCTGATCCCGAATGGACAGGGGGACGTCCACAGCGAAGAGGTCGAGCAGGATCAGCGCGTTGACACCCGCGTCCTTCGGGCCCAGCTCCCGTACCCGGGCCACCATGGCCTTGTTCACCTGCTTGATGTCCCGGTAGATCTCCGCCAGCCCCTGAAAGGTGAAATCCGCGGGCCGGCCCTGTTTCATTCGAAAAAACTGGCCGAGCAGATACGTGCCGGTGGTGCGAAAGGTGGTCTCCAGCAGGCTCGGAAACGGCAGGTGAAACCGGACCATGGGCCGCAGCTGGTCCAGAATGGGGCATCCGCTCGTCACCATGAGAATGCCCAGAATGGAGCTGAGGCCCTTCTGCATGGTGGTGTTCTCGGAGTACCGCCTCTCACGGGTCTCCACGTGCACCTCGGCCGGCTCGTGCGACACCCGGTCCTCGAACTCCGAGACGATGTCCTGAATGGCGAGGGCCACCGGGCAGTGCGGCACCTCCCTCACGTCGAACGGGCAGTTTCCGCACTGATGAAAGTCCAGCCGGGTCCAGGGGTTCGGTACGAAGTCCCGTTCGGGGAGGTACTGCAGGGACTGCGGGGCGATCCGGATGGGAACGCGCCTTTGCGATCCGTCCTGAAAGAGAAACCGGTAATCGAAGAGCAGGGGCTCCCCGGCGCCCTGCGATCCTTGATCGAGCGAACCCATTCGTCCTCCTGCGCCGGGCCGCGCCCGTTCTCCCGCCGCGGTCCTGAATGAGCGCCGGCGGGGCGAACGGGGGTCGAACCATCGATCTCGAAGGGGAGCGGAATCCATGCGGACGGTCCACAGGCTAAGGGATCGGACCGTCAAAATCAACGGGTTTCTTCCATTTTTTCGCTTTCTTGACATCCTTTCCCCACTCGGGATAATGGGGCCTCCACACGCATCCTTCGAAGGAGCCTGCCGGCATGTGCGGTATCTGCGGAAAGCTCGACCTGACGGGGAACCCCATCCCCGAGTCCCTGCTCGAACACATGTGCGACACCATCGCGCATCGGGGGCCCGATGACCGGGGGGTGTTTCTGGACCCGCCCGTGGGCCTGGGCCACCGCCGGTTGAGCGTCATCGATCCGAGCCCCTCCGGGCACCAACCCATGAGCAACGAGGACGGGAGCATCTGGCTCGTCTACAATGGGGAGATCTACGACTTCGAGGCCCACCGGACCATGCTGCGGGCCCGAGGGCACCGGCTCACGAGCCGCACCGACGCCGAGGTATTGATTCACCTCTACGAGGAGTACGGTGTGGGCTGCCTCCACCGCCTCAACGGCATGTTCGCCTTCGCGCTCTGGGACCGCCCGAGACAAAGGCTCTGGCTGGGTCGGGACCGGCTCGGCATCAAGCCCCTGGTGTACGCCTGGGACGGCTCCCGCCTCGCGTTCGGATCAGAGATCAAAGCGGTCCTGCAGGACCCGGACGTCCCGAGACGAATCGACCGGGAGGGGTTGGACCTCTACCTCTCCCTGAACTACGTTCCGCCGCCCTGGACCCTCTTCGAAGGGGTTCGAAAGCTCCCCCCCGGCAGCCACCTGGTCGTGGAGGAGAGCCGGCTCACCCTGACCCCGTATTGGGACATCCCCGGGTCCGGCACGGCCGTGAATCCCCCCCCCGCCGGCGGCGGGGACTTTCGCAAGGGGCTGTTCCACGCGCTGGACGAGGCGGTGCAGCGGCGCCTCATCGCGGATGTGCCCCTGGGGGCCTTTCTGAGCGGGGGGCTCGACTCGAGCATCATCGTCGGTCTCATGGCCCGTCACATGGACCGGCCCGTGAAGACCTTCTCCATCGGTTACAAGGACCTGCCGTCCTTCGACGAAACCGCCTATGCAAAGGAGGTGGCGTCCTTCCACGGAACGGACCACCACGAGTTCCGGCTCGATCACCGGGACGTCCTGGACGCCTTTCCCGCGGTGCTGGAAAGCCTGGACGAGCCCTTTGCCGACTCCTCGGCCGTGCCCACCTACATCGTGAGCCGCGAGACCCGGAACCACGTGACCGTGGCCCTGTCCGGAGACGGCGGGGACGAGCTCTTCGCCGGGTACCGCATGTACCGGGGCGAGGCCTGGGCCCGCGCCTACGGGCGCCTTCCGGGCGTCCTTCGAAACAACCTGATCGCTCCCCTTGCGGGTCTGCTCCCCGACCGGCGCAACGCGCCCGGCCTGGAGATCGCCCGCCGCGCCAAGAAGTTCGTGCGCGGCATGAGCCGGAGCTTTCCAGAGCGCTTCTGCGCATGGCGGGAGGTCTTTCCTCTGGCGCAAAGACAGGCCCTTCTGCAGGCTCCCCTGGGGGCGGACCTGTACCGGGGGCTCGTGCGGGAGGCCGCAGCCCGCGTCGCCGAGCGCTTTCCGGAGGACGCGATCAACCAGATGCTGTACCTCGATGTTCGGGGACTGCTCCACGCGGACATGCTCACCAAGGTGGAT
>CAYYVD010000040.1:0-21452 GCA_964475045.1 uncultured Desulfobacterales bacterium | reverse complement strand
ACGATGCCCCCCCAACAACTTACAAGATTGCGGCCCCAGTCCGACATGACCCATGACGGGAATGCAGGCATTCACCATTTTTTCAATTGCACTGGATGCCGGTATGCCCCCCTCCAGTTTTACGGCGTCCGCTCCACCTTCTTTCAAAAGTCTACCGGCGTTATACACAGCCTCTTCCGGGGTAACCTGATAGGAAAGAAATGGCATATCGGCTACCAATAAACTGTGCTGCACGGCTCTTTTCACAGCACGAGTATGATAAATTACATCACCGATCGTGACGGGAAGTGTGTCTTCCTGTCCTTGAAAGACCATGCCCAGGGAGTCTCCCACCAGGATGGTGTCGATCTCGGCCTGGTCCACGAGCCGCGCGCCCGGGCAATCGTACGCCGTCATCATGGTGATCTTTTCTCCAGCTTCCTTTTTCCCTTGCAGCTCTGCGATCGTCACCTTCTTTCGAGCCATTGGATCCCCTCCCGATGTTCGTGAAAACGCTCCGGCGCCGAGGTTTTCCGGCCGAAAAAAAAGGTCCTTCGGGTCACCGAAGAACCTGGTTCACGCGACACACGGCCGAAAGCTCAGCTGGTTTGCGCGGCATGCGCATTCCACCGGAGTCGCCGGCGTCTGCGTGCAAAGGCTTTCGGCCGTCCCGGTCACGTCCCGCGTTGATCCAGGCGGCGCCCCCCAATCCGTTCCATCATTCCATACTCAACGGCCCGCAGGCTGGGCCTTCCGGTCCCGGGCTTCGCGCCCTCCCTTGCCCATCATGAGGATCACACGCCCTCCAGACCATGGGCTCAGGTATAGCACAGGCCCAGGCCGTGCTGTCAATGGAAACCTTGTGCTGACTTTCACAACTCGAGGCCCGGGACCAGGTACGCATTTCCGGAACGAATTTCGGGGACACCATACTTAATTCGTAATTTCGTATGGTGTCCCCGAAATTCCATTTACCCGCGGCCGCAAGCGTCATGACACCCCTTAGGGACGTTACCCTGTTCGACCGAAGGGGAACGGTGGAGGCCCTGGTGGAAACGGCCCACCGGGCCGGTTTTCGACCGGTCCCCGTGAACGAGGGGAGCGGCTCCAACATCGTCGGCGTGGCGTCTCTCTCGCCCTGGGACCTGATGGGAGAAGACCTGCCGGCCGAGGCGGTGGACGAGTTCGGCTCGGCCATCGGCCTGCTGACCGTCCGCGACATCCTGGAGATGGTGGTGGGCGAGGTGGACCTCGGGTACCGCTACGCGCGGCATTCCCACACGACGCGGCGTTCCTTCGAGGCCCTGGACGAGGGGGTCTACCTCCTGGACGCCCGCCTCCCCATCTCCGAGGTGAACGACGGGCTCGGCCTCAACCTGCCGACGGAGAGCTACCGCACCATCGGGGGCATGTTCCTGGCGAACCTCCGGCACATCCCGAGGCAAGGGGAGTCCCTGGCGGATTCGGGCTACCGGTTCACTGTCGAGGAGGCCACCGAGAAGACCGTGGTGCGGGTCCGGGCCGAGCCCGAGGTCTGAGACGGTGGACGCTTTGGCCGTTGCCGTACCGCCTGAGACGGGGTAAGGTCGTGGGTCTCGACGAGCCTGAAAGGAAGATGAGATCCGCCCATGGAACCCACCCGCCGGTCGTCCAGCCCCTCCCGATCCAGCGGCACGCCCTGGCCCGTCGTCCTGATCCTGATCGGGGCCGGAGTCACGGCCTCCTTTCAGGTGGGCAAGGTCCCGCCAGTGCTCACCGAACTGCGCCGTGAGTTCGACATGAGCCTGGTGCTCGCGGGGTGGGTCCTGGGCGCCTTCAACCTCATCGGCCTGACCCTGGGGGCGTTCTCGGGCGCCCTGGCGGACGCCCTGGGCCACCGCCGGCTGCTGTTATGGGGGCTCGGCACCCAGGCCGCGGCCAGCCTGGCCGGGGCCTGGAGCCCCAATGTCCCGTGGCTCCTCTTCACCCGGGTCCTGGAAGGCCTGGGGTTTCTGCTGGTGGCCGTGTGCGGCCCCGCCCTCATCGTCCGGATGGTCCGGGCCCGGGACCTGGGTCCGGCCCTGTCCGGCTGGAGCGGCTTCGTGCCGGCCGGCATGTCCGCCATCATGGTGATCACCCCGCTCGTCGCAGGTCCGTTCGGGTGGCGCGGGCTCTGGCTCTTCAACGCCCTGGCCCTGGGCGGGTACGCCCTGCTGGTCCGGAGGGTGGTGCCGCGGGCCCCTCGCACGCACAAGCCTTTACGGGGCCTGGTCTCCAGGATCCTCGGCGACCTCCTGCGCACCACCACCTCCCTCGGGCCCGTCCTCCTCGCCCTCATCTTCGCCACCTACACCTTCCAGTGGCTCGCGGTCATGGGCTTCCTTCCCACCTTTCTGGTGGAGCAGTACGGTCTGGGCACGGGTTCCGCATCGCTCCTCACAGCCCTCGTGGTGGCCTTCAACGTGCCCGGCAACCTGGCGGGCGGCCGGCTCATGGCGCGGGGCGCCGAAAGGCGGACCCTGATCGCGTCGGCCGGTCTTCTGATGGGACTCGCCGGCCTGATCATCTACGCGGAAGGGCTGCCCTTCTGGCTGCGCTATGCCGGTTGCCTGTTCTTTGCCGGCACCGGAGGCCTCCTGCCGGCCGCGGTGTTCAGCGGGGCACCGGTCCATGCGCCCACACCCGACCTGGTGGCCACCACCAACGGACTGATCATGCAGGGGTCCCAGTTGGGACAGGTGGCGGGCCCTCCCGCCCTGGCCCTCCTCATCTCCCACGCGGGAGGCTGGCACGCCGCCCCGTGGCTGCTCGGAGGCTCCGCACTCTGCGGGGTCCTGCTGTCTTTCTGGCTTTCCCTTCTGGAACGCGCGCGCTGATCGCCCCTTCCCCTCCGCATCACAGGACGACGCCCGAGGATTGGAATCTCCCATCCACAGGCCCCAGACTATCGGTTTTTCCAGTTTGACCGATCGATTATTCCGTGTTACTTGATTCCGCGATTTCGGACTGTTCACCCGATCCTACACGAGGAGCCACACCGAAATGCCTTTCTGACCGTTGAAGCACCCTGGCTCTTCGGTCACATCGGCAGGACATGGGAGGAGATCCCAAATGAAGCCATCGAGAAACGTGTTTGCCACACGATGGGGCATCGTCGCCGTGGGCGGCCTGATCGGGGTCCTTGCGGCCCTGCTCCAGCTCTGGGGAAACCCCGGAAACATGGGCATCTGCGTGGCCTGCTTCGAGCGGGACATGGCCGGGGCCCTCGGCCTGCACCGGGCAGGCGTGGTGCAGTACATGCGGCCCGAGATCATCGGGTTCGTGCTGGGGGCCCTGGGCGCGGCCTACGCTTTTCGGGAGTTCCGCCCCAGGGCGGGATCGGCCCCCATCGTGCGGTTCGTCCTGGGGGCCTTTGCCATGATCGGCGCCCTGGTGTTCCTCGGCTGCCCCTGGCGAGCCCTGCTGCGGCTGGCGGGAGGGGACGGCAACGCCCTTCTGGGCCTGGCCGGGCTGGCGTTCGGCATCTGGATCGGCACCCGTTTCCTGAAGCACGGCTACAATCTGGGCCGCAGTGACGAGACGTATCCCTCCGTGGGATGGCTGCTGCCTCTGATCATGACGGGATTTCTCGTCCTGCGGCTGCTCTTCACCCCCGTGGAAGGGCAGCCCCAGAGCGGCATCCTCTTCTACAGCCTCAAAGGCCCCGGCGCCATGCACGCCCCCCTGGCTGTTTCCCTGATCGCCGGCCTGGGCATCGGGTTTCTGGCCCAGCGGAGCCGGTTCTGCACCATGGGGGCCTTTCGCGACTGGATGCTGTTTCGACAGGGACACCTCATGCAAGGCCTGATCGCCCTGGTGGCGGTCGCCTTCCTCGCCAACCTGGTCCTGAAGCAGTTTCATCCGGGGTTCGCGGATCAGCCCGTCGCCCACACCATGCACGTGTGGAACTTCGGGGGAATGGTCCTGGCCGGTCTGGCCTTTGCCCTGGCCGGAGGATGTCCGGGTCGCCAGCTCTTTCTGGCCGGCGAGGGGGACGGAGACGCCGCGGTGTTCGTGCTCGGAATGATCGTGGGAGCGGCCTTCTCTCACAACTTCGGTCTGGCGAGCTCACCCAAGGGCGTCGGCCCTCACGGCATCGCCGCCGTGGTCATCGGGCTCCTCGTCTGCCTGTTCATCGGGTTCACCATGCGAAAGAAGATCGCTTCGTCGGCTTCATCATAAGTACGGTAACAAATCCGTACCGGAGCGTTACGAAGAAGAAGTCACCGATTTTGCAGACCCCACGCTGAGGGACAACGGAGGAGAACCAATGCCTCAGATCGTCGATGCCAAAGGATTGAGCTGCCCCCAGCCCGTGCTGATGACCCTGGACGAGATCCAGAAGCCGGGTCAGGGACCCCTCGAGGTCCTGGTGGACACGGAGACGTCCAGGGAGAACGTGAGCCGGGCCGCGGAGAGCCGGGGGTGGCGGGTGGTCGAGGTTCAGGAAGAAGGTCAGGGGTACCGGATCACCATCGAGAAGGGCTGACGCCGTCATGGTTTCCTGGTTCAAGAAGAAGACCGACCGGCCCCGCTCGCAGGGGCGGGATCCGGGCCGGGGCATTCTGGTGTTCGAGAACACCAGTGAGGTGATTCAGGCCGAGAACGCGTTGAAGGCCAAGGGCTGGCCCGTTCGCGTGATGGGGCCGCCGCCGGAGATTCGCACGGGTTGCGATCTGGTCATCGCCTTTCCCCTGATCGAGGAGTTGAACATCCTGCGCGTGCTGCAGGAGGCGGGCGTCGCGCCCCTTCAGGTGGTCCCGGTGAGCAGCCCCCTTCTCGAACCCGTGAGCCTTTTTCAGACCAAGGTGTTCGACCGCCACATCATGGTCCGGGCCGCGAACATGAAGCTGACCGTGGACCGGGAGACGGGGATGATCGTGAACGTGTCGGGCGGCGGTTGTCCGGACGTCCCTTTTCTGGCGCAGGAGATGATCGGGAAATCGCTGGCCGATGCCCCGGTCCCCCGCGACATCGGGCACACCCTCTGCGGCTATGCCCTTCAGCTGGCATACGAGGAGATCTCGAGGCAATGCTCGCCGCCATAGGTACCATTCCCGACGACCGCGTCCCCGTCCTGGAAGGAGCGGTGCGCCTGACCGGCGACTGCATTCGCGTGGACAGCCGGGAGTTCCCCGTGAACCGCGGTACACCGGCCCTTCTGGCCGCAGTCCTCCGGACCGGAGAGGTCCTGGGCCTTCCGCCTCCCGTGGCCTGCCTGGCGGGAGACACCGGGCGAGGTCACGGAAGCCGCCGTCTCTACGAGCATCTGGTGGGACACGTCCACGACCTTGGTGCTTCTACTCTGGTGTTTCACTACCTCCAGCCGGACGTGGACTGGCACAACAAGGTGCTCTTTGCCGTGGAGGACCTGCACCCCCAACCCGCCCTCATCGCCGACGCCGGGTTCATGTACGCGGCCAAGATGAGCGGGCAGGCCGGGTCCTACGAGCTCTTCACGCCGGATGCCGGCGAGCTCGCCTTTCTCTCCGACGAGGAGGCCCCCCATCCCTTCTACACCCGGGGCTTCATCCTCCACGAGGACCGGCGCGTCCCCGACCTGATCCGCGAGGCGTACCGGCACGGGAATGCCGCAAGGGTTCTTCTGGTCAAGGGGCAACCGGATCACGTGGCCTCCGGGGCCGGGATCCACGCCGTTGTCGATCACCCGTCCGAAGGGGCCATGGAGGCCATGGGAGGGACCGGGGACAGCCTCACGGGCGTTGTCTCGGCCCTCGTGGCCTCCGGGATGGAGACCCTGAAGGCCTGTGTTCTGGGCGCCCGCATCAACCGGCTGGCCGGGCACCTCGCCCGCCCGACCCCCGCGTCGCAGGTCATGGAGATGATTGAGCACATTCCCGCGGCCGTGTCGAGGATCCTGAGAGAAGAAGAGCAGGCCCATGCACCGAGACAAGCCCTGTGAACCGGTCATCGAGCCCCACATGACGATCCTGGACGTGGTGTCCCGGTACCGCGGGACGGAATCCGTGTTCAGCCGCTACGACGAACAGGCCGGGACCTGTCTTTGCTGCCAGGCGCTCTTCGAGACGCTCGAGCAGGTGGCATCGCTGTACGGGTTGGACCTCGAGCGGCTGACCGCGGATCTCCGGTCGGCGGCGTCCCGGGACCCCGGCCCCGACCGGCCGAAGGAAACCGGGTCCTGAGGGCCGTTCCTCAGAGCGGGGACGCGAGCGGGATGTCCCACTTCTTCATGTACTTCCACACCGCCGTCCGGCTCAGTCCCACGCGACGGGCGGCCTCGGCCTTGTTCCACCCGCAGGCCTTCAAGGAGTCGAGAAGCACCTCGCGGGTGAGGCCGCCACGGGGAATCGGCATCCCCTCCGCTGTTGAATCGGTCCCTCTGCCTTCTCCGGGCCGGTAGGCCATGCGACGAATCTCCACCGGGAGATCGAACACATCGATGGACGGGCCGGCGCAGAGCACGAAGGCGTGCTCGATGGCGTTCTCCAGCTCGCGGACGTTCCCGGGCCAGGTGTGGTCCATGAGGATCCGCATGGAGGACTGGGTGATCCCCTCGATGCGCTTGCCCGTCTTCTCGTTCTGGTGCTGAATGAAGTGGCTCACCAGATAGGGGATGTCCTCCCGGCGCTTTCGAAGCGGGGGGAGCGTGATGGGAAAGACCTTCAGCCGGTAGAACAGGTCCTCCCGAAACCGTCCCTGCTCCACGAGCTGACGGAGCTCCGTGTTGGTGGCGGCAATGATGCGAAGATCGATCTTCCGGCGCCTGGACTCGCCCACCCGTTCGATCTCCCGTTCCTGCAGCACGCGAAGGAGCTTGACCTGAATGTAGGGGCTGATCTCCCCGATCTCGTCCAGAAAAATGGTGCCGCCGTTCGCCCCCTCGAACCGCCCGGCGCGGTCTCGAATGGCCCCGGTGAACGCCCCCTTCACGTGACCGAACAGCTCGCTCTCCAGCAGGGTCTCGGACAGGGCGCTGCAGCTCACCGCCACGAAGGGCCTGCCGTTTCGGGAGCTGTGGTGATGAATGGCCCCCGCCACCAGCTCCTTTCCCGTCCCGCTCTCCCCCTGGAGGAGGATGGTCGCTTCACTGGCCGCGGCCGCCCGAATGCGGGAGAACACCTGTTGCATGGCATGGCTCCGGCCGATGATCTTGTCCAGCCGGTGGACCTCTCCCAGCCTGCGGTTCGCCTCCTCGGCCTCACGCCGCGCCCGAGCGAGATCGCTCAGGTCCGTCACCGTCTCCACCACGCCCTTGACGGTCCCGTCCTCGTCCCGCACCAGCCTCGCGCTCTTGATGACGGGCACGTCCCGGCCCTGCTTGTGGCGCAGAAAACACTCCCGGGCGTCCACCCGGCCGTGCTGAAAGATCCCGCACTCCTCGATGCCCGTGGGGCAGCTCTCTTGAAAGCACTGGGTGAAGTTGAGCAGGGTGCACGGCCGCCCCACGGCCTCCTCGGCCGTGTACCCGCTCATGCGCTCCAGGGACGGGTTCCAGGAGGTGATGCGCCCGTTTCGGTCCAGGGTGAACACGCCGTCCGCCATGGACTCCAGCAGCAGCCTGGAGAAGCTGGGATCCAGTGCACCTCCGCGCTTGTCTTCCACGAGAACGACCTCCTCCCAGCCCCGTGGGACCCCGAGAAAACGTTTCGAAAGCGTTACCAACCCCACAAGTAACGTTACCACGCCCTTGTCCGCCTTGCAAGGGCCCATGGCCCGCAGGACCCCATTTCCTTGCGCGACCAGGAAACCCTCCCCGGTTCGAGAGCGCCCCGGGAATTGAAGGGCTCAGGGCCCCCCTCTTCTCCGGTCCGACGGCACAGTCCTTGAAAACAGCGGGGCACAGCCGGTAAATCCGGGCCCCGGCAACCGGAGCTCCGCGGAAGTCGTCCATGTGCGAGGATCCCTTTGAACCCCCTGGCGATCAAATCCAGCGCAGACCTGTGCGCCCTGACCGCAACCGGCCTCAGCCTGGTGAGCTTCGGGACGCCCTGGTGCGCGCCCTGCCGTTTGCAGGAACCCATCGTCCGCCGCATCGCCGCCCGGTACCAGGGCCGCGCGGGCATCGCGGCGGCCAATGTGGACGAGCACGTCTCCCTGGCCGAGCAATTGGGCATCGAGAGCGTTCCAACCCTCTTGTTTTTCAGAGAAGGCTCGGAAATTCAACGTCTTGTGGGCCTGCAGTCCGAGGAGACGCTGGCCCGGATCCTCTTCGAACTCCTCGAACCCGGGGCAGGGCCGGATCCATTGGCATGAATCATGCTGTTTCATGATCGTCGAAGAGTGGAGTTGGCATAACCTCCTGATGCATTCGCTCCTCCCCTGCGGCAGGCCGACCCGGTGCAAGGCCCTCACGCACCGGGCTCGGCCTGCCGCCCTTTTCGCCCTCCGGCGCGGCCTTCCACCCCTGTTGAGGCAGAATGCCCCAAGAAACCCTTGGGGCAGGCAGGTAACGTTACCCCGCAACCGTGAACCGGCGGAGTCACCGGCTCGCCCCTGCCCCCCGCGTTCTAAGATAACTGGGTCTATCGAGAACTTACCCTTATCAAAAACCCTCCGCCGACCGCTTGGAAATCGGTTTCTGCGCCTGGCGTCCATGCGGCATGGATCTTGATTGGTGTAGATGTCAGCCAAGGGCCCATGCCGCGTGCTCGAGCGGACGAGCCCGCCCCAGCATCACAGGAGGATGCCATGAAACCGATGTTCGAGCCGATCACCCTGGGCCCCGTGGAGCTTCCCAACCGGTTCGTCTTTCCCCCGATCAAGCTGGCCTATGGGCGCCCGGACGGAACGGTCACGGACCGGCAGCTCACCTTCTACGAACAAACAGCCAGAAACGGCCCCGGGCTCCTCATCCTGGAGCCGGTCGCCGTCACCCCGAACGGGAAGGAGCACCCCCGGCAACTCTGCGTGCACCTGCCGGAGTCCGCCCGGCAGCTCGCCCGCATCGTCCGGGTGATTCATGCACAGGGCCGCTGCGCCTGCCTCCACCTGAACCACGCCGGGGCCGCTGCCAACCCCAAGGCCGTTGGGGGTCCGCCCCGGGCGCCCTCCCCGGTGACCTGCCCCGTGACCGGACAACCCTCCGAACCGCTCACCCGCGAGGAGATCGACGACATCGTCGCGGGATATGCGGCGGCGGCCCGCAAGGCCGTGGAGGCCGGGTTCGATGTCATCGAGGTCCAGGCAGGCCACGGGTACCTGGTGTCCCAGTTCCTGAACGGAAAGATCAATCATCGGGAGGACGCCTACGGGCAGGAACGGCTCCGCTTCCCACAGGCGGTGCTGGACGCGGTGAGGGAACGCGCGCCGACCCTTCCCCTGCTGGTCCGAATCTCCGGAAACGAGATGTCCCCCCAGCTGGGGCTCTCCCTCGAGGACACGGAGCGCTTCCTCGAGCTGGCCGAGAGCTCCGGTGCGTGTGCCGTGCACGTGGGCATGGGAAGCGCCTGCGCAAGCCCTCCCTGGTACTTTCACCACGCCGCCCTGCCCGAAGCGCCCCAGATGGACGCCCTGGCCTGGGTGCGCTCCAGGACCCCGCTGCCTCTGGTGGCGGCCGGGCGGATGGGCCGGCGCGAACGCGTGCAGTCCGTCATGGACCGGGACCTGGCGGACCTCGTGGCCCTGGGTCGACCGCTGATCGCGGATCCCGGGTTGATCGACAAGTGGGCCAGGGAGCAGGACCCGGAGATCATGCCGTGCGGGTACTGCCTGCAGGGATGCCTGCACCGCGTCAAGAACGGCGAACCCCTCGGGTGCAACCTGAACCCGGCCGTGGGCATGCCGGATTCCGAGCCGGCAGGCACGCCCAGAAAGGTCCTCGTGGCGGGCGGCGGCCCCGCAGGCATGAGCGCCGCCTTGTACCTGGGGCGGCGCGGGCACCGGGTGACCCTGGCCGAACGGGCGGATCACCTGGGTGGACAGTTCGACCTGGCCTGGCGGGCCCCCGGGAAAGCCCCGATGAAGGAGGGGCTTGGAGCCCTGGAGTACGCCGTGAGGGCCCAGGGGGTCACGGTGCGCACGAGCTCACCGGTGGACGTAGCGCTCGTCCGGGACATCGCCCCGAACCTCCTGGTCTGGGCGGTGGGGGCCGAGCAGAACGTTCCGGAGATCCCCGGCCTCGACAACCAGCACCCCCTGACCTCCCTCGAGTTCTTTGCCGAGCCCGAACGCGTGCAAGGCCCCCGGGTGCTGGTCATCGGGGCCGGCCGCACCGGGCTCGAGATCACGGAAATTCTGGGCGCACAGGGCTACGAGGTGGTGGCCACCAAACGAACCGACCCCATCGGAAGCATGATGGAGATGATCACCAAGAACCTGACCCTCAAACGAATCGAGTCCATGGAACGCGTCACCCTCATGCCCCACACGCAGGTCAAGGCGTTTCACCCCGGGCACGTGGAGCTGGAGCAGGACGGGGGCCCCATGTCCATGGAGCCCTTCGACACCGTGATCCTGGCCTCGGGCATGCGCCCTGCAGCCGGTCCGGACCCGGCGATTCGCGCCGCCGTGCCCGCGGTGGAAGTGATCGGCGATGCTGAAGCGGTCCGGGACCTCTTCTCCGCCACCCAGGCAGGGTACCGGACGGCCCTGGAGGCGGGATGATCCGTACACGGCCCAGGATGGAGGAGGGGAGACGCGCGTCCCCGCAGGAGGAGGCGCACGCACTCCGGAGCCGCCTGCACAGAGCGGCGTCCCGGCTGGCTGCACTGGAAGGACACATCGGGACGAAGGGATCGGCCCCGGGCCGACCCTCAAGAGTTCCGGTGGTGGACCCTGAGCGATGCAAGGGTTGCGGCCGGTGCGTGGAGGTGTGTCCCTCGAACGCCCTGCACCTGAAACCCGTGGGATTGACGCGCCCCCGCGAACGGCGTCCGTCCCCGATCCCCGAGCATGCACCCGAGGAGGTGACGTGATGAGCAACGGGTCTTTTGCCGACATCGCCGTGGTTTCCTGCGGCACGCTTCGCATGGAGCTGAACCACCTTCAGGAAACCGGGTTTCTCGACACCCCCTACCTTACCTTCACCACGCCCGGGCTTCACGAGGACCCCCGTGAGCTGGAGCGCCAGTTGCTCAACCGGATCGACAAGGCCCGGGAGCAGGCGGACAAGATTCTGGTGGTCTACGGGGGCAAGTTCTGCTACATCAATGAGCGCCAGCCGACCCGCACCATGAAGACCATCATCGAGGAGCGGGGACCGAAGGTGGCCCGGATCGACGCCACCCACTGCATGGACATGATCGCGAGCGAGGACGAGCGGGAACGGATCGCTCAGGAGGTGGCGGGCGGCGAGAAGGTCTGGTGGATGACCCCGGGCTGGATCAAGTTCCGCCACCATGTGTTCAAGGGCTGGGATCAGGGCCTGGCCAACGAGAACTTTCCCAGACACACTGGAGGGGCCGTGGTCCTGGACACCATCGGGTACGTGGACCGCACCATGGCGGAGCAGCCCGAGGCGTTTCTGGAGTACTCGGACTGGATGGGCATTCCCATTCAGGGGGTTCCGGTGTCCATGGACCGGTTCAAGGCCCTGCTGTCGGAGCAGGCCGAGGTCCTCGGCGCGCGCTGAACCCGAGACGCCGCCTTTCGCAGGGGACGACGAACCGGAGGCCCCGCACAACGCCCTTGGCCCGGGTGCTTTGAAGGCCCATCCCGAAAACCGACAACACAGACGGCGGCCCCATGAAGATCTTCGACCACCTGCTCTCCCTGCTCGATTTCGACGCGCCCGTCCGGGACATCCGCCAGGGCGTGTTTCACACGGCCGTGGTGACCCGGGGCTGCGGTCTCGCGGCCACCCTTCCCCGGGACGCCCTGCGCCAGACCCCTCCCCTGGTACGGAAGCCGGGAACCCTGCTCGACCGCAGTGCCGAGGACCTGGCCCGCCTGGCCTACTCGGACCACATCCTGGAAGCGGCCGTGGGCATGGCCGCGATCAACTCCCTCCTGGAGGTGGACGAGGGGTCCTGCGTGGAGCGCAACGCCGCCGAGCTCATTCTGGAGCGGGGAGCCGGCCGCCGCGTGGCCGTTGTGGGGCATTTCCCGTTCATTCCCAGGATCCGCGAACGGGCCGAGTCCTTGTGGGTGGTGGAGAACAACCCCCGGGAAGAAGACGTGGCCTACGCCCGAGCCGAGGAGGCGCTTCCCGAGGCCCACGTGGTGGCGATCACCGGCACGTCCCTCACCAATCACACCCTGGAGCACCTCCTCGAGCTCTGCGACCCTTCGGCCTTCGTGATCCTCCTGGGGGACACGGCCCCCTTGAGCCCGGTGCTGTTCACGTACGGGGTGGACGCGGTCTGCGGCACCCGGGTCGCGGACACGGACCTGGCCTTGCGCTGCGTGAGCCAGGGGGCCAACTTCCGGCAGATTCGAGGCACCCGCCGCCTGACCCTGATGAACCCCCGCACCTGACCCCGACGAGCCCTCACGGCACCCGGGCGTCCGCGAGGAGGGTGTCGGGCCGTGCTCCTTAGTGCCGGCAGTGGCACGATACGGAAGGGGATCCTGGATGATCCTCTTTCGCGCCGCCACCCGGCCGTGTGGACGGCTACACCATGGCGTTCGCCAGGGCCAGGGCCATCTTCTTTTTCGACTCCAGGTCCGCTACCCGGTAAATGGACACGTACTGGCTCTGGCTCGGGCCGGATCCCTGATGGGTCCCCACCCCGTGGAGCCCGGCCACCCAGTTCTGCAGGAATCTGGCAATGCGCATGCGCTGGTCGGCCGGGGCCGCGCCCTTGAGGTACTTCTCCATGTAGTCCTTGACCTCCGGGTTGTCCAGTTCCTTTTCGCTGGGCATGGTGGCGGGGATGCCGCCGGCGATATCGCCGGCCAGGGCCATCACCTCCCAGAACCCGTCATTCGTGTTCAGCTTGGCGATGTTGCCCATGGTCTCGTCGGGCATGAACACGCCCGAGCCCTCGGGCTCCTCCTTGCCGAAGTAGGCCGCGGCCGTGGCGCAGGCCAGGGACGTGTCGTTCAGCTGAAGCATGCGCGTGATCTTCTGCGCGATGTGAGAGGCGCCCGCCAGGCCGTTGTACTCGGCCATGAGCTGGGTGGCCCCGATGATGAGATCCATGAAACCCACCTTGCAGGCCCCGCCGCAGTTCATGCGGTGGGTCTTGGCGAAGCGGGTGATGAACGTCTGCGTGTACTCCACCTCGCCGCACATGAAGACCCGCTCCCAAGGGATGAAGACGTGGTCGAAGACGATGAGGCACGTCTCCCTTTGCCCGTAGAGCGGGTTTCCCAGGACCCGGGTTTCGGGTTCGTGCTCCCGTTCCATGCTGAAAGGGGTGTACTGACCGATGTAGGTGACGCCCGGAGCGCCGTTGGGGATGACGAAGGCCAGGGCATAGTCTTCCTCGCCCTTGCGGGCGCTGATCCCGGGAAGCACCAGGGTCTCGTCTGCGGCATAGGCCCCCGTGGCATGCTGCTTGGCGCCGTTGACCACGATGCCGTCCGCCCTTTTCTCCACCACCCGGACGTAGAGGTCCGGGTCCTGCTCCAGGGGACGCTTGCTGCGATCGCCCTTGGGGTCGGTAACCGAGCCGCTGACCACGAGGTCGTTTTCCTGGGCAAAGCGCAGGTAGTCGCTGAAGCGGCGGTGATACTCGGTCCCCTTGTCGCGGTCGATCTCCCAGGTGGTGGCGGCGAGGGAGGGGAGCATCTCGTTTCCGGGGCAGCGGTAGTTGCAGGTCCCCAGCTTCTGGCTGCTCAGCCGGGCCATGTCCAGACGCTTGAAGAGGTCCTCCCGGCTCTGGTGAATGTGAAGGGCGCGGCTGATGGGCTCACCGGTCAGATGGGACGTGGCGGTCATGACGCCGGCGTGCTCCGGATCCGTGGTGAGCTCGTAGACCCGCGCGGTCGCATCGATGACCCCTTTGGTGACGGGATGGTCCTGAAGGCGCTCCACCCGCTTGCCGCCGAAAAACAATCTGGGCCGAAGCGCTTCCACGCGCTTCCGGTACTCCTGTTCGGTCTTGATCGCCATGGTCTCCTCCTGTGGGTGCGGTGCCTCTGGCGGCTGCGGCCCGGAATGTACCACAGTGCCGCCCGCTCTGCCAGGGGGAACAGCCTCGCAGACCGTCTTTCCTAGGGAATGCACTCCAGATAGGTCCTCATGGGCTCCATCCCGTGGATTGGCTCACGGCTCGTACAGATCCTGGTTGCCCCGGGGATCCACCTTCATCCAGACGCGGTACAGTCGTTCCCCGCCGTTCTCGAAGCACCGAAACCCCGTCGGGTCGATCTCCTCCACCCGGACCTCGCCCAGCTCTCTGAACTGTGCCACCCAGTTGCGGAAGTGGGCGCCCCCGCCCACATAGACCTTTCTCCACCGATTGCCCACCTCGTCCACGCACTCCACGAAGCGGTCTTCCTGGGCCATGCACTCTCGAATGGTCTTTTCTTCCCTTTCCTCGGAGCGGCGATCTTCCATGAAGGCCTCCTGAACGCTGAGGATCCACGAGGAGTTTCGACTCCAGGCATTCGATGCAGTATACCGGTTCGGTGCCTGCCTTGGAAGGGTGAACCCCGTCTCCGCATACCGATCCCCTGTCTCCCCTATGGGGTCTCAAACCGATTCACACCGGTCGCCACACCGCCTATGGTGAACGGAACGACCGCCCACGAACCGTTTCACCCATCCGGCGCGGGGTCTGTTCGCCCCGCGCTGAAAACAAACTCGGAACCATGCTCACCCTGCTCGTCGCAACGGGCCTGCTCTGGGCCCCCGCCGCTTCGAGCGCCGAGGGGTACGTGAAGGAGGCCGACAACTTCATCGTCCTCTTCGACACCTCCAACACCATGAACGAGGTGGACCCGGACACCGGTCAGAAGAAGGTAACCCAGGCCAGGGAAGCGCTATTGAGGAAGTAACAACGCCCTCACGAAGACGAGGCCCTCTTGCCCCCGATTTTCACGAGGCACGGGGGCCTACGGGTTTCCCTGCTCGTCTCACCCGCGTAAGGCATAGTAGTCCCTGCGCATGGCGGCGAGCTCTTCCGGTGTGATCACCCCCCCGTCCGGCGCTAGCTTCCTGTGCAGACCGGCGGGCAGCTTGTCGTCCTCGGGGGTCAGCCCCTCCCGCACGTTGAAGCGCCGGACCAGGGAGGCGATGTTCGAGGCGATGTCTTGCAACGCGCTCTGATCCAAGTCGAGTCCGGTGAGCCCTCGAACCATGGTCAACAAGGCCTCCCATGGGTAGAGGTCCCTGTAGAAGCGGCAAAGGATCAACGAGTCGAATAGGGTGAGCCGGTCTTCGAAGTCGATCAGCAACCGCGCCTTTCCCTCGATTTGATTGGGATCGATCATGCCGGCGAGCTCCGGCTTGTAGAACGTGGTCCGCAGGTGGCAGGCCCCACGGTCCGACACGGCGTAGGCCAACCCCATGCCCTTGAGGACCCTGGGGTCGTAACCCGCAGGCTCCATCCCCTTGACGTGCACGGCAAGGTCCTCGAGCCCCCAGGCCTCGGCGGCCGGAAGGATCCCCCGGGCGAGGATCCCGCCGATGCCCTCAAGCCGGGCGATCCGGTGGAGAAGGTCTGCCACCTGGTCGGCATTTCCGTACTCGAGCTTGTCCGGAACCGCACCGCGCCTGGAAGCTTCGATCGCAAAGGCGCACAGGTTGCCAGCGGAAATGGTGTCCATCCCCAGACGATCGCAGAGATCGTTCAGGTAGACGATCTCCTCAATGCTGTCGATCATGCAGAGACCGCCGAAGACGTAGATGGTTTCGTACTCCGGCCCCTCCAAACGAAGCCCGGCATGGCGCCCTTCCAGGACGAAGGTCATTCGACCGCAGGCCATGAAGCATTTGGCGCAGGCACGGGGTTGAACCTTGCAGCGGGAATGAAGGGCCTCCGCGCTGATGCGCTCCCAATGCGCACAAGTACCCTGAGACCAGTACCTTGCAGGAAACGCCCCGCGTCGGTTCATCACCCGAACCATCATGGGGGTTCCGCTCCTTCGGTAGGCCGTCGCTCCGGGGCTGTCCTTCCCCTCCTCAAGGGCCGCTTTGGCGAATGCCTTCACGGCCGACCCGTCGAACGGGAGCCTCGAACGGTTTCCCTGGAACAAAATCCCTTTCAGTTGTTTGGATCCCATCACCGTTCCCACGCCGGTGCGTCCGGCTGAGCGCCAGTGGTCGTTCTCCATCACGGCGAACCGCACCAGACGCTCACCGGCCGGCCCGATGACCACGGCTCCGCTCTTTTGAAACCCGGAATCCAATCGCCCGAAACCCTTCACGATCTCGGCCTCGGCCTGGTAGGTGTCCATGCCCCAGAGCAGTCTTCCGTCGTGGAAACCGCCGCCCTCGGGGGAGATGGACACCACCGTGGGTCGATGAGACCGGCCTCGAATGAGAACGGCGTCAAAGCCTGCGGCATCCATGGCCTCGGGGACCTTTCCCCCGGCGTAGGACTCCGAGTAAAACCCCGTCTGTGGAGACTTGGTTTAGACACCGTACCGGCTGCCACCCCAGAGAGGGGAGCCACACGCGGGTCCTGTGGCGAAGATGATATGGTTTTCGGGCGCCAGGGGATCGACACCCAGGGGGTTGCGGGTGTACAGGAGGTAGGATGCCAGCCCTTTCCCTCCCAGCTATGTTCGAAGCAAATGCTCCGGAATGGCCTCGATCCGGCTTTCCTCGCGGGTGAGATCCACCTTTAGCAGGCGACCGTAACATCCGTGCATGGGGTCACGCCTCCGGGTCTCCACCCGGGCCAGCGAATTTCCACGTGTCGAACTCCGGGAATGCGTGCCTGTGGGGGAGGAAAGGCCGGCCCGCGCAGGGCCGAAGGGATGGAGAGAGCCGATCACTCATGACTCAAGCCGGCTCACCGTTCTCGACCAGTGCCGGAGGTTCTCCGAGGTAGACGTCGATCACATTCGGGTCGTTGGCCACCTCGTCCGGAGGGCCGTCTGCGATCTTCCGGCCGTCACTCAGCACCACCACGCGGTGAGAAAGGCTCATGATCACGGCCATGACGTGCTCCACAATGAGCAGCGAAAGGCCGCGGCGGTTGATCTCCTTGAGCAGGGCGACGATGTCCTCGCTCTCGGACTCAGTCAATCCGGACGCCACCTCGTCCAGGAGCAGCAGGGAGGGACCGGTGGCCAGGGCCCGGGCGATCTCCAGCCTCTTCCGCTCGGCGAGGATCAGCCCTCCGGCCTTGCTCTCGGCCTTTCCAGACAGCCCCACGAACTCAAGGATGTCCATGGCCTGCTCACGGAGCCCCGCAGTCCGATCCCGGCGGCCGAAGGCGAGCCCCAAAAGGACGTTTTCCTTTACGCTCAAGCTGTGAAAGGGCTTGACCAGCTGAAAGGTCCGGCCGATCCCCAGCCGGCAGATTCGGTGGGGCTTGACCCGGGTGATGTCCTTTCCCTCAAAGACGATTCGGCCCGAGGTGGGGGGAAAGAGACCGCTGATGCAGTTGAACAACGTGGTCTTGCCCGAGCCGTTCGGTCCGACCAGCCCCAGGATCCGGCCTTTCTCCAGGTCGAGGCTCACCCGGTCGACCGCAGTCAGGCCCCCGAACCGTTTGGTCACCTGGCTCACGTCCAGCATCAGTGTCCACTCCACCGGCCGAGGAGACGGCCGCCCCGCTTGACCACGCCGATCAGGCCCTCCGGAAACACCATGACCGTGGCGATGATCACGAGCCCGTACATGATCAGCCGATAGTTCTCCATGAACCGAAACCCCTCTCCCATGAACAGCAGAACCGCTGCACCCAGAAGCGGGCCGAGCAGGGTCCCTTTGCCTCCGAACAGAGACATGGCCATGATCTGAATCGTGTATCCGATTCCGAACAGGGCCGGCGTGATGGTCAGAATGTAGTGCGCGTAGAACGCCCCGACCACTCCGGCCACTCCGCAGCTCACCATGGTTCCGACGAGCTTGATCCGCTTGACCGGGATGCCCGTGGTGGCGGCCGCCGTCTCGTCGTCCTTGATGGCCACATACGCCAGCCCCGTATAAGAACGGACGATCAGGCTGAGAATCACCACGGAGGCCGCCAGCAGGACGCTGATCAGGTAAACATACGGGGTCCTGCCGGCCCCCTCGAAGATCGGAGGAATCCCCCAGAGCCCCATTTCTCCCTTGGTGAGGCCGGTCCAGGAGGTGGCGGTGATCCGCATGATCTCGGCAAAGGCCAGGGTCACGATGGCGGTGGCATAGCTTCCCATGCGCAGGCACGGAATGATGATGAGACCGCCGATCACAGCCGCCACCACCCCTCCTGCGGCAAAGGCCGGTATGAGCGGCCACCCCAACCGGGTGGTCACCAGGGCCGAGGTGTAGGCCCCCAGGGCGAAGAAGGCCGCATAGCCGAAGTGGATCAGACCCAGGTAGCCGTCCAGCAGGTTCCAGTAGGCCGCCAGGATCCCGAACATGGCCGCCAGCACGAACAGGTGGAGGTAGTACTCGCTGCCGGTCACCGAGGGCACGATCAGCCCCAGTGCCAGGATGACCGAGCCGATGAGGAGAGAGGATTTCATATCACCTTATCCGAGCCTCCGCCGGGTGAGCAGGCTGCCCACTCCTGCGGGATAGAACACCAGGATCAGGATCATGACGGCGAACGCGACGCCGTCCTTGACCAGTGCCGAGACATACCCTGCAGCCAGGGTTTCGGCCACGCCGAGGATGAAGCCCCCCACGATGGCCCCGGCCACGTTGCCCATTCCCCCGAACAGGGTCACTGCGAAGGCCTTCATGATCGGCACCTGCCCCACGGTGGGGTAGGCGTAGAGATGGGGCATCATCAGCACGCCCGGGATCGAGATCAGCAGCCCGGAAAGGCCGAAGCACAGGGCGTACACTGTGTTGGTGTTGATGCCGGATAGAATGGCGCCGTCCCTGTTCTGGGAGACGGCCTGCAGGGCCAGGCCGAGCTTGGTCTTCCTCAGAAGCAGCCAGATTCCCACGAGGGTAACCACGCATATGCCGAACATCAGCAGGCGCTCGTAGCTCACCGAAAAGCTGCCCACGCGAAGACTTCCCATGATGTAGGCCGGTATGCCGAGGAAGTTGCCGCCTTCCAGAATCAGGGCCAGGTTCTGAAGGATGATCTGAAGCGCCAGCGTGACCAGAATGACCGGAACCACCCAGTCCGGAATCTTCATGCGCACCGGAAGAATCACGGCCTTTTCGATGCCGAACCCTACGAGGAACATCACGCCCATGGCCAGCAGCAGAACCAGCCAGAGAGGCAGCATGAAGACCGTCACCCCGAAGTAGGCGAGATAGGCCGCGATCATGAAGAGCTCTCCGTAGGCGAAGTTCAGAATCTGCATGATCCCGAAGATCAGAGTGAAGCCCACACCGATGACTGCGTAGACC
Source organism: uncultured Desulfobacterales bacterium (assembly GCA_964475045.1). Lineage (GTDB taxonomy): Bacteria > Desulfobacterota > DSM-4660 > Desulfatiglandales > HGW-15 > JAIPEI01. The sequence continues at coordinate 2,119 of CAYYVD010000040.1, read as the reverse complement.
GCCCCGATGATCAGGCCGTTCGCCAGGTGCTGCAGAAGAAGAGAATCGATGGTTTACCTCCCCAAGTAGGCCTTCCGGGTGCGTGGATCTGCGGCAAGATTCGCCGCCTCCCCCTCGAGCACAACGCGTCCGTTCTCGAACACGTAGCCCCTGTGGCAGATGGAAAGAAGCTTCTTCACGTTCTGGTCCACCAGAATCAGGGTCACCCCGTTGGCATGGATCTCCTTCAGAAGATCAAGCAGCTTCAGGACCAGCAACGGGGCCAGTCCAAGGGAGAGCTCGTCGAGCATCAGCAGTCGCGGCTCGCTGATCAGACCCCGGCCCATGGAGAGCATCTGCTGCTCTCCGCCGCTGAGGCTTCCGGCCGGCTGCCACCGGCGGGCCCTCAGGACCGGGAAGAGCTCGTACACCCACTCAAACGCCGCTTTCAACCGGTCTTTGTCCCGAATCGTGAAGCCCCCGACCTTGAGGTTTTCCTCCACGCTCAGCATGGGGAAGACGCCGCGCTCCTCGGGCACCAGCACCAGACCCTCACGAATGCGGCGATGGGGCCTGACGACCCGAAGATCCCGGCCCCCAAAAATCACCTTGCCCGACTCCACCGGGTGGAGTCCTGCGATGCACCTCAGGAAGGTACTCTTTCCCGCACCGTTTCCGCCGAGGAGGGCCACCATCTCGTGCTCGCGCACCTCCAGAGAGACGTCCCAGAGTGCCCTCAGATCTCCGTAAGACGTGCTGATCGCTTCGACCTTGAGGAAACCGTTCGCCACTCAACCCACCTTGTCCGAGGCTTCCCTGGCCCGCTGGTTGCTCCAGAAATAGGACCAAGTCACCTGTGCGCTCCGTATGAGCCGTGATTCGTTGGGGTCGCAGAGAAGGTCGACGACATAAGGCCCTCGAGCCTGAAGGCTCCTCTCCAGTGCACCGTCGACCTCCTCCGGCAGGGTCACCCGCTCCCCGGGGACGTGAAACCCTCGAGCGACCGCGGTGAAATCCGGGGTGAGGTCCTCTCCGGTAGCGTCTTTTTGAAAGCAGGAGCCCACGCTCCGGCCGCCGAAGTAGACCCGCTGAAGCACATCCAAGGCGTTGTAGCCGCCGTTGTTGATGATCAGCCAGGTCACAGGGAGATCATACTCGGCCGCGGTCAAGAGGCTCTGAATGGCCATTAGAAAGCCGCCGTCCCCGGTCACCGCCACCACACGGGACGGTGTGCGGCCGACCGCAGCTCCCAGGGCGGCCGACGTGGACCATCCGATGGGCAGCACCCCACCCACGATGTAGCATCGATCCGGACCGGGTTGTCCGAGCTGTTGGAGGAGGCCGACACGGCTCCAGGAGCAGTCCACGGTCAAAACGGCATCCTCCGGAAGCCGCTCGTCCAGGGCCCGAAGGATTCGTCTGGGGTTCAGAGGCACCTGATCGGAACCCATATCCTTGGAGAGCTTCTCCAGCCACGCCTTTTTTCCCTGGGCCAGCTCTCCCAGACGCCTCCCGGACCCTACCTTGTTCCCGGCCTGCTTCTCTATTCGTTCCCTGAGACGGGGCAGGGTCACCGCCGCATCCCCCACGATGCCGATCTCTACGGGGTAGTTCTTCCCGATCACCATGGGATCGATGTCCAGCTGGATAATCCGGGTGGGTGGAGCGCTGAGCACCTCTCCGTCCAGCCAGATGGCCGTTTCCTCTTCCTCGAAACGGGTGCCCACGGCGAAAAGTACGTCCGCCGTCCGGACCAGCCCGTTGGCGAGCTCGGTCCCGTACGAACCGATGAAACCGGCATAGCCCTCGTATGCACCTGCAAAGGCCGAGGCCCCCATGATGGAGCTCACGATGGGTGCGTCCAGGGTCCGGCTGAGCTGCATCACCTCTTCGCTGGTCCGGGACAGATTCACGCCACCGCCTGCGAGGAGCACCGGCCTTTCGGCTCCCAGAAGAAGACCTGCGGCCTCTTCCAGCAGGGACGTTTCTCCCTGAGGCCTTCCCCGCGGCATAAACCTCGCCGCATCCACCGGATCGACGTCCACCTCCTGGGTGTCCAGATCAAAGGGCACGTCGATCAGCACCGGACCCGGACAACCGGTCTGCGCGGCGTTCAGTGCGTTCGCCGCAAACTGGGACA
>CAYYVD010000039.1:16667-21599 GCA_964475045.1 uncultured Desulfobacterales bacterium | reverse complement strand
ACTCCTCCTCGAAGCCGTCCCTCGACGGCGCGGCCATGGCCTTGACCATGACCTCCCGGGGCCGGTCCTGGGATAGCCGGTGCACGGCGCCGGCCACGAGCTCGAGCCGGGCGTTCGTGTATTGGGCCCCGCTCCGGTTGTCCAGAGTGACCCAGCCGGTGAGATCGCCGGCCGTGTCCGAGGCGTCGAGAAGGAGGACGTAGTCCGCCCTCCAATGGATGTTCTCGGTGAGGTAGGACACCCGGAGCTCGTGCGGGCCCGCGGTTTCGTTGCGAAAGAGCCAGGACAGGGTGGGCTTGGCGATGAGGCTTTCGGGAAGCTCCGGGAGGACCTTGACGCCCGGATGCCCGAGGTAGATGTCCCGGCCGATGCGATACACCTGGCCCTGATTGTTGCTCAGCAGGACGGCCTCGACCTCGTCCTTGCGGTCGTGGTACCGGTTCCAGTCCACGATCTTGATCTTCTTTCCCACGTACTTGTCCAGGAGCTTCTGCTCATTGATCAAGTCGTACTCGTAGTTCTGCTCGAGCACGGTGAAGCCCGGGGAGGAGACGTGCACCGTGGAGGGCTGGATGTGGGAGGCCACGTCCATGAAGCGCAGCTCGGCGGTCCCCTGCGGAAGGGTCACCTCCCGGATCTCCTTGATGAGCCCGAGGTTGTTGTTGTAGACGGTGACGTGCACAGACGCCTGGTCCTCCACGCCGCTTCGAACCACCTCGGCCCCGGCGGGGGCGGAGCAGGGGAGCAGGACGGCGATCAGGAGCAGGGCGAACAGGTGTCGTCCGATCATGGGAATCCTCCTTTCAACGGGTCCGTTTGGATGCGAGCAGGCGGTCCACTTTGGACTTGAGCTGCATGCCGGCCATGGACAGCGGGCTCAAGGCCCCCCTGGCCCGTCCCAGCCGGATCGCCGATTCCACCATGCTTCGGGGGACTTCAGGCGGGTCGGGCTTGCGCTCGAGGCGCAGGGACCCCGTGGGACAGGTGGACACGCAGAGGCCGCAGCCGATGCACAGGTCCCGGTTCAGGGAAACGGTTTCATCCCGCATCTCGAGGGCGTTCATCTGGCAGCGATCCACGCACACGCCGCATCCCTCGCAGGTCTCCGGGTCCAGCTCGGCGATGAAGGGGGTGGAGACGATCTCCGCGGGACGCGGGTGGCGCTTGAGCGTCTTGAGGACCTGGCAGCAGCAGCCGCAGCAGCAGCAGATGTTGATCACCTTCTGTGCGTTGCTCGGCTGGAGCACGAGACCGGCCTTGTCGGCCCGCCTCAGGATGTCCAGGGCCTCGTCCAGGTCGATCTCCCGTCCCAGCCCGTTGCGCAGGTAGTAGTCGGCTCCCAGATCGAAGACGAGGCAGGTCTCGAGGGGGCGGTCGCAGCCCTCGCCCATCATCCTGTGCTCTTTTCGACAGATGCAGGGAGCCGCCAGGAAACGTTTTCTCGCCCGGACCAGCTCCTCGGCCTGCTCGTAGGGCAGGACCTTGGCGGAGGCCTGAAGGCTCCGTCCCACGGGAACGGTGCGCAGCTGGGGCGCTTTTTTCCACACATCGAAGCTCATGAGTGTGGGAATGTACTCGTTCATGTCTCGAATGAGCTCCGGATCCAGGTCCTGGACGTGGTACTCCCAGATGCCGATGACGTACTGGGCGGCCATGTACAGGGCCTCCCGGCCGGGCTTCTCGATGCTGAAGATCAGTCCCTTGGAGGCCATGTCCTTCAGGCGGTGGGCGACCTCTTCCGAAGACAGCCCCGCCCGTCTGGCGATGACCCGGGCCTCCTCGGGGATGAGGGTGCAGTGGACGGCCAGGGCCGCTTCCTCCGGCGTGAAGAGGCGCTTCAAAATTCGGATCTCCACGCCGCTGTCGGTGGGCGGGAACCCGCCGGGCAGGCGGTCCAGGTGCCGGGCGAGACCTTGAAAGACGGCGTCGGACATAGGGGCTCCCAACGGTGGCTGTGCTCGAAGGGTCGTTGTCGAAGGGTCCTTCGTGTGGGCTTCTCGAAAGATCCTATCGAATCGGCTTCGAGAAGTTAAGTCAAAAACACGGAGGGAGCCGCGACCTTTACTCCGTTGAACGAGTGGTGTATGCTCAGCGCGCTCCTGTCCGGTGTGCAGGCAGGGCCACGGCGACCCCGAGGAGCGGAGACCATGAGCGACGATCTGCTGGTTCGACGAACGGGTGCGGTTGGCATCCTGGTCATCAATCGTCCGGAGAAACACAACCGGCTCACGGACGCCTGCCTCGCCCGCATGCATCGGGCACTGGAGGACCTGGGGCGGGAGGACACGGTCCGCGCGTTGATCGTTCGAGGGGCCGGGGAGCGGGCCTTTTCCGCGGGCTACGACATCGCCTCCCTGCCCGGCCGGCCATCGGCCGGGGCGGAGGAGACCCTGCGGAGCGAGCCGCCCATGGAGCAAACCCTTCGCGCCGTCCGCACGTTCCCGTACCCCGTCATCGCCATGATCAACGGCCTGGCCCTGGGCGCGGGGTGCGAGCTGGCCGTGGCCTGCGACCTCCGCGTCATGGGGCGAAGCGGATTCATGGGGATGCCCCCGGCCAGGCTGGGGCTGGTCTATCCCTATGAGGGGCTTCGGCGGTTCCTGCGCGTCCTGGGGTTCAGCCGGACCCTGGAGCTCTTCCTGACCGCCCGAAGGTATGACAGCGCATCCTGCCTGCGGCTCGGCCTGGTCAACGAGGTGGTCGAGGACGCCGATCTGGAGCGCCACACCCGGGCGCTCGCCGAAGAGATCGCCGACCACGCGCCGCTTTCGCTTCGAGGCATGAAGTCCGCCCTCTACCGCATCACCGACCCCCCGGCCCTGTCCCAAGAGGCTGAGGACGAGATCCGCGACCTGTTCACTCAGTCCCTTCACAGCCGGGACATGGCCGAGGCCAAGCAGGCCTTCTTGGAAAAGCGGCCGCCCCGGTTTCAGGGAAGGTAGCCCGGGAGGCCCGTCGAGGTGGACACGTGTGCCTCATCCTGATCGCGTGGCGGTGCCACCCTCGATACCGGCTGGTCCTTGCGGCCAACCGGGACGAGTTCTACGCGCGCCCCGCGAAGCAGGCCCATTTCTGGCCGGATACCCCCCGCCTGCTCGCGGGAAGGGACCTGCAGGAAGGAGGGACCTGGTCGGGGATGACCACCGGCGGGCGCATGGCGACCCTCACCAACTACAGGGAACCGGCCTCGAACCGGCCGAAGGCCCCGTCCAGGGGCCGGCTGGTGCCCGGATACCTTCTCGCGCGGGACGCCCCGGAGGAGCACCTCCGCCGGCTCCTTCGAAAGCATGGGGATCTCAACGGGTTCAACCTCCTGGCCGGGGACCCGGGCGGTCTGTACTGGACCTCCAATCGCGCGCAGGAGGTGCGCCGGCTGGAGCCGGGGGTCCACGGCCTCAGCAACCGCCTGCTGAACACGCCCTGGCCCAAGGTGGTGCGGGGAAAGGCCTTGTTGATCGACCTCCTCTCCTCCGAAAGGCCTACGGTGGAAGACTTCATGTCGCTGCTCGCAGACCGGACCATGCCCCCGGAGGAGGCCCTCCCCGACACCGGGATGGGCCTCGAATGGGAGCGCATTCTGGCCCCCGTTTTCGTCCGGAGCCCGACCTACGGGACCCGTTCCTCCATGGTCATCCTGATGGACCGTCAGGGCCGGCTCACCTTTGCCGAGCGGACCCACGATGCAGCGGTGCCGGAGGAGGGCCGGGAGGTGCGGTTCTCGTTCCCCCTGGAGCCCGAGTGAGCACCGGACTTTCTCCCTGTGCTGATTCTGCGGCCGCCGCTATTCCCTGGCACCGCGCTTGCGGGCCCGGTATACCCGGGTCAGCCTCGACTCGAGCGGCGGCTTTCGGCCCGGTCCATTCTGCGGAAGGCGACGTTCCGAGCCGTGAATGGAGGACCTCATGAACGCTTTCTGGATCCTCGTGCCGGCCGGGTTCCTGCTGGCCGGCCTGCTCTGGTTCGAGTCCCGTGGAGGGCGAACGGGTGTGCTCGCCTTCAAGACCCCCCTGTCTTTGCTGTTCGTGCTCACGGCCTCGATGCACGGCTTCTCCCTTCCCGTCTACCAGGGATTCCTCCTGGCCGGGCTGGGGCTCTGCCTGTTCGGGGACGTCCTCCTGGCCCTTCCGGGCGGGCGGTCGTTCCTGGCGGGTCTGGTCTGCTTCCTCCTGGGGCACGTCTGCTATGTACCGGCCTTCGTCCTCACGGCCGGGCTCGGCCTCCGGAACCTGGCCGCAGGGCTTCCCCTGGCCGCGGCGGGATGGATCGTGTGGCGGTGGCTTCGGCCCCACCTGAACGGCATGCGCATGCCGGTGGCGGCGTACATCGTGGTCATCAGCGGAATGGTGTGCGGTGCGTTCGGCTTTCTCGGGTCCGAGGCTCCGGGAGGCGGTGCGGCTCTGGTGGTGGGGGGAGCCCTGTGCTTCTACCTGTCGGACCTGTTCGTGGCCCGGGACCGTTTCGTTCGCAAAGGGTTCGACAACCGCTTGCTCGGGCTTCCCCTCTACTACGCGGGGCAGTACATGCTGGCCTTTTCACCGGCGTTTCTGGGCTGAAGCCGGGAAGAAGGCGAGAGCCAAAGGGGCTGCGCAGCGCATGGGAGGAAAGTACACGACCTACGCCGAGCTCCGCCTGACCGAGCGGCAGGGGCGGGACTACGTCATCCGGCATCGGTCCGGGTCCTCCGCCGTTGCGGTCATGGCGCCTCACGGGGGAGAGATCGAGCCCGGCACCACCGAGATCGCCGATGCCGTGGCCGGCCGGGACCACAGCTTCTACAGCTTCGAGGCGGTGAAGACCTCCGGCAACATGGACCTCCACATCGCCAGCACCCTCTTCGACGAGCCCGAGGGCCTGCGGGTGGCCTCCGAGGCGGCCACCGTGCTCACCATCCATGGCTGCCGGGAGCCGGAGCCGGTGGTGTTCGTCGGCGGC
>CAYYVD010000039.1:0-16657 GCA_964475045.1 uncultured Desulfobacterales bacterium | reverse complement strand
GACAGCCGGCTGCGGCAGGCCGTGGCCTCGGAGCTGGAGCAGTGCGGGTTTCGCGTGCGGGAGGACCCACGGCTCCCGGGAAGGAGCCCGGCGAACCTTTGCAACCGCGGCCGGAATGGAGGCGGGGTGCAGGTGGAGGTCTCCCGCGGCCTGCGGAGGGTCCTGTTTCCGGGCCTGTCGAGCGCGGCCCGCAGGACGCCGTTGCCGCCGTTCGAGCGCTTCGCTGCCGCTCTGCGAGAAGCGCTCGAGATGGGGATGGAAACTCGCTAGAGATCTGAGCGGCGGACCTTGGCGTAGTAGGAGCGGCAGAGATAGACGGCCGCGAGGGGGTTGTGCCCGGTGACCCGGTCTTTGACTGCGAGCACGGTGGTGGGTGAGGCCCATGCAGAAGGCAAGCCCCAGCCTGTGGTAGCCCATCTTTTCGGCGAACTCGCAGATCTCCACGATTCGCGTCTTGGTGGGCTACATGACGTAGGGGCGCTGGTCCCGGTTCGCATAGCATTCGGCCTCCTGAATGGAGGCCTGACGGGCGAACGCCCTCACCGACTCGTCCCGGTATGCCTCGTTCGCGGCCTCGAGCACATCGGCCCGGGTCAGCGTGGGGCAGCCGCTCCCCCCGCGGCCCGAGGGGGTAGCGCAGATGCGCTCCTTCCGGGGATGGGCGCGGGAGGCGCAGGAGGCGGGCCGGTGTGGGGTCTCGTCGTTCATGGCTCGTTTTGAAACCGGTCCATGTGCACGAAATCGCTGTGCTCGCGTCGTTTGGGGGCCTTGGACTCCTGCGCGGGGACGCCCACGGGAATCATGGCCACCACCTCGATCCCGTCCCGGACACCCAGAACGCGCTTGGCAGCGTCGTGATCGAACAGCCCGATGATCACGGTGCCGAGGCCCTGATCGTAAGCGGCCAGACAGATGGACTGGCTGGCGATGCCCAGGTCGAAGAGGAACCAGTCCCCGAACTTGGTGGTGACCTGGCCCTTGTAATATCCCGAGCTGTTCAGCTTGCCGCAGAGCACGAGGACGGCGGGTGCGGTGGGAAACCCCTTGGAGGCCGGGTTGGACTTGGGGATGGTCGCGTGGAGCTCCGCCTTGACCTCGGGATCCCGGACCACGACGATCTCCCAGCACTGGGTGTTGGCCCACGACGGGGACCACTGCACCGCGTCCAGGATCTGCCGGAGCTGCTCCTCCGTGATTTCCTGATCCTGAAAGTTTCGAATGCTTCTTCGTCCCTTGATCACTTCCATGAATGCGCTCATCGATTCCTCTCCGTGGCTGCGGGGTGAGACCAAGAAAACCTGTTGCGTTGCAGAACGTCTACTGTCCGACCCCGAACCCTTTGAGGAGACCCTTCACCTTGTCCTCGGTGGACCCGGAGCTCTTGTCCCCGCTCTGATCGGAGCCGGGGATCATCTGCTTCAGCTGAGAGGCGTCCGGCACCTGTCCCTTCAGCCCCTCCCGGACCATGCCCTCGAGGTCCGGGCTGAAGCGGGGCTTGGAGAAGGTCCCGGTCACATTCACGGGGACCTTCAAGCCCGTTCGCTGCTGCTTGTCGCCCTGGCCCTTCAGGGTGGCGACCACCCTGGGCTCCACCCGCAGGTCCAGGGTCTCGTTCACGAGATCGGCGGATCCGGTGGTCACGACTCGGAGCAAGGGAGACTTGAGCTCGGTGCCCGAGGTGTGGACCACGCCGTTCTCGACGGTGAACGGCGCGGAGAGCTCCGAGAAATCCGTTTTGGGTCGCTCGCTGGGCTTCCCGGCCATCCCGAAGGAGGACTGGACGTTCCGAACCATGCCGGCCAAGTCGATGCCCACGATCGCTCCGTCCTGAAACTGGAGCCGGCCCTTGCCGTTCAGGTTGCGTTTGATGGGGTCGGGCTGGTCGCCCGTCGTGCGCATCTCGACGTCGCCTCGAACGCTCCCTTCGATCACGTCCTTGCCGGCGAGCTGTTGCACCAGAGGGCCGGCCTGAATGCCTTCCAGGCGGGTGGAGAAGCGGCTCTTCGGGGCCGGCCCCCGCACATCGGCCTGCGCGTCGGCGCGAATGGTGCCCTGGGAGACCTTGGCCTCCAGGGGGTCCAGCCGAAGGATGCCCTCCTTGGCGCGGACTTCGAGAAGGATGTCTTTCACTTCAACTCCCTTGGCCACGAGAGAGCCCACGCGAACAGTCCCGTCCAGGATCAGGCTGCGCAGCGGTTCGTAGTCCACGGGTTCCGCGGGTTTGCCGGAGGGCGCTTCTTCGGCTTCGGCCTTCCCCTCGTCCTTGGGCGGCGGCGGCAGATAGCGGTCCAGATCGATTTGATCGAGCCGAAGATCGAACCCCACGTCAGGCCGGGAGAACGCCTTGGCCGAGGCCGAAAAGGTCAGGTTGGACCCGTCCAGGGCCAATCGTCCGTCCTGAATGGAGACCTGGTCGGGGGTCCCGGAGGCCCGAAGGTCCAGGGAGGCCCGCTTCAACACCTCGGGGTCCGCCGGTTCGAGGGGCAGAGGCTGGTGGAGGGCTTTCAGGAGTGCGCGGGGTGAAAAGGGGTCCACCTGGACCGCCATGTCGTAGCGCCGGGCCGAGGCGAGGTCCTCCAGAGACCCCTTGACGTGCGCATCAATGCGCTCCAGGGCGCTGAGACGCAGGTCCACCGGGATGGAGGCCTTCATGGGGTCCTTGCCCAGCGGGCCCAGGGTCCCCTGGAGGCGAATGGGGTTTCCGTCCAGCTTCGCGCCGAAGTCCAGATCGATGGGGCGGTCCAGAGAGACCTTTTGAAGGGTCAAGGTGAGGTCCGAAACCTCCTTGCGGGTCCCCGCGGCGTGGTCGATCCACAGGAGCGCCCCGGTCACGGAGAAGTCGCCGACGGCCAATCCCTCGAGGGGAAGGCCCGAGGCCGGCGTTTCTTTCCCGGTCGTTTGGGGTTCCTGCTCGGGCTGTGCGCCCTTTTCGCCCCCCAGCCCCTCCCAGCTCGTCCGGCCGTCCTTGGCCTTTTCCAGGTTCACCTGGACGCCCTCGAGGACGAACCGCTGGACCTGGACGTCCCGGGAGATCAGGGGCAGGAGCTTGACCCGCACGTCGAAGGAGCGCACGTAGAGGAGGTCCTCGGTCTCAAACCCCGGAGGGTTGCCCAGATGGAGGTCCGAGAGGGAGAACCCGGCCCAAGGAAAGAGGGAGAGATCCAGGTCGCCGGCCAGGCGAAAGGGCCGGCCCGTGGCCTCGCTCACCTTGCTCTCGATCACCGGCTTGTACCGCTCCACGTCCACGAACGCGGGAACGAGAAGAAGGGCGAGAATGACGAGGACGACCAGCCCCCCGCCGGCGATCAGGATCCACTTCAGGACGCGTTTCATGAGGGCGCCTCCTTGCCCGTGACCGGGGCAAGAACGTGAAGGGCCCGAGCGCCGCGGAAGAAGGTCGTTCTTCTCCCCCCAACGGCGCTCAGGCCCGGTTGGATCAGTCGATCGGGGTCAGCTCGACCCGGCGGTTCTTCGCCATGTTCTCCGGCGAGGTGTTGGGAACGGCCGGCTTGGACTCCCCGTATCCCTCGGCGGTCAGACGGTCGGCGTCGATGCCCGCCTTGATCAGGTAGTCCCGCACGGCCTGTGCCCGCTTCTCGGACAGGGCCTGGTTATGGGCATCGGATCCACGGCTGTCCGTGTGGCCCTGAATCTCCACCCGCAGCCCCGGGTTCTTCTTGAGCACCGTGATGACCTCGTAGAGGACCGGGTACCCGTCCGGCTTGATCCTCGCCTTGTCCGTGTCGAAGTGCAGGTTTTCCAGGACCCAGCAGCCCCGGTCGTCCACGTGGGCGCCCTGCGGGGTTCCCGGGCACTTGTCGAGGTAGTCGTAGACGCCGTCCCCGTCAGTGTCCAGGGGGCATCCCACAGCGTCCACCTTGACGCCCTGCGGGGTCCCCGGGCACTTGTCGAGGTAGTCGTAGACGCCGTCCCCGTCGGTGTCCAGGGGGCATCCCACAGCGTCCACCTTGACGCCGGCCGGGGTCCCCGGGCATTGATCCCTGTCATCCGTCACGCCGTCGCCGTCGGCGTCCCCCGGCTTCTCGGCCGCCTTGGCCAGGAAGACCCGGGTGACGAAATCGGCCATGCCTTGGGAGGAGGCGATGTCGGAGGCCCGTGCGCTGAACCCGCAAGGCGTGATCTTGGCGATGCGATCCATGAGCTGGACGCCCTGGGGACTGTCGCCCACCACCACGGTGTAGATGCAGATGCGGTCCCCGAAGGTCTTCTCGAGCAGCTGGGCCGAGGCCACGGAGGAGGAGTCCGTTTCGAGCCCGTCGCTCACCACGATGAGGGCCAGGTTCCCGGGCGCGTTTTGGAGATCGCCGCCTGCGGCGCTCATGGCCGAGGCCAGGGGGGTCATCCCGCCGCCGGTGACCGGCTCCACCGCGCCCGCCAGTCCGGCAGGGGTGTACTCCGACATCCCGTACGCGAGCTCGCTTCCGGTGCTGAAGTTGTGTCCCAGGGTCCGGAGCCCCGCGGTCAGGGGCATGCTCGGGAGGGTCTGGTTCATGCGCTTGACGACGCCTTTGGCCAGATCGATCTTGCGGTGCGCGTCGGCGCTTTCGTACATGGTGCCCGACGCGTCGAGGATCACGAGAAAGGAGTTCACTTTTTGAACGTACTCACCGGACTGAAGCAGCGGGTTCAGGTTGACGGGGGTGAAGTCGTGGTCAGGCGCCTGGGTCCGAGCGGCACAGCCTCCGAGAAGTAGGGCCAGGATCAAGGCGGGCATCAGATAAACAGCTCTTTGGGGCTTCATAGGCAACACCTCCTTGAGGCATCGAAAGAAAGAAACGAGAAAATCCTGTGCGCGCGTGAATCCGGCCGATGCACGAACTCGCGACATGCGTATCACAGGCAAGGACCACTTTCAATGAAAACGGCGTTCCGTCACATCTTGATCGACAGCTCCGCCGGAAGATCGTAGTACGTGACGTTCTGGCTCATGGCCGCCTCGATGTCGAACTCGGGATCGGTCTCTGATCGAAGAGCGCACTCCGTGCAGTCCCAGAACTCCCAGGACTTGCGTACCGCCAGATCCAGGCACTCCCGGTACCTCGGACAAAGGGCGTTCCGATATCCGTACCGATGAATGGGCTTGCGCTTGGCTTCCACAACGATCACCTCCTTTCCATCCGGCTTGCTGCAAGCGTCTTGTCGATCGACCTGCGGTTCCAGGGGTCACCGTCGGAACAAGAGTCCCTCCACGAGGCCCAGGAGCTCACCGGCCGACGTCTCGTGCTTGGAAGCGAAGTGACTGGCGCCCGCTGAGTAAGCGGCCTGGGCGTACTCCGGCTCGCAGAAGCTCGTCAGCACGATGACCGGAACCTCCGGGAGAAGGCTTCGAATGCTGCGGGTCACCTGAAGTCCGTTCTGACCCGGCAGCTTCAGGTCCGTGAACACGAGGTCCGGGCAGCACACGCGCAGCTGGCGGAGGGCCTTCTCTCCGTTCTCGGCCTCGATGAGGTTCACCTTGGGAAAGCGGTCGAAGAGCAACCCGCACAGGGTGCTGCGGAAGTGCGGATCGTCCTCGATGATCAGGATGCTCGTCATGCCCTGGTTCCACCTCTCGAGGCGTCTGGACACATTCGCCTTCCATTGCCCAGGTTGCAGTTTACGAAAGGGGGGTTCTATGGTAAATGGGGTGGCGACCCCATTTCGGCGGGAAAAACACCCCAATCGGGGGCCGGTTCGTGAAGGGTGCATGCGTGTGGGGCATGGGAGGGACCGAGGACGCGGGAGCGGCCGGTCCGGGGGTGCAAACCATGGGAAAACCGGTTCGCATTGTGCTTGCAGAGGATCACACGATTCTTCGCGAGGGATTGAAGGCGCTGCTCTCGGCGGAGCCCTCCATGGAGGTGGTCTGCGAGGCCGACAACGGCCGGGAGGCCCTGCGTTGCGTGGGCCGCTATGCCCCGGATCTCATCCTGATCGACCTGGCCATGCCGAAGATGAACGGCCTGGAGGCCATTCGTGAGATCCGGAAACGACATGAGAAAACCAGGATCGTGGTCTTGACCGTGCACCGGACCGAGGAGTACGTGCACGCGGCCCTGGAGGCCGGCGCGGACGGCTACGTGCTCAAGGACTCCACCCATGCCGAGCTCCTCATGGCCATTCGCCGCGTCCTGTCGGGCGGGCGCTACCTGGGGCCGGGGGCCTCCGACATGGTGATCGAGGGGTATCTCGAAGGGCAGAAGAGCCTTCGCAAGAGGTCGGTCCTGGACGGTCTGACCCAGCGGGAGCGCGAGACCCTGAAGCTCATTGCCGAGGGGTACCGCAACCGGGAGATCGCGGACTTCCTCTGCATCAGCGTCAAGACCGTGGAGAAGCACCGGGCCAGCCTCATGAAAAAGCTGGACCTGCACAACTCGGCCGCGCTGACGGCCTTCGCCCTGGAGAAAGGTCTGGTGAGCCGGTAGGCGGCTCTTGGCGGAATTGACCGCAGGGGTCCGGTTTCAGCCGCCGTCCTCAGACGCAGGGTTCAGCGGCCAGGCCACCGAGATGCGTGTGCCCTGTCCCTCGGACGTCGTCAGGGAGAACCTTCCCCCGGAGAACCGGCTTCGTTCGCGCATGCTGTGGAGCCCGATCCCGGTGTTCGCTCCCACCGATTCCAGGCCGCCCTGCTCGTCGAACCCGACCCCGTCGTCCTCCACCTGGAGGAGGAGGTCTCCGTCCGAGGCCGCCAGCGACACCCGCACCGTCGTGGCCCGGCTGTGCTTGGCCACGTTGTTGAGACCCTCCTGAATGACCCGGTAGATCACCGTCTTGAGCGCCTCCGGAACCGTCTGCTCGTCCACCTCCACGTGCTTTTCGACCGCCATGTCCCCGTGGGTCTGCTGGAACTCGCGGCACACCCACTGGATTGTCGGGACGATGCCCAGGTCGTCCAGAATGGAGGGACGAAGGTCCGCCAGGATCCGGCGCATCTCTTCGATGGTCCTGCGAATGAGTCCGATCACCTCGTCGAGGGGGTGGCGAAGGTGGCCTTCCGTGTCGGCGTCGAGCCGGAGGACCACGGACTCGATGCGGAACTTGACGGCGCCCAGGAGCTGCCCGAGCCCGTCGTGAAGCTCCCGGGCGATGCGCTTGCGCTCCTGCTCCTCGGCCGAGAGGATCCGCGAGGAGAGCCCGTGGAGCTCGTGCTCCATCTGCTTGCGACGGCTGATGTCCACCACGTTGCCGAGCACGGCGGGCCGGCCCTTGTGGTGGATCAGGCGGATGCGGCGGTTGACCCAGATGACCCGCCCGTCTCGGGTCATCCCCCGAACCTCGTACTCCGAGGGAACCGCCTCCCCTTTCAGCCGAAGACGATGGATCTCCCGAATCCGAGGCCGGTCGTCCGGATGCACGAGCCGGGAGGCTTCCATGCCGACCATCTCCTGGCGGGGGTAGCCGAAGATGTCGGCGAAGCGCTCGTTGGCGAAGAGGATCCTGCCGTCCTGCTGCATGTAGACCCCGGATAGGGACGCCTCCACCAGGGTGGCGTAGAGCGCCTGGGACTCCCGGAGGTCCTCCTGGGCCTGCTCCCGCTTGCCGATCTCCCGGCGAAGGATCTCATTGGTGGCCTCCAGCTCGGCGGTTCGGCGCTGGACTCGGTGCTCGAGCTGGGAGTGGGCGCTCTGCAGGGACTTCTGGCTATCCTGGAGATCGGCGTACAGGAGCCGGTAGGGCATGCGGAGCCCGATCTGGACGACGGCCCGGTAGATCAGGAAAAAGCTGACGATCTTCAAGTAGTGTCCCAGGAAGTTCAGGTGCCCGTATACGTCCCGGAACAGGGTGAAGCTCAGCTCCGCGAGGAGGGTCGCCAGGATGGAGCCCAGAAGCAGCTCGAGCAGCGTGCGGTCGAAATCCTCCCGCCTGCGAAACAGCAACACCCCCGATACGATCAGCAGGCCGGAGACGGCGTACTCGCAGGCGATCTTGAAGGGGGTGAGACCCTCTCCTTCCACATAGCAGTCGGGGAAGACGTCCCAGGCGAAGATGGCCGCCAGCAGCAGGGCGGTGGTCAGGGCAAAGCCGAGGATCAGCGGACCCAGTGGCAGGTTGCGGCGCACGAAAAAGGTGGCCAGGAAGAGCGATACGGCCTCCATGGCGCGTGCGGCGATCCACAGCTCGGTGGGCAGGTTGGACCCGGTCCCCTCGATTACATTCATGCCCTTGTAGGCGAGGGTGTGGACCAGATCCAGGAACCCGACGAAGGCGTAGGCGATCCCGAGGAAGAGAAAGTACCGGTTTCGAAGGAAGCGCCGCGCGTTCCAGCCCACCATGAAGATGCCGAACGCCACCACGATGCTGAAGATCTCTGCGATGCTGTGGAACAGGAGGTAGTTGGTGCGGCTGACGAGGAACAGCCCCGCGAGCACGATCAATGCGCCCAATGAGGTGGCCAGGACCCTGGAGGGGGTGAATTCCTCGGGCACGTTCATCTGCATGGGATCGCTCCTCCCGCTGTCGGAGCCAAGCCCACTCCATAGCACAGGGATTTCGGGGACACCATACGTAATTCATTGGAGGGGTTGTGGCTTTTCCAGAGGGCATTCTTGAATTACGTATGGTGTCCCCGAAATTCCCCGAAATTCTGAATCACCGTCAGCTGATGGCGCACTCCCGAATGATCCTCCTCGCAAGGCCCCTCAGCCTCAGGGCCTCGCCGTCCCCCCGCTCCAGGGCGCCCTCCAGGGACTCGATCACGTCGTAGAAGCGGTTCCACCCGCGCCGCTCTCGCTGATAGACCCGCTTCAAGGGGCATTCGTCGCCGTGGGTGAAGGCCAGGGTCGCTCCGATCCGGTTCGACCCTTCTCGAACGAGCCGCAGGCCCTCCTCGGCCCGCCTTGCGGAAAAGGCCGCCGAGGCTCGCAGGGAGGAGCGAAGAAAGACCACGGTCTCCGGAATGCGGGAGATGAACGCGCCGGTGAAGGGGTCCAGGACCTCCTTGAGGGAGGGGACGGGCGTGGGGAGCACCCGGGCATAGGCCGAGAAGAGCAGGATGCGGAGGTCGTCCCCGAGCAGCTTGGACGGGCGGGCGGAGCGCACGGCGTCCGCGGCAAAGGATGCCTTGTCGTGCCGCATCACGAGCCCGGGCTCGTGCAGGTAGGCCGGACGGGGCCCCACTCCCCCCAGGCTGGACAGGAGGTAGGCCTGGTCCTCGGCCCGCCCCATGAAGGAGGGCGTAAAGGGGCGGTGCCGGCTAAGGGCGTCCACCAGGGCGCCCGTGGTCCCTCCGGTCACGTGGACCCGCTGGAGACAGGTGGTCCGGCCGTCGGGCCGGGCGGAACCGTACCGGGCCGTCATCTCGGCTTCGGTGGACAGGGCCTGGGGCAGGGCGCTGAAGAAGACGAGCTCATCCGCGGACGGTGCATGCGCCGGAAATCGGACGTCCGGGGTGAAGAGTCCCCGATGGATGTCCCCCTCGTTCACGAGTGACCCGGCCAGGAGCCCCAGGTCCACGGGGCGTTCCTGTGCGTCCACGCCCTGGGCGCCCCAGAGGGGCGTCCGGAGGTGGTCCAGGGCCGAGGCCCCGGTCTCGGCCACCAGGCGTTCCTGTGGGAAGACCTGGTCCAGATCGATCTTGAAGGTGGCCCGGACCGCGGGGTCCACGAGCACCTGCCAGAGTGCGGCCACGGCCTTCAGGAAGCTGAAGTGACGTCCGTACTCCCCGTCCACGCCGAACATCTCGGGGAAGTCGGCGGCCGGATGACCCTCGCCCAGGTAACGGTCCGCCGCCGGCTTCAGCACCTCCCGGCCGAGCCGGTTCGTGTCCGACTCGGTGAAGGCGAACACGTGCAGGTGCTCGAAGCCTCCGAAGCGCCGGATCTCCTCCCGAATGTAGTCCCGTGCAACGGCGTGGAGGCCCCGGTGGGTCACGGACACGGAGAGCAGGCAGGTCAACCTGCCGTCGGAAGGCAGGTTCCCGCGATGCTTTTCGAAGGCCGCGGCCTCGTTCAGGCCTCGAAGGCCGTACAGGATCTCGTTGTGCTCGGGAGGGGCCCCCACCTCCACCGGGTGGTCGTACCAAATCTGCTGGAGCTCGCGGCACACGGGTTCCAGCCGTCGCCTCAGCTTTCTGGGCAGGGAGCCGTTCTGCAGGGTCCGCTCGGTGGGCACCGTGAGCAGGACGTTGGCCGTGAACAGGGTCTCGGTGCCGGGCCGGCGCAGCGGGCTGGGGTTCAGGGCTCGAATGCGGACCTCGCGGGACCTGCGAATGGCCCGGACGCGCTCTTTCTCGCGCCCCCGAATGCCGGCGCCCTCGGGAAAGAGGACCGTCCAGGCGGTCTCCGCCGCTTCGAAAGGATCCTCCCCCATCCCGGGCGCCTTCAGCTTCTCCGCGGCCTGCTCGAGACGGTCGAGAAAGGCCGGGTCCTCGTCGCAGACCCGCTGCACCTCGCTTCTCACGCGCTCCAGTCCATCGAGGTAGAAGCGGGCCGGGCCCTGCCAGACGGGGTCGCCCTGAAGACGGCTCAGGAGGCGCCGTGCGCGGGCGGATTGGGGATGATCCTCACCGCATAGGGCGACGAGGAAGGCCGCGTTCACGCTGCAGGCCTGATCGGCCTCTCCGACCGCGTCCTCACGGAGCTGAAGGGAGGCGTCGGCCGCGAGGCCTTCGGCAAGGGCATGCACCAAGGTCTCGAAGGGGCGTTCCATGTCGGTTCCCATCGCGTGGTCGTCTGAAGGGACGGGCCCTTCAAGGGCGCGTCGAAGATGCGCCCTATCCTACACGGATGGCCGCGTTTTTCAAGGCGCAGGGGCTCAGAGGGGCCGGCGCTTCAGGATTGACACCCCGCCCCCGGTCGTCTATACTTCCGCTCTGCAGCTCGAATGGGTTGAAATGGCTCGTAAATTCACAGTAAGGATTGGAAAGGAGAAACGGTTCATGAAGAGGGGCATGCTTTTGACTATGGTGTGTGCGCTTTTGCTGGTCGGGTTCGCCGGGCCCGCGCCCGCGGCCGACATGGAGCTCATCAACGGGATCGACGCCAACTTTCCCCCGTTTTCGTACGTGGACAAGAACGGCAACCCGGACGGGTTCGATGTCCAGGCCGTGAACTGGATCGCCAAGGAGATGGGGTTCAAGGTCACCCACAAGCCCATTGACTGGGATGCCATCATTCCGAGCCTCCGGGCCGAGAAGATCGACATGATCGCCTCGGGCATGAGCATCACCGAGAAGCGCAAGGAGCAGGTCAACTTCACCAATCCCTACTGGACCATCACCCAGGTCCTGGTGGTGCCCGAGGAGAGCCAGCAAACCGTGGACCAGGTCCTCTCCGGGGGCAACAAGGTGGGCGTGCAGCGGGGAACCAGCGAGGCCAAGTGGATTCAGGAAAACCTGATCAAGAAGGAGGGCAAGGACTTCGATCTGGTGATGTACGACTCGGCGCCCCTGTCCGTCGAGGACGTGGTCAACGGCCGAATCGTGGCGGCCGCCATGGACGACGCCCCGGCCGCCGACGCGGTCAGGAAGAAGCCCGTGAAGATCATCGGCCGTTTCGGCATGCCCGACGAGAACTTCGGATACGCCGTGCGCAAGGAAGACGAGGCGCTCCTGGACACGCTCAATGAGGGCCTGCGCCGCCTCATGGCCTCCCCCTACTGGGAGGAGCTCAAGGCGAAGTACGAGCTCTAGACGACCCGAGTGCATGGGTCGCGCGAAGGCACCGGGCTTTCCCCGGTGCCTTTCCGTTTGGACACGGGATGTGAACCCCTTTCCCGAGGGACGACGTGCCCGGCAGCATCGAAGCCATTCTCGACGCCCTGCCCTACCTGCTCCAGGGGTCCCTGGTCACCATCGGCGTGGTTCTGGGCGCCATGGGCCTGGGGCTGCTGATCGGCGTGATCCTGGCCCTGGGTCAGGTGTACGGCCCCCGGATCCTGCGGGTTCCCATCGGCCTCTACATCTGGTTCTTTCGGGGCGTGCCCCTGCTGGTGCTCCTCTTCCTGTTCTACTTCGGGCTCTTCTCCATGATCGGCATCAACCTGTCGGCCTTTGCGGTTGCGGCCATCGTTCTGGGGCTCATCAGCGGGGCCTACCAGTCCCAGATCTTCCGGGGGGCGATCCTGTCCCTTCCCGAGGGGCAGCTCAAGGCGGCCAGGGCCCTGGGCATGAACGACCTGCGGGCCATCGTCTCCATCATTCTGCCCCAGGCTCTGCGCCTGTCCGTTCCGGGCTGGTCCAACGAGTACTCCATCGTCCTCAAGGACTCGGCCGTGGCCTACGCCCTGGGCGTGGCCGAGGTCATGGCCCGGGCCACTTCGTGGCCACGCGCACCTACGAGCACCTGCCGCTTTACTTCACCGCCGGCGTGATCTTTCTGATCCTGACCTTTCTGGGGACCCGGGGGCTTCGCGTGCTGGAGGACAAGGTGCGGATTCCCGGCTACTCCAGGTGAGGAGGCACCCATGAGCGACTCCGGACCGGTCCTTCGCGTCGAGGGACTCAGCAAGCGATACGGAGACAAGCAGGTCCTCGACGGCGCGTCTCTGTCCATCCACCACGGCCAGCTCAAGATCCTCATCGGACCGTCCGGCGGGGGAAAGAGCACCCTGCTCCAGTGCATCAACTTCCTGGTGAGACCCGATGCGGGAAGGATCTGGCTGGACGGCGAGGAGATCATGCCCGCGAAGAACCGGGAGCTCTACGCCTACCGCCAGAAGGTGGGCATGATCTTCCAGGACTTCAACCTGTTCGACCACCTGAACGCCCTGGCCAATGTGCAGATCGCCCTGGTCAAGGTCAAGAAGATGTCCCGGGAGGCGGCCCGCTCCCGGGCCGTCATGGAGCTGGAGCGCGTGGGGCTCGAGGACCACATCGCCAAGTACCCGGCCCAGCTCTCCGGAGGCCAGAAGCAGCGGGTCTCGATCGCCAGGGCCCTGGCCATGGACCCCGAGGTCATGCTCCTGGACGAGCCCACGAGCGCCCTGGACCCGGAGCTCATCACCGAGGTCCTGTCCGTGATCCGGGACCTGGGCCTCGAAGGCATGACCATGCTCATGGCCACCCACCAGATCGGCTTCGCCCTGGACCTGGCCCACGAGATGATCTTCATGGAGGACGGCCGGATCGTGGAGACCGGCCCGCCGCGCAAGATCCTATCCGAGGCCGACTGCGAGCGAACCCGGCAGTTCTGCGGCAAGCTGACCGACCTGTATGGGGACACGAGGTAGCATGGAAGAGCTTCTCTTCTTTCAGCAGGACGTCTTCTCGGCCCTCATGCGGGGGCTCTGGGTGACCGTCCTGCTCATCCTGCCCTCCTCGGTCCTGGGCCTGGCCATCGGCGTGGTGGCGGGCGCGGTGAGGGTCTACGGCCATCCGCTGGCCGTGCGGGCGGGCAATCTCTACGTGACCGTCTTTCGGGGCTTCCCCCTGGTGGTCCAGCTCTTCATCTGGTACTTCGGCCTCCCCCACATCGGAATCTACCTCACCCCCTTCACCGCTTCGGTCCTGGGGTTCACCCTGTGCAGCAGCGCCTACCACTCCGAGTACGTTCGCGGGGCCTTCCTGAGCGTCAAACAGGGACAGATGCTGGCGGCCGAGGCCCTGGGGTTCAGCCGGGTTCAGCTGATCCTCTCGGTCATGCTGCCCCAGGCCTTCCGCAGGGCCCTGCCCGGGTGCGGAAACGAGCTCATCTACCTGATCAAATACTCGTCCCTGGCTTATATGATCACCTGCATCGAGCTCACCGGCGAGGGCAAGATCATCGCCTCGGAGACCTTCCGGTTCACCGAGATCTTCATGATCGTGGGGGTCATCTACCTGGTTCTGACCACGCTCAGCAGCTGGGGCCTAGGGCGTCTCGAAGCCCGGCTCCGCCTGCCGGGCTTCGAGCACCATCGCATGTGACCTGTGCGGTGCATGGGGCGCCGAACCGGCCGGAGGGAATCGCCGTGATTCAGGGACTCCAAAACCTGCTTCGGGACGCCTGGGCGTGGGCCGCGGTCCAGCCCCTGTTCATCCAGATCCCCCTCGGCGTGGCGGTATTCGTCGGCGGGATTTATGTCCTGGGCTGGATCCTCGGCCTCGGCTTCCTGGCCCTGCTTCGGGTTCAGGACAGGCGGCGGGAGCGCGACGGGTCCGAGTAACGCCTTCAGGGCCCGGGGGCGGAGCGCTTGCGCAGGCCGTGCTTGCGAAGCTTCCGGGTGAGGGTGGACATGCTGATGCCCAGGGTTCGGGCCGCCGCCTCCTGTCCGGAACAGCGCCGAAGGGCCTCCCTCAGCAGGGCCTTCTCGTATCCGTCCAGCTCCTCCTTCAGGGGTTTCAGAGACCGTTCGAAGCAGGGATCCCCGAAAACGGAGGGACCGGCGCCCCGGCGAACGCGGTCGCCGCGGAAGCGGTCCGGGAGGTCTTCGACCCGGATCAGCTCCCGGTTCTCCAGGATCACCAGGCGTTCCACCGTGTTGGCGAGCTCCCGCACGTTGCCGGGCCAGGGGTACTCGGCCAGGACGTCCACGGCCTCGGGGCACATCCAGGTGCTCGTGCCGTACCGGAGGTTGAACCGCTCCAGGTAGTGGTAGAGCAGCTCGGGGATGTCCTCCCGGCGCTTCCGCAGGGGAGGGATGTTCAGAGGAACCACGTTCAGGCGGTAGTAGAGGTCCCGCCGGAACCGGCCCTGGGCGATCATGGCCTCCACGTCCTGATTCGTGGAGGCGATGACGCGGGCATCGACCGGGCGCTCCTGCACCGCGCCGACCCGCATCACGGATTGGGCCTCCAGGACGCGCAGCAGCTTGGGCTGGAGCTCCAGGGGAAGCTCCCCGATCTCGTCCAGCAGGAGGGTCCCGCCGCGGGCGCTTTCGAACAGGCCGTCCTTTCCGGACTTGCGGGCTCCGGTGAAGGCGCCCGGTTCGTACCCGAAGAGCTCGGACTCCATCAGGTGGGCCGGAATGGCGCTGCAGTTGACCGTGACAAAGGGGCCTTGGCAGGCGGGGCTGCGCTCGTGTATAATTCGGGCGAACAACCCCTTTCCGACACCGGTCTCCCCGGTCAGCAGCACGGGGCAGTCGAACAGGGAGAGCCGTTCGATCTTGTTGAAGAGCTCGACCACCTGAGGGCTGGCGCCCACCACGCGGGACTGGGCCGGGTGAAAGGCTTCGTGGTCCCCGAAGAAGGTCTCCAGCTCCCGCAGGGACTGGGTGCCCTGGACGCTGCGCATGATGGTGGCCAGACGAATGACGTTCTGCTTGCGGTCATAGACGGGAAAGGCGCTGGAGAAGAGCTTCTTGCCGGCCATGGTCTTGACCGTGGCCGTGGAAGGGCGCTTCCTCTGGAGAAGACGCAGAATGGAGGAGTTGTCGATGATTCCCTTGTCCACGGCGTCCTGCACGTGGAGCCCCAGGAAGTGGTGCGAGCCAAGACCGGTGATGTGCTCGAACGCCGTGTTCACCCGGGTCATGACCCCTTCGGAGTCGGCGACGCAGATGCCGTACGTACAGTGCTGAATGATGGCCTCGGATTCCAGCGAGAACTGCGGCTTGTATCCCATGGATCTCCCTCGAGGACAATGGTCAGAAATGACTGCTCAGTTTCGAGGATTCGACCTCCTTTCCGATTCCTGCCGGTCGTCGGGCCGGCGAGGGGGCAGTGATCGTTTGGCAGGCATTCGTGCGGGTTATACAACGCTTCGGCCGGTTTTGCAAAGGATACATCGGTTCGGCACGCAATTTGGATCCAGGGAAGAGCCGGGAGCCGAAGCCCGGCCGAGAACACACCGCGTCTCCGTTTGTGAGGGCCCCCGCCGGGGGATGGGAGCAATCCCGCGCGCCCTGCGTGCGGGTCTGGGAACCGTGATCACCCATTCATAGGACGGCCCGCGGTTTCCGGCCGTCCGCGTCCAACCCAAACAAGGAGGGGAAACATGGGGAAGAAACGTTTCTTGGCATTGTCGGCTTTGGTCCTGAGCGTGCTTCTGGTTCTGCCCGCGGTCTCGACCGGCGTCCTGGCGGCGGAGAAGGGGGATCCCATCGTGGTCGGTGCACCGATCCCCCGGGCGAGCGCCTACGGCCAGAACGGCGAGCGGGGCATGATCCTGGCCGCCGAGGAGATCAACGCCGCGGGCGGGATCAAGCTCAAGGGCAAGATGTGTCCCATTGATCTGCAGATCATCGACAGCCGGGACGAGGAGCCCGGGGTTCCCACCAGCTCGGTGCTCCTGGCCATCGAGAAGCTCATCCTCAAGAACAAGGCGGACGTCATCGCGGGCGGCCCCTGCATGAGCGAGTGCGGCATGGCGGCCCTGGACCTCTACGCCCGGTACAAGATCGTGGACATCGTCTCCATCGGCTGCTACACGCCTTCCTGGGACGCCAAGGTGGGCGAGAACCTCGAGAAGTACAAGTACTCCTTTCGCGAGAGCGGCAGTGTGAAGTGGTACATCAAGGAGGCCATCGACCTGCTCGGGCAGATCAAGGAGGAGTACGGCTACAACAAGCTCTTCATCTCCATCGACGACAGCCTCATGTGCCGCAAGGCGGCGGGCATCGTGGAAAAGCTGGCCGCCAAGACCGGCTGGGAGATCGTGGGTCAGGACAAGCACCCCATCGGGACCACGGACTACTCCGCCGCCCTGAGCGACTGCAAGAAGTCCGGCGCCCAGGTCATGTTCATCTGGGCCTACTCCCCCGAGACCTCGATCCTGCTCAAGCAGTGGGCGGACATGGA
>CAYYVD010000038.1:17708-22014 GCA_964475045.1 uncultured Desulfobacterales bacterium | reverse complement strand
CCAGCAGGGCCACAGACAGGAACACGCTCCGCCAGCCGAAGGTCCCCGTGAGCAACCCTCCCACGAACGGGCCGGCGGAAAGGCCCGTGTACACCGCCGCCACCACCAGGCCGAAGGCGCCGCCCCGCTCCTCCGGAGGAAACACCGAGGTCACGATGGCCATGCCGGTGACGGCCACCCCACCGCTCCCCGCGCCCTGAAGGGCCCGAAGCGCGATCAGCAGCCCGGGGTCCTCCACCAGGCAGCAGGCGGCCGAGGTCAGGGTGATCAGGGCGATGCCTCCGGCGAGCATGCGTTTTCGGCCCCAGATGTCGGCCGCCTTGCCGAGGGGGAGGGCCAGCATGGCGTTTACGAGCACGAATGCGGCCGCGGTCCAGCTGAGCTGCACCGCGGTCGCCGAGAGGTCCTCCTGAATCACCGGAAGGGCCACGTTGACGGCGGAGCTCAGGTACGGCGACAGGAAGCTCGCAATCACCGCCGCCAGCAGGGCGGAGCGCTTGAGCCGCCTCGGTTCGGGGTCTGTCATGGAATCTCCTGGAACGATCGGCCACTATGAATGTTTTCATAGACCTCATGGAGGAATTTGACAAGGGCGGGGCCTTTCTGAATTCTGAGCTTGACAAATTCGAAAAGATTTGTCTACCTGGATAGACAAATTTTCCTGTTTCAATCCTTCCACAGGACGTCCTCATGAGCTGGAAGCCCGAAGTCGAAGAGATCACCGAACGCCGCTCGCGGGCCGAGCAGCAGGGCGGCCCGGAGAGCATCGAACGGCACCACCGGGCCGGCAAGCTGACCGCCCGGGAGCGCATCGACCGCCTTTCGGACCGGGGCTCGTTCCGGGAGCACGGGGCCCTCGCCGGACACGCATCCTATGACGAGGAAGGCCATCTCCTGAGCTTCACCCCGGCCAACGTGGTGATCGGCACCTCGCACGTGGAGGAGCGGCGGGTGGTGGTCTCGGCGGACGACTTCACGGTCCGGGGCGGATCCAGCGAGGCCACCCGGTCCGACAAGTGGATCTGGGCCGAGACCCTGGCCCTGGAGATGCGCCATCCCCTGGTGCGGCTGGTGGACACGGCCGGAGGAAGCGTCAAGCTGCTCGAGAGCATGGAGTCCACCAAGCTGCCGGGCTATCCGAACTGGCGGTTCACCGACCTTCTGGGGCACGTGCCCGTGGTGTCCGTGGCCATGGGATCGGTGGCCGGGCTGGGGGCCTTCAAGGTGGTGGCCTCCCACTTCTCGGTCATGGTCAAGGAAACGAGCCACGTGTTTGCGGCCGGACCCCCGCTGGTGGAGCCTGCCACGGGCGAGAAGGCGGACAAGGAGGCCCTGGGCGGGTACCGGGTCCACACCCGGGGAAGCGGTGTGGTGGACAACGAGGCGGAGAGCGAGGAGGACGCCTTCGTGCAGGTGCGGCGCTTTCTCTCCTACTTCCCCTCGAGCGTATTCGAGCCCCCGCCCGTGCGCCCCTCGGACGACCCGGCCGAGCGCAGGGAGGAGGCGCTCCTCTCCATCGTCCCCCGGGACCGGAGAAAGACCTACGACAGCCGCCGCCTGGCCGAGCTGGTCTTCGACCGCGGCTCCCTCTTCGAGATGGGCCGGTGGCAGGGGCCCTCCGTGGTGGCCATGTTCGGGAGGCTTCGGGGTCACCCCGTGGGGGTCATGGCCTCGGACCCGCGGTACTTTGGCGGCGGCATGGACCGCGCCGCCGCCGAGAAGACCATCCGGTTCGTGGACCTGTGCGACACCTTTCACCTGCCCGTGGTGAACCTGTTCGACCAACCCGGTGTGGTGATCGGGTCGGCCGCGGAGCGGCAGGGCACCATCCGCTACGCCACCCGGGCCATTCAGACCATCGCCCAGAGCCGGGTCCCCTGGGTGGCGGTCATCCTGCGCCGTGCCTTCGGGGTGGCCGGGTCGGCCTACGGCCGCCAGCAGGACCTGAACCTCCGCTATGCCTGGCCCTCGGCCACCTGGGGCTCGCTGCCCATCGAAGGGGGCATTTATGCCGCCTACCGCCGAAAGCTCGCCGAGGCCGAGGACCCTCAGGCCCTGCTCCGGGAGCTGGAGGCCCGCTACGGCAAGCTCCAGTCCCCCTTTCGCACGGCCGAGCGCTTCGGCATCACGGACATCATCGACCCTCGGGAGACGCGCCCGGTGCTCTGCGACTGGGTGGAGCAGGCCTACAAGCGCATCCCGGAGCAGCTGGGAACCACCGTTCGCATGATGCGGGTCTGAGAGGGACCGGCCCAAGGCCGGGCCCGGAGGGGAAGGATGGGTGCATCCAAGGAGCTTCAGGAAAAGGTGGGGCTGACCAGCCTGCCGCTTCCCCTCTACTATCAGATCAGCGGCTCCCTCCGGGAGCGCATCACCAACGGCGAGTGGCGGCCCGGGGACAAGCTGCCCACCGAGGAGGCGCTCTCCGAGCAGTACGGGGTGAGCCGCCAGACCGTCCGCAAGGCCAAGGAGCCCCTGGTCCGGGACGGGTTCCTTCGAAGCGTCAAGGGCGGCGGCTGCTACGTGGCCTCCGACAACCTGTGGAACCCGCACCCGCCCAGCGTGGAGAACCTCAAGGAGTTTTTCACCTTCGCCCTCACCACCTCCTTCAAGATCCACGACTACGGCATGACCCTGAACCACGAGATCGTCTTGCGGCACCTTCGAAACGACGGCGACGAGTACGTGTTCCGCATTCGCGGCGTGCGCTACCTGCAGGGCAAGCCCCTCTCCTACGTGGTCTATCACCTGCCCACGGACTTTGCCGCGCGGATCCCCCTGGAGAAGCTGGACCGCAACGCCTTCATTCCCCAGTTCGAGCGGTTGGCCGGGATCAAGGCCATGGAGGGCATCCAATCTATCTCCCTGGGCCGCGCCGACGAGCAGGCCGCAGCGCACCTGAACCTGAGCCCCGGCGATCCGGTCCTGGTGGTGGAAACCGTCTACGTGGACCCGGACGGCCGGCCCATCGAGTACGTGCGAAGCCAGTACGGGGAGCGCCTGCCCTACTCCATTCGGGTCAAGCGCTGAGCCGGGCGATTCGCTTCAACCCTTTCGGAGGCTGCCGTGAGACCGGGTAGATACTTTCTCTGGCCCCTGACGCGTTACCGCGACCGCACCGCCGTGGTCCTCGAGGACCGGCGTCTGACCTTCGAGGAGATGGACGCCCACATCAACGGGCTGAGCCACGGCCTGCTGGGCCTGGGCTTGCGCACCCGGCACAAGGTCGCCATCCTCTCGGGCAACTGCCTCGAGGCGGCCGTGGCCATCTTCGCCATCCCGCGGGCGGGGCTCACCTACGTGACCCTGAACGCCCGCCACTCCCCCCAGGAGCACCTGGCCGTCATCGACGACGCCGAGGTGGACGCCCTGCTGGTGGCCGAGGAGCACCTCCCGGCCGTGACCCCGATCCTGGACCGGGCCCGCAGCCTCCGGCACATCGTGGTGATCGGCTCGGAGGCCTCGGGTCGGCTCACCTACGATGCCCTCACGCGAGGCCGTCCCACGACCCCGCCCGAGGTGGAGGTGGACCCCCGCCGGGACATCGAGCGGATCCACTACACCTCCGGGACCACGGGAAGGCCCAAAGGCGCGGTCTGGCCCTTCTCCATGAGCGAGCAGGTCCTCAACAGCATTCTCATCAACATGGACCAGCCCCTGGGACCGGCCGACACCAACCTCAACATCGGGCCTCTGACCCACGCCGCCGGCCTCATGATGATGGTCTACTACGCCCGGGGCGCCACGAACATCATCCTGCCCCGGTTCGACGAGGAGGCCGTGCTTCGAACCATCGAGCGGGAGCGGGTCACCTCGGTGCTCTTCATCCCCACCATGCTCTACCGCCTGCTCATGTGTCCCGACCTCGAGGACTACGACCTGTCGAGCATTCGGCGGATCTGGTACGGGACCGCGCCCATGGCCGTGGACCGGCTGCGGCGGGCCATCGACGTCTTCGGCCGCGTCTTTCGGCAGAACTACGGCATGACCGAGATCCCCCAGCCCATCACCTTCCTGGGTCCGGAGGAGCACGTGGCCCACGGAGACGAGCAGGCGCTCCGCCGGCTCCAGTCCGCCGGCCGTCCCGCCATGGGCGTGGAGATCCGCATCGTGGACGAGGAGGACCGGGAGCTCGGCCCGGGCGAGGTGGGCGAGATCGTGCTCCGCGCGGACAAGCTCATCTCCGGGTACTGGAAGATGCCCGAGGCCACGGAGGCCGCCTTCCGCGGGGGTTGGTTCCACACCCAGGACATGGGCATGTGGGACGAGGAGGGGTTCCTCTTCATCATGGACCGCAAGAACGACA
>CAYYVD010000038.1:0-17698 GCA_964475045.1 uncultured Desulfobacterales bacterium | reverse complement strand
CAGGCTCCTTCCGTCCCTCCTCAAATTCTTCTTCCCCGGGAGGTGGAAGAGGCCATCATGCAGATGCCCGAGGTGGCCGAGGCCGTGGTGATCGGGGTGCCCGACGACATCTGGGGCGAAGCGGTCAAGGCCTTTGTGCTTCCCGGGGAGAACCGCGAGCTGACCGCGGAGGCCGTGATGGAGCACTGCCGAAACACCCTTTCGGGGTACAAGAAACCCAAGAGCGTGGAGTTCATCTCCGAGGTGCCCAAAAACCTGTACGGCAAGGTCGATCGCCGGATCTTGAAGGAGCCGTACTGGAAGGACAAGGGAAGAAGGGTCCACTGACCGTCACGTTTCACCCCCGTTTCCGGAACGCTGGGCGTTCCGTCCTCGGACAAGGGAGGGGAATCATGGATCGAACTCGAAGGAATCGCTTGAAGGGCTTTCTGCTGTCCCTCACGGCCTCGGTGGTCGTTGCGGGCTTTTCGGCCTTCCCGGCCGCGGCCGCCGACGAGGTGTACAAGGCCAGGCTCTCCTACCACTGGGGCGCCAAGCACTACTCCGCCATCATGGCCAGCAAGTTCGCCGAGGAGTGCAACAAGGCCTCCGACGGCCGTCTCCAGATCGATGTGTTTCCCCAGGGACAGCTTTACTCCATCGCGCAGATCGTGCCGGCCCTGAGCCAGGGACAGGTGGACCTGGGCGGGGTGCTCGATGTGCTCCTCATGCGCGTGGACAAAAACTTCTTCCTCACGGGCATGCAGTTCTTTTTCAACGGCTTCCAGCAGAAGCGCGACTTCTGGGAGCGCACCGACATCGGCAGCAAGTACTGGGAGGGAATCCAGAAGAAGCTGGGCATCAAGATCCTTTGCTACATCCCGGTGGGCCCCACCTGCTACTTCAGCACGGCCCGTCCCCTGGACGGCGTGGAGGCCTTCAAGGGGCTCAAGGCCCGCACCTTGATCGGGACGGAGCGCTATGTGTTCGACGCCCTGGGGGTCAACTTCGTCAAGGTGTCCACGGCCGAGGTCTACTCCGCCCTGAAGAACGGCATGATCGACACCTTCAACACCGTCCCCTCGGCGGTCAAGGCCTATTCCTGGTGGGACTTCGCCAAATACACCCAGCAGCCCTACACCTTCTACGCGGACGCCTACGTGGCGGTCAACCTGAGGTGGTGGAACCAGCTGCCCAAGGACCTCCAGGACCTCATGGAGAAGGAGGTGGGGCCCAGGATCTCCAGGGAGGCCACCGCCGGTGTGATGGGCTACTCCGACCAGGTCCTGGAGGACTTTCAAAAGGAGCACGGGGGGACCGTGTCCGCCTGGTCCGACGCCGAGATTCAGGAGATGATCCGGATCAACAAGGAAGAGGTCTGGCCCGAGATCGCCGAGGAGATCGACCCCGAGCTCTACGAGGGGGCCAAGGCGTTCGTGGGCGTCGACTAGACCTCCGGACGGACGGGGGGCCTCCCTCTCGAGGTGAGGCCCGTCCCCGTCCGGCGGCCGCTCGGCCCTCAGCCCTCCGTGCTTCGGCCTGAGCGGCCTCCAAGGGGTGTTGCCATGGAAAAGGCCCTGGTCCATTACCAGATGTTCACCACGGTCCTCGCCAAGACCATCCTGGTCATCTCCGCCCTGGTCGTGGGGCTCGACGTCCTGTGCCTGTTCGGGGAGGCCGTGGGCCGCTACCTCCTCGGCTACAGCCGCGCCTTCATGGAGGAGCTGCCGAGGCTCTCCGTGCCCTTCGTGGTGTTTCCCATGATGGGGGTCCTGCTCAAGTACAAGCGTCACATCGCGGTGGAGGTCCTGCCCGAGCGTCTGAGCGGAAAGGCGAGGGCGGCCCTCATGATGGCCGTGTACCTCTTCGTCATGGCCGTGGCCATCCAGTTCCTGATCGCCGGGATCATCGCGGTCCAGCACTACCGGGAGCTCGGGTTCGAGACCCACACGGAGATCGTGCTCAAGGTCTGGATCACCTATCTGCCCTTCCCCATCGGCTTCGGCCTGCTGTTCGTGTTCGCGGTGGAGATGTTCTGGGAGGAGCTCATCGCCCTGATCAAGGCGACTCGGGGGGCGTCATGATTTACGTGGCCGTTGCCGTGGGCGTCGCAGCCCTGGCCGTTTCCGTACCCGTCTTCCTGGTCTTCGCCACTTCGGGAAGCATGGTCATCCTCAACGTCCTGGACCTCCCCTGGAGCATCCTGACCCAGGTCACCTTCGACTCCATCACCAAGTACATCCTGCTGGCCATTCCTCTCTTCATCTTCGCGGGCATGGTCATGATCGAGGGGGGCATGGCCCGTCGCATGGTGGCGGTCTGCACCAATGCCGTGGGGCACCTCACCGGAGGGCTGGGCATCGCCATGGTCCTGACCATGGGGTTCTTCGGTGCGCTCTGCGGATCCATCCTGGCCGCCATCGTGGCCATCGGCACCATCATGGTGCCCGTGATGATCGAGAAGGGCTACCGGCCCGCCTTCGTGGCCGCCCTGGCGGCCTGCTCCGGGTTCCTGGACGTGCTCATTCCGCCGTCCAACGGCGCCATCATCTACTGCGCCATCACGGGCGAGAACGTGGCCAAGGCCTTTGCCGCGGGCATCGTTCCCGCCTTCGTGTTCGCGGCGGTGCTCATCCTGGTGGTGATCTGGGAGTGCCGGGGCATGGAGCGCATGCCCCGGGCCTCCCTCTCCCAGTTCCTTCGAAGCGTGTACGAGGCCATTCCGGCCCTCCTGACCCCGGTCCTCATCCTCGGGGGCATCTACAGCGGCCTCCTGACCCCCACCGAGTCGGCCGCCGTGGCCGGCGTCTGGGCCATGGTGGCGGGGTTCGTGATCTACCGGGAGCTCACCCTGGCCGGTCTCTGGAAGTCCCTCCAGGCCACGGCCGTGACCACGAGCATGATCTTCGCCATCATCGCCACGGCCTCGTTCATGTCCGTGGCCCTCACCTACACCCGCTTCCCTCACCGCCTGATCGAGGGCATCCTGAGCATCGGGGTCACCCCGTTTCTCTTCATGGTGGCCGCAGGGGTGGTGGTCCTCCTCCTGGGAACCGTCATCGAGGTGGTGCCCATCATGTACCTCACCTTGCCCATCATGGCGCCCGTGGCGGTGGCCCTGGGCATCGACCTCCTGCACCTGATGGTGGTCTTCACGGCCTTCGTGGGCATGGGCCTGCTCACGCCCCCGGTCTGCGTGGGGGCCTACACGGCCGCGGCCATTGCAGACCAGCCGGCGCATCTCGTCATTCGCGCCATCTTCCCCTGGTTCTTCCTGGCCGGCATCGTCTACGGGCTGATCATCATTCTCTTTCCCGGGCTCGTCACCTGGCTCCCGGGCTTCGTCTAACCCGATCTGCAGCTGGAGAACGGCATGCGCCACGAAAAACGCATGAGCACGTTTTACGACAAGAAGGAGCACCACCTGGGCATGGGCGGGCCCGAGAAGCTCGCCGCGCGCCGTAAGGAAGGCCGGCTCAACGCCCGGGAGCGGCTGGACCGGTTCTTCGACCCCGGCACGTTTGCCGAGATCGGGCTCTTCACCCACTCCTCACGACTGGAGAAGGCCGAGGAGACCCCGTCGGACGGGAAGATCATCGGGCACGGCCGCGTCCACGACCGGCCGGTGCTCTGCGCGGCCAACGACCTCACGGTCATGGGGGCCTCCAGTGCCGCCACCAACATGCGCAAGCTCGAGTACGTACGAAGCCTGAGCTGCGACAAGGGTCTGCCCCTGGTCTTCCTCGGGGAGTCCACGGGCGCCCGCATTCCGGACACCATGGGCTCTGCGGGCATGGCCCTGGGCGGTCAGAACAAGGCCCAGTACCGGAGGCTTCGCGAGGCGCCCTGGGTCTCGGCACTCCTGGGCCCCTGCTACGGGAGCTCGGCCTGGTACACGGCCCTGTCGGACGTGCGGATCATGCTCAAAGGCGCGGTCATGGCGGTCTCGAGCCCCCTCGTCACCCGGGTGGCCGTGGGCGAGGACGTCCCGGCCGAGGAGCTGGGCGGCTGGCGCGTGCACGCCGAGGAGACGGGCATGGTCCACCTGGCGGGCGACACCGAGGAGGCGTGCCTGGACCTTGCCCGGCGGGTGCTGGACTACCTGCCCACGAGCGCGCGCTTGCTTCCGCCCCGCCGTGAGGCGGTGGACCCGCCCGGGGACGCCTCCGAGCTCCTGGACATCCTCCCCGAGAAGAGCACCCGGGTCTACGATGTCCGGCGCCTAATTCAGGGCATCGCCGACGGGGGGGAGCTTCTGGAGCTCAAGGAGCGCTTCGCCCGGCCCTGCGTCACCGCGCTCTGCCGCCTGGGAGGCCGTCCCGTGGGGGTGATCGCCAACAACCCCTACCACGGCGCCGGCGCGCTCACCGCGGCCTGCTGCGACAAGATCGTCCACTTCCTGGTCCTGTGCGACAGCTACAACCTGCCCGTGGTCATGCTGGTGGACACCCCCGGCTTCCTGATCGGCCGGGCCGGCGAACGCCAGGCCGTGGTGGGCAGGATCATGAACTGGATGAACGCCCTGTCCCTGGTCACGGTCCCGGTGATCACGGTCATCGTGGGCAAGAGCTACGGGCAGGCCTACCTGAACATGGGCGCGGGCAAGTACTCCGACGCCTTCGCCGCCTGGCCCACGGCCCAGCTCAGCTTCATGAGCCCGGACGCGGCCATCAGCGTGGTCACCCGCATGCGCCGCGAGGACGACCCGGAGCGCTACGACGCGGCCCTCGAGCGAATGAAGAAGGACGTGGAGCCCTGGGACGCCGCCGGCATGTTCGGCCTGAACGACCTCATCGAGCCCGCCGAGACCCGGGACTACCTGATCCGCATGATCGAACTCCACACGAACCGCGACACCGGCGGCCTGGGACGACACCTGCTCCACAACTGGCCCACCTCCTGACCATGGGGTCAGGTCTTGAATTTTGACTTTTTTCGTTGAAAACGCGAAACCCGAAGGACGGCACCCCATGAACATCGACTACGAAACCCGAGACAAGGTCGCCTGGATCTTTCTGAACCGCCCCCAGGTCCTGAACGCCCTGGACACCCGCTCCTTCGAGGACCTCGCCGGCATCTGGGAGGCATTCCACAAGGATCCGGATCGCACCGTGCTGGTGGTGGCCGGCCGGGGGGAGCGCGCCTTCTGCGTGGGCGCCGACCTGAAGGAGTGGCGCGAGCAGGGCCTGGACCCCCACGCCTCCGGCTTCATGGACCGGGTCCACTCGCCCATGCGCCGGACCGACGTGCTCAAGCCCGTGATCGCGGCGGTCCACGGCTACTGCCTGGGAGGCGGCCTGGAGCTGGCCCTCTGCTGCGACATTCGCATCTCGGCGCAGGACGCCGTCTTCGGCCTGCCCGAGATCACCCACGGCATCTTTCCGGGCCAGGGCGCCACCCAGCGCCTGACCCGGGTCCTCCCCTACAACCTGGCCGCGGAAATGATCCTGACCGGCGGAACCATCGACGCACAGGAGGCCTGGCGCATCGGTCTGGTGAACCGGCTGACCGCGAACGAGTCCCTCCTGGCCGAGGCCGAGAAGGTCGCCGCCACCCTGGCCGAGCACCCCCTCGCCACCCTGACCGCGGCCAAGGCCTGCCTCCTCAAGAGCTACGAGCTCCCGCTGGAGGCCGGCCTGCTCTACGAGGGCAAGCGCCGCAAGGACATCGCCTGGAAAAAGGGGGACGCCGGTCAAAAAGACAAGTTTCTCGACTGACGCCCACACGTCCCTTTTGAAGGCCTTGAACAGGATCCCGTGGCGGACCCATGTCGGCAACATGGTTCGTGGCGAACCGGGCCTGTCCTCAAAAAGGCCTATTTGCAGGATTTATATTGACTTGTAAATTGTACTGGATAATATGCAGGCCATGGCTCCTTACCCAAGATGGCTTGAAGGCATTCTGCAGGCTGAGGCCTCCCAGGACAAGGTCCGCCTGCTCTTTGGGGCGAGGCAGACGGGCAAATCCACCCTGCTCCTACGTGTCGCGGACTCGAATGCCCGGATGTTCAACCTCCAGGAGCGCCGAACCCGGCTGGAGCTCGAGCGCGACCCCCGCGTCTTCACCCAGATCCTTGAAGCCGACAGCCGAACCCCGACGGTTGTTTGCGTGGATGAGATCCAGAAGGTGCCGGCCCTCCTGGACGAGGTCCAGTATCTCTACGACACCCATCCCGGACGTTTCCGCTTCCTGCTGACCGGGAGCTCGGCCCGAAAGCTCAAGACCTCGTCGGCCAACCTCCTGCCGGGCCGAGCCCACCGTTTCCATTTGTGCCCGCTGATCTTGAGGGAACGGCAAGGCGTGGAGGAATCCAGGATCGCTCCAGCACAGGCAGCGCCGCCGGAAACCGGTTTCCCCCAACCCCTGTTGGACGAGCTGCTTCTTTTTGGCGCTCTGCCGGGCGTGACCCTCGAGAAGGAGGAAACCCGGGTCAGGACACTGGAAAGCTATGTGGATCTGTACCTCGAAGAAGAGATCCGGAGGGAGTCGTTGGTGCGCAATGTAGGCGCCTTTCAGCAGTTCCTCGAGCTGGCGGCCGTCGAATCGGGCCGCATCATCAACCTGACGAATCTCTCCAGGGAGAGCGGGGTGCCCGTGGCAACCTTGCGCACCTACTACCAAGTGCTGGAAGACACCTTTGTGGGATATCGAATCCCCGCATACGGAGCCGCAGGGCGCAAGCGCGTGCTCACGACCCCCAGATTTCTTTTCTACGACAACGGGGTGAGGAACGCCGCCGCCCGCTACCGTTTTTCCGTCGATCTGCTGAAGGCCGAGATGGGGCTGCTGTTTGAAAACTGGGTTGGGCAGGAACTGATGCACCGTTGCCTCTATGCCGGTCGGGCCTTTCGTTTGAGTTTCTGGCGCACGGCATCCGGCGCGGAAGTGGATTACGTGCTGGAAACCCCTGATGAGACCATCCCCATCGAGGTCAAGGCGACGACATCACCGACCTTGGGGGATGCATCCCATTTAAAGCTGTTTCTCGAGACGTACCCGAGCCAGGCCCGCCGTGGTTTCATCGTGTGCCGCTGCCGGGAGCCGAGGCGCCTGGCGGAAAACATCGAGGCCGTTCCCTGGGGTCGTCTGTAGGACCGCCGGGGTTCTGTTGTTGCCACTTTCTCATTGAAACAGAATCTGTGTTTTCAACCGCTAGCGGCCGTAGAGACCGGGACCGGGGGTGAAGGAGGCCTCCACGTCCTCCACGAGGAACCCGACGAGGCGGCCGAAGAGGTCCTCCCCCTCCTCGGCCGAGGCCGAGGCCGGGTCCCCGCAGTAGGCCTCGGGCATGCCGAACTCCCGAAACTCCTCCAGGCCCTCCTTGAAGAGCTTCTCCACCAGGTTCACCGGGAGGTAGGGCAGCGCACGCCGACGCTCCTCGTGGACCAGCCCGGGGTCCACGGCCATCACCAGGGAGGTCTCGTAGCGGTCCGCGTGGGTCTCCCCCTTCTGAAAGGCCTCGGTCAGGCGGGCGGCATAGCGCTTTCGAGTGACGTCCGTGAAGAGGACCCGGACGCCGGTCCGCTCCTCCACGCGCCGAATCGCGTCGTAGATGCACTTCAAGTGCGCGGGCTCGAAGTGGCTGTTGAAGAGCGCGATGCGGTCCAGGCCCTGGCCCACGAGGGCGTTGAAGATGTCGGCGATCAGGCCGGTCTCCACCTCCGGGGAGATGGAGATGCTGCCTGGAAACGCCCGGGCGCACTCGGTCACCGCGTAGGCGACGGGCGGAAGGACCCGGGCCTCGTACCCGCGCTCCTGGAGCGCGGCCGCCGCCCGCAGGCACACCTCCGTGGAGATGGTGATGTCCGTGGAAAGGGGCCCGTGGGGCCCGTGGCTCTCGGTGGATCCCAGGGGCAGGAGGAGCACCAGCCGCCCGGTCTCCCGAAGGGTTTCGAGGTCCTTCCAGTTGAGGTTGGCGAACATGTGGGGATGGGTCTTGAGCATGGCCACGGCCTCCTTGTGGTGACAGCGCGCGGGCGGACCCTCACACCTCGAAGTAGTCCTTCCCGCGGCCCACGTCGATGCAGTCGGTCCTCGGGACCATCCTGCCCTGCTCGATCTGGTAGATGCGCGCCTGGGTGGTGGCGCGGTGGTCGTCCTCGAAGTAGCTCAGGGGCGCGATGAGGCCCCCGGTGTCGTAGCCCCGAAAGGTCTCCATGGCCCGCTTGAGCCCCTCGCAGTGGAGTTCTCCGGCCTCGTCGGCGATGCGGCACGCCTCCATGGGGACCGCCAGGTTCACCCACCCCTCCACGTAGGCGAGGGTGGCCTCGTGATAGGGGTGCCACCGGTCGTGACAGGCCCGAATGGGCTCCATGCCGGGCACGTCCGCACCGAAGGGCGCCAGGGGTTGCACCCCGAGCACCCCCTCGGCCGTGCCCATGGCGAGGCCCGGCAGGGCCTCGGTGAAGGTGCGGTTGTTGCAGACGAAGCGGGTCCGAAGCCCGAGCTTGCGGCTGTCGCGCAGGATGGAGGCCGCGTTCATGGCCGTGGAGGCGATGAAGGCGTAGTCCGGATCGAACTCCTGCATGGCCAGGAGCTGGGGCGTGGCGTCCGCCGTGGGCCAGTTCACCACCTGGTCCGGGCCCACCTCCACCCCCGCCTCCTCGGCATAGCGCTTCGCCGCGCGCAGCATGTCCCGGCCGTACGTGTTGTCCGGAAACAGGAACGCCAGCCGCGGCGGCCGCTTCTTGCGGGTCCAGATATCCAGAATGTGGCGGATCGCGATTCGAGCGCTGTCCGAGTAGGTGGGCCCCAGGCTGAAGTTGTAGGGGTACTTCCCGGGGTTGGTGAGCCGGGCCGTGGTGGCGCCCGTGAACATGAACATCCGGTCCCGGGTGCCCTGCGGGGCCACGGCCACGGCCGTGCCCGTGCTCTGGATATAGACCCCCAGGACTTTCTCCTCGTCGCGGAAGCGCTTGTACGCGGACTGGCCTTCGGCGAGTTGATAGCGGTCGTCGTGGACCACGAGCTCCAGCCTCTTTCCGTTGATCCCGCCCTTCTCGTTGAGATAGCGGGCCGCGTCGATCATCCCCATGGCGCACTGCTTGCCCCAGTCCAGGGTGGAGCTCGTGAGGTCGAGCATCACGCCCCATGCGATGGTCCCTTTTTTCACGCCAAACCGGACCCCGAAGTTCTTAGCGTTTCGCACGCTGTTCTCGATCTGGACGAGGAAGGCCTCCGCGATCATCTCCGCCCGGGTGGCGTCCCCTTCGCGCACCGCGTCCAGGATCTGGCCGTGAAAGTGCGCCGCCAGGTCCACGCAGTTGGGGATCTCGTAGAGGAGCTTGGCCGTCTCCACGAGCACGGGCACCACGGCCCGGTAGAATCCGCACACATAGTCGTTGCCCGTGGCCGAGGCCGCGGCCCGGTAGAAGTCCCGCGTGGCGGTCACGAAGATCTCCCGGGTGCGCATCTCCCGGCCGAGGAGCCCCACCGCGGCCTCCAGCTTGGTGAGGTCCGGCTCGGTCCGGTGGAGGGCGGCCAGAAAGACCATCCGGGGCTCGACGGTCTTTCGAAACTCCGTGAAGGCCAGGACGTTCGACTCCTCGAGCTGGAAAAGCCCGGCCAGGCTCTCCGAGGCAATGCGGCCCGACTCCCCGGTCACGAACGCCCCGCCGCCCCGGCCCTTCTTGATCACCACCAGGCCCATGCCCTCCAGGACCTTCAGGGCCTCGCGGACCGTGCTCCGCCCCACGCCGAAGCGCTCCCGAAAGGCCCGCTCCGACGGGAGCTTCCCGTTCGGGGAGACCCGCCCCTCGGCAATGTCCTTCTTGACGGCCTTGACGATCTCTTCCGTGATCACGACGCACACACCTGTTTTTGGTCTGATTTTTTGGCCCGAACACGACGATCAGAAATGCTTGATCCTACGGCCCCAAAGACCGGGAGTCAAGCAGTTTTTGGGGCAAACACGCAGAAAAGCCGCCCCCACAGGCCTTCTCAGATCGCGAGCCCAACCGACTTCGTTTTCGCCCCCCCTGCCTGGCCCTTCCCTTTGACAGCCCGGCCTCCGGCTGGAAACCGCATCCTGCGCACGGCTTGATTGCCATGATTCATCAGCAATCACGATAAGTTGTATGGTATTATTTTTTTGTTGACAGCGCAAAACGCTATTTGTATGATCTTTTTCAAATGATAGGACCATTGAGGCGGCCCGACCGCCCAGAAGGGAGGGGATACACACCGGCGAATCGTCCGCGGCGGGGATTCCCGCGGGAGACAGGGATTCGGTTTTCATTCAGAAAGGGGGAAAGGGACATGAAGCGAGGACGCACGCTGTTCAACGGGATGGCGGGGGTCGCCCTGGCGGCCGCCCTGGTCCTGGCCGGACCCTTGGCCGGCGCCCAGGCCGGGGAGGTCAAGATCGGGGCCCTGATTCCACTCACCGGGTTCGCCTCGGGCTTCGGCCAGAACCAGAAGGTGGGCCTCGAGCTCGCCGTGGAGGAGATCAACGCGGCCGGCGGCATCAACGGGAAGACCCTCGAGGTGGTCACCTACGACACCGAGAGCAAGGGCGAAAAGGCCATCTTCGGATTCCGCCGCCTCGCCACCCAGGACCAGGTCCTGGCCGTGCTGGGTCCCTTCCTGAGCACCGAGGCCGAGGTCTGCTTCCCCCTGGCCAACAAGTACGAGATCATCTCTTTTTCCGCCTCCGCGGCCAAGCCCGGCCTGGCGGCCAAGCACCGCCCCTTCGGGTTCACCAACTCCACGTCGGACATGGACACCCTGCCCCCGGCCGTGGATGACTGGCAGAACAAGCACGCCATCAAGACCGTCTGCATCGTCACGGACATCAAGGACGCCCTCAACAAGAGCACCGGCAAGATCGTGATGCCCAAACTCTTTGAAGCACGGGGCATCGAGATCATCGGCACGTCGGACTTCGTCACGGGCGAGATGGACTTCAGCGCCCACGTCTCCAAGTTCAAGGGCCTCAACCCGGACGGCATCGCCGTCTCCTGCACCGTGGCCGACGCGGCCGGCTTCGTCAAGGAGGCCCGCAAGCAGGGCCTGACCCAGCCCTTCATCGGCGGCGTGGCCATCCAGACCCCCAAGTTCCTGGAGCTCGCGGGCCAGGACGCGAACGGCACGGTCACCGCGGCGAGCTTCTGGGTGGAGAGCCGGGACCCGAAGTCCCAGGCCTTTGTCAAGGCCTTCCGGCAGCGGTACGAGGGCCGCGCCCCCAACCCATTTGCCGCGAACATGCACGAGAACGTCTTCATCATCAAGACAATCATAGAGGACATGGGCGGGCTCTCGGGCGACTTGGCCGAGGATCGCAAGAGGATCCAGCAGGGCCTGGCCGGCCTGAAGGACTTCAAGGGCGTCACGGGCACCTTCTCCATGCTGGAGAGCGGCACCGTGGACAAGTCCGGGTACGTGCTCGTCGCCAAGGACGGTGAGTGGGTGCGTCCCAAGTAACGCATCCCGAGCATTTCGAGGCGGGCGGCGCCTCGAGGGTCCGCCCGCCTCCTGAAACATGCCCGACCGTCTAACGCGGGACGCGCCATGATCTTCCTTCAGCAAGTGGTCAACGGCCTGATGCTCGGGTGCACCTACGCCCTGGTGGCCCTGGGCTACACGCTCATCTTCGGACTTCTCCGCCTCATCCACATGGCCCACGGCGAAGTGCTCATGATCGGCGCCTACACGGCGCTCGTCATCATCGGCTACCTCCACGGAAACCTCTTCCTGGCCCTCGTGGGCACCATGATGGTGACGGCCGTCCTCGGCATCACCATCTACCTCGCCTCCATCCGCTTCGTGGAAAAGGGCGGGCACCTCTCCCCCCTCGTCAGCACCATCGGCGTGGCCATCATCCTCCAGGAACTCTTCACCAAGATGTTCACGGGCGAGAAGATCGCCTTCCCCCAGACCCTCGCGGTGAAGAACATCCAGCTCGGCGGGGTCACCTTCAGCACGGTGCAGGTGATCATCATCGTCATCGCCCTCGCGTGCATGGTCGTCCTCTACCGGGTCCTCAAGGGGACGATGATCGGCAAGTGCATTCGGGCGGTCTCCGAGAACATGGAGACCTCCCGCCTCCTCGGCATCCCGGTCTTCCGGGTCGTGGTGGCCACCTTCGGCATCGCCTCCACCCTGGCCGGCATCGCCGGGCTGCTCGTGGGCATCGCCTACCACAGCATCTACCCGCTCATGGGCATCGAGATCGGGCTCAAGGGGCTGGCCATCATCATCATCGGGGGTATGGGCAACGTGGTGGGGGCCATGGTGAGCGGCCTCCTGGTGGGTATGATGGAGATCTTCAGCGTGGCCTACATCAGCTCCGCATACAAGGACGCGTTCACCTTCGGGCTCATGGTGCTCATCCTCATCTGGAAGCCCGAGGGCCTCTTCGGGAAGCCGGCGGACCAAAAGGTATGATCGACGCGTACACCGAGTCCATTCTGATCTTCGTGGGGATCAACATCCTCCTGGCGTACAGCTTCTACATCCCCATGACCACAAACCAGATCTCCGGGGGGCAGGGCGCCTTCATGGGGATCGGGGCGTACGTGTCCGCGGCCCTCACCGTGAACTTCCACGTGCCCTTCGTCCTGGCCCTGGCCGCGAGCGGGGCGGTGGCCGGGGCCATCGGCGCGGTGGTGGGCTTCCCGGCCCTGCGCATTCGCGGACTCTACCTCGTGATCATGACCCTGGGCTTTGCGGAGGTGGTGCGTGTCTTCTTCATGACGAACGAGTACTTCGGCGGGGCGTACGGGTTCAGCGGCATCGACGAGCTCACGAACCTCCCCTACGTCTACGGCGTGCTGGCCCTGGTGCTGGTGCTCCTCTTCCGCCTGGAGCGCTCGCACATCGGCCGGGCCTTCCAGGCGATCAAGGAGAACGACCTGGCCGGCGAGACCCTGGGCATCAACGTCACCCGCTACAAGGTGATCGCCTTCGCCCTGGGCGCCATGGCCGCGGGCCTGGGCGGGGCGCTCTATGCCCACTACGCGCTGTTCATCGACTCGAACAACTTCGGCTTTCACCGGTCCATCGAGATGGTGATCTTTGCGGTCTTCGGCGGCATCAACAGCCTCTGGGGTCCCCTGGTGGGCGCCGCCGTCCTCACCGTGATCCCGGAGATCCTGCGGTTCATTCAGGAGTGGCGCATGGTGTTCTACGGGCTCATGATGGTGCTGCTGATGACCTTTCGGCCCCAGGGGCTCCTGACCAAGCACATGTTCCGGCGGGAGAAACCGCAAGAGGAGAGCGTCCCGTGAGCGTCCTCGAGATCCACCAGCTCTCCAAGTGGTTCGGCGGGTTCGAGGCCCTGAGCGCCATTGACATGCACGTGGGCGAGGGGGCCATTCATGCGGTCATCGGACCCAACGGCGCGGGCAAGACCACGCTCTTCAACCTGCTGAGCGGCGTCTACCCCGCCACGCAGGGGGAGATTCGCTTCAACGGCGAGGACATCACCCGGAAAAAGGCCCACCAGATCTCCCGCATGGGCATGGCCCGCACCTTTCAGAACATCTGCCTGTTTCCCGGGATGACCGTGCTCGAGAACGTGGCCGTGGGCCGGCACGCCTACAGCGACGCGAGCCTCTTCAAGGTCTTCCTGCGCCCGCCCTTTGTGGCGTCCCGCGGGGAGCAGGCCCTCCTGGAGCGGGCCAGGGAGATCGTGGACCGGGTTGGGCTCTCGGCCAAGCGGGAGCAGCTAGACAGCAAGCTGCCCTACGGCGATCAGCGCCGCCTGGAGATCGCCCGGGCCCTGGCCACCGAGCCTCGGCTCCTCCTCCTGGACGAGCCCGCGGCCGGCATGAACGCGAACGAGACCGAGGGGGTCCTGGCCCTCATCGAGGCCGTCGTGGCCGAGGGCATCACCATCCTGCTCATCGAGCACGACATGAAGCTCGTCATGGGGATCGCGCACCGCATCACGGTCCTCAACTTCGGAAGCAAGATCGCCGAGGGGACACCGGATGACATTCGAAACGACCCAAAGGTCATCGAGGCCTACCTCGGGGCCGAGTGAAGCGCCGCTCGTCGTCGAGGACCTGCACGTCGCCTACGGGCGCATCCGCGCCCTCAAGGGCGTGAGCCTCGAGATCGCCCAAAACGCCGTGGTGAGCATCATCGGCGCGAACGGCGCGGGCAAGAGCACGCTCCTCAAGACCCTCTCGGGTCTCATCCGCCCCAGAGAGGGACGCATCCGTTTCTTCGGGCGCTCCATCCGCGGCACGGCCCCGGAGCGGATCACCCGCATGGGGCTCGTGCACGTGCCCGAGGGCCGGCAGATCCTCGGCAGCATGACCGTGGAGGAGAACCTGGAGCTGGGCACCCTGGCCAAGCGCACCCGGGAGCCCGTCCCGGACCGCCTGGAGCGCGTCTTCGCCTACTTCCCCGTGCTCCGGGGCAAGACCTCCCAGATGGGCGGGACCCTCTCGGGCGGGGAGCAGCAGATGCTGGCCATCGGCCGCGCCCTCATGGGCGACCCCCGGGTGCTCATGCTCGACGAGCCCAGCCTGGGCCTCGCGCCCCTCCTGGTGAACGAGATCTTCCGCATCATCGAGGTCCTTCAAGGGGATGGAAAGACCCTTCTCCTGGTGGAGCAGAACGCCCGGAAGGCCCTCCTGGCCTCGGACCGGAGCTACCTCCTCGAGAACGGCCTCATTGCGCTCTCCGGCCCCTCCGCGGACCTCATTCACAACGACAAGGTCCAGGCCGCCTACCTGGGCAGCGCCTGAACCGGGCACGCCCGACCAAGCAAAGGAAGGAACCCCATGGATCAGATTCCCGAGCAGATCAACCTCACGACCTTCTACCTGGACCGGAACCTGGAGGAGGGCCGCGCGGACAAGCCCGCCCTCTACTACGGGGACCGCCCCTACAC
The DNA here is from genome assembly GCA_964475045.1 of uncultured Desulfobacterales bacterium. Classification (GTDB taxonomy): domain Bacteria; phylum Desulfobacterota; class DSM-4660; order Desulfatiglandales; family HGW-15; genus JAIPEI01. Next base: position 2,877 of record CAYYVD010000038.1, on the reverse strand, counting down.
CTACAAGGGCGTGGACGTGCTCGCCAACCGCGTGGGCAACGTCCTCCGGGAACTCGGTGTCGAGCCCGAGAACCGGGTCCTCCTCGCCCTCAACGACTCCCCGGAGTTCGTGGCCTCATGGTTCGGCATCGTGAAGATCGGCGCCGTGGCCACGGACGTCTACTCCTTCCTCCAGGTCAAGGACTACACCTACTTCCTGGACTACACCCGCGCCAAGGTGGCCATCGCGGACCTCCAGACCGCGGACAAAATTCGGGAGGCGGCCCGCGGGTCCCGCTGGCTCAAGCACATCCTGGTGGCGGGCGGCCAGACGCCTCCCGAGGGCCTGCTCTCCTTCGACCGCCTCGTCGCCCGGACCTCGGACCATCTGGACCCCGAGGACACCCATGCCGACGACGTGGCCCTGTGGAAGTTCACCTCCGGGAGCACGGGCAAGCCCAAGGGCGTGCCCCTCACCCACCGTAACTCCATCTACAACTACCTGCACTACGCCCGGCAGGTCCTCGCCTACACCGAGGACGACATCACCCTGTCCGTACCCAAGCTCTTCTTCGGCTACGCCCGGGACGCGGGCGTGGTCTTCGCCTTCGGCGCGGGCGCGGCCGCGGCCATCTTCTCCGAGCGGAGCACCCCGGAGCGCATCTTCGACATGATCGAGCGCTACCGGCCCACCGTGCTCATCAACGTCCCCACCATGATCAACAAGATGGTGGCCCACCCCGACGCCCGAAAGCGCGACCTCAGCTCCCTGCGCTTCAGCACCTCGGCCGGCGAGGCCCTGCCCGCCGAGCTCTACCACCGCTGGCGGCAGACCTTCGACGTGGAGGTCCTCGACTGCATCGGCTCGGCCGAACTCTACCACTGCTACCTGTCCAACCGCCTCGGGCGCGTCCGCCCGGGCAGCGTGGGCGAGGTGGTGCCCGGGTACGAGGCCAAGGTCCTGGACGACCACGGCCACGAGGTCCCGGACAACGAACCGGGCGTGCTCTGGGCCCGGGGTCAGAGCGCCGGCCTCGGCTACTGGCACGCCTACGGGAAGGCCCAGCGGACCTTTCACGGGGAATGGGTGAACACCGGCGATCTTTTCCGCAAGGACCCGGACGGGTACTTCTGGTTCGTGGGCCGCGGCGGGGACGTGATCAAGGTGGGCGGCATCTTCGTGGCCCCCCTCGAGATCGAGAACTGCCTCCTCACCCACCCGGCCGTGATGGAGTGTGCCGTCATCGGGGCCCCGGACGACCAGGGCCTGCTCAAGCCCAAGGCCTTCATCGTGCCCCACCCCGGCACCGCCCCCTCGGACGACCTGGCTTCGGAGCTCGCCGAGTACGTCAAAACCCAGCTCGCCCCCTACAAGTACCCCCGCTGGGTCACCTTCCTCGAGCGCCTGCCCAAGGACGACCGCGGCAAGGTCCGCAAGCGCGAGCTCCAGTAGCAAACAGGGACGCCGGTAAAAAAGTTAAGATTCTCGGTTGACGCTCACGCATACACCCTCTTTCACCACGAAGGACACCAAGGACACGAAAAACGACAAAAAATCATCCAACTACGAAAACCGCGAAAGGACGCGAACAGACCCCCCAAAACCCATGTGACAGTCTCATGTCAAATGGAAATCCATTCTGACCATCAAGTCCAGGATCGCATTTCATTTTTGTCATTTTGGTCTTTTCTCCCCTTCTCGCGGCTTTCGTAGTTTTTTATCTGCGCTTTTCGTGGTCTTCGTGGTGAAAGGGTGTTTCGACGAGACACGGCCGGTTTGACTCGGTCCCCGGACGCTGTTATCCTGTTGAAAGCAACACAGGAGGCGACATGGAGATTCCGAACCACCTGACCAACCTGGGGCTCTCCCAGTACGCTTTGAAGGCCTACCTGGCCCTGGTCGGGGCCGAGCGGCCCATCAACGGCTCCCAGCTGAGCGTCCGGGCCGGGATCCCCCGGGCCCGCATCTACGACGTCCTCCGGACCCTCAAGAGCCGGGGCATCGCCGTGGAGCTGGAGCCCGGCCTCTACGCCCCGCTGCCTCCGGAGGAACTGGTCAAGCGCCTTCGGCATCGCTTCGAAACCGACATCGAGTCCTTTGAGCGGATGATTCGGGCCGAGGACGTGGTGACCCACTACGACTACGTCTGGACCATTCGGGATGACGACGAGATCCTGGCCAAGGCTCGGGAGATGATCGACGGCGCCGCCTTCGAGGTCTACCTCCGCGTCATGCCGGAGGAGGGCCTGCGTCTGGAGGAAGCGCTGATTCGCGCCGAGGCCCGGGGCGTGACGATCAAGCTCATCGTCCTGGGGGTCATGCCCCAGCGTTTCGAGTTCCAGGTGGCGCACCACAACGCCGATGCGATCCACGAGGCCTTCGGGGGCCGGGCCATCGACGTCATCGTGGACAAGGAGCAGATTCTGGCAGGCGTGCTGGACGCGGACCGGAAGAACCAGTCTCCGGTCAACTGGACCCGGAACCGCTCGTTCGTGATCTCCGGCCGGGAGAACCTACGGCACGACTACTTTCACATCTTCCTCCACAAGCTCCAGGATCTCGGCGAGCCGCTCACCGATCGAGAAAAACGCATCTACGAGTTCATCAAGACGGACTACTAGCCCATGGCCCAACCAACGGAGCCGCTGGTCATTCGAGGGGGCCGGGTGATCGACGGCACGGGCGCAGAGGCTCGCCCGGCGGACGTCCTGGTCCGAGGCGGCACGGTGGAGGCCGTCCTGGCCCCCGAAGGGCCGATCCCGCCCGGGGCCGAGGTGTTTCGAGCGGACGGCCGGATCGTCTGCCCCGGCTTTGTCGACGCCCACGCCCATGACGACCTGGTCCTGCTGGTCCGCCCCGACAACGCGCACAAGGTCCGGCAGGGGGTGACCACCGAG
>CAYYVD010000037.1:0-22148 GCA_964475045.1 uncultured Desulfobacterales bacterium | reverse complement strand
AAACCGTCGAAGAGATTCGGGTCGAGGCCTCATGAACATCAAACGATTCATAGGCCACAGCAACCAGGAGGTCCTCCGGCTGGTCAAGAAGGAAATGGGGCCTGACGCCGTGATCCTTCGCACCAGGACCCTTCCGCCGTCTCATCCGGAAAAGGGGGACGGGCGAAAGCGCGTGGAGGTCACCGCGGCGGTGGACTACACCGCTCCGGACGTTCTTTCGCAGCCCAAGGCCGAATCCGACGCGCTCAGCCGGGAGTCCATGATGGAGCGCTGGGACGCCCTGGAGCGCGAGCTGCGGGACATCAAGGCCGCCATTCTGAGCGCCGACGCCCGAACGGCCGTCCCCCCCGAGTTTTACTACGACCGATCCGTTCGAACCCTTTACGGGCACTTCCGCACCTTCGGACTCCGACCGGAGCTCGTGGACGACCTCCTGACCGAGCTCCAGGGGGAGGAAAGGCCCCGAAGGGACGGCACAGAAACCGAGCTGCTGCAGGAGTCCCTGTCCCGCGTTCTTCGCCGGGTCTTCGTCTCACGACCGGAAGCGCGCCCCGGGGAGCAGGAGATCTACTCGTTCATCGGCCCCACCGGTGTGGGCAAGACCACGACCCTGGCCAAACTGGCTGCCCTGCGCGCCGTGAAGGAGGGCATTCGAACCGCCCTGATCACCCTGGACACCTTCCGCATTGCAGCCGTCAGCCAGCTCCAGACCTACGCACGCATCATGGGCCTCCCGGTCCACGTAGCCTCGGGAAGGGCAGAGCTGGACGATGCCCTCCGGCGAAACCGGGACGCGGAGCTGATCCTGATCGACACGGCCGGACGCAGCCCCAATCGCGAGGAAGACATCGAAGAGCTCGTGCGGCTCTTTCGAGACCGCGACGATGTCCACCACTTCCTCGTGCTCAGCGCCGCCACCGACTACGGGAATCTCCTGCGCGCCCGCGAGCAGTTCGGGCGCGTCCCCTTCAAGAGCTACATCTTCACCAAGCTGGACGAGGTGAGAGAAGTCTCGGGGATGCTCAACTTTCTCGCAACGAGACGGAAACCCGTCTCCTACTTCACCACGGGACAGCAGGTCCCCGAGGACATCGAGGCCGCTACCAGAAAACGGCTCGCAAAGCTCATGCTCGGCATGTCGAAAACCGCGGGAGGTTCACCACCCGTTGCTGCGAACGAGGTAACGAAACATGGATCAAGCAACAGGGCTCAGGTCCTTGGTCGAGGATCACATGGCACAGGATAAGACGGGCCGGGCCATGGCGGAGCGGGAGGGCGACCGCAAGGGTGCGCGCGGGCGAATTCGCGTCATCTCGGTCACCAGCGGCAAGGGCGGTGTCGGCAAAACGAGCGTCGTGGCCAATCTGGCCCTGGCCCTGTGCCGAATGGGCCAGCGCGTTCTCGTCCTCGATGCGGACCTGGGGCTGGCCAACCTCGACGTCATGCTCGGCCTGAATCCTCGATACACCATCGACCACCTCCTCCGGGGAGAGCGAAGCCTCGAGGAAATCCTCATCGAAGGGCCCGGAGGCTTCAAGCTGCTTCCGGCCGCGTCCGGCATCCCCGAGCTCACGGAGCTCGACAACACCCAGCGCCTCCTCCTTCTGGACGAGCTCGACGCCCTCAAGGACCGCTTCGACGTCCTGCTCATCGACACAGGCGCGGGGATCTCCTCCAATGTGATGTACTTCAACTACGCGGCCATGGACAAGGTGGTGCTCATCACGAACGAGCCGACATCGCTCACGGACGCCTACGCACTGATCAAGGTGTTGACCAGCCGCTACAAGCAGAAGCGATTCAAGATCCTGGTGAATGAGGCGCGGAACGGTCACGAAGCCGAGAGGATCTACCGCCACCTGAGCCTGGTGGTGGATCAGTTCCTGGGGTCTCCTTCGCTGGACTATTTGGGATGGATCCCCTTTGACAAGCTGATGCCGGCCGCCGTCCGGAAGCAGAGGATCGTCCTGGAGTGCTTTCCAGACGCCCCTTCGAGCGACCGGATCCTCAAGGTGGCCGACGTGCTCATGAGCAGCCGGGGAGAGCCGGACCTGGAGGGAGACATCCGGTTCTTCTGGCAGCGGTTTCTTGAGCACTGATCAAGGTGACGACATGCCGAACCCGGCGACCATCAAACTGAAACGCTACAGCCAGGCATCTCCCTCGGGGCCGCCCGTGCTGTCGTCCCACGAAAGGGAGCGGTTGATCCTGACCTACGCCCCACTGGTGAAAACCATCGCCGGGCGGCTCGGGATGCGCCTTCCGCAGCACGTGAGCCAGGACGACCTGGTGAGCGCCGGCATCATGGGGCTGCTGGATGCGGTGGACAAGTTCAACGAAGACAAAGGCGTGGCCTTCAAGTCTTATGCGGAGTTCCGGATCCGCGGAGCCATGCTCGACGAGCTCCGATCCATGGACTGGGTTCCGCGTTCCGTCCGGCGGAACGCCCGCCGTCTCGAGGCCGCCTTCTCCAAGGTGGAGAACGAGAACATGCGGCCGGCGAGGGACGAAGAGGTGGCCGGTGAGCTGGGAATCGATATGGAGGCCTACTACACCCTCCTCGACGAAACGCGCGGAATCTCGGTCATCAGCGACGACGAGCTGGGCCAGGTCTTTCCGGCGGAGGCGACCCGGTCCGGCCCCGGAAAAACGCCCGCCGAGCTGACGCCGGAGAACCCCTCCGACTCCCTGGACCTGGCGGAAATTCGAAGCATCATCGCCAAAGCCATCGAGAAGCTGCCCCGGAACGAGCGCACGGTGGTGTCCCTCTACTACTACGAAGAGCTGACCATGAAAGAGATCGGCGATGTGATGGATTACACGGAATCCCGCATTTCTCAGCTCCACACCAAGGCGGTGCTGAGGCTGCGGGGGGCCCTCAGAGGCTACTTCCCCGCCGCGTGACCCTGCCGCTTCTAGCGGCTTCGGCCACCTTTGGTGGCTGCGGCCACCCGGGATGACCACATGGATGCCCAGAGCGAATACAGAGACGAACCCCGTGACGACCCGGCGTCCCTGTCCAACGACGCCGAACGGCCGGACCCGGCCGTCGCCGGAGGGTTCTTCAGCAGGCTCCAGTCCCTGACCTCCAGGCTGAGGATCGCCCGGACGGCCGCTCTGGGTCTGGTGGTTTCCTCGGTCGTGTTTCTCGCAGGCCTGGGGGCCTGGCTCTTCCTCCCGGCCGGAGAGGCCGGCCTTCCCGCGAAGCCCGTTCAGAGGGCCGAGAGGAAGAGCGAGCCGGCGGACCGGCTGGTCAAGGAAGACCTGGCACCGTTCTACATTCCGCTTCCCTCGGGGGCGGACGGCCGCATGGCCCGGGTCAACCTGGTGGTGACCTGGGACCGCCCGGCCTCGAACCGGTTCCGGAACCAGCAGGTCCGCGTCCGCGACCGGCTGTATCGCCGCATGACACGGCTGGCCGCCGAGGGGGAGAACTTGCGCAGCATGAGCCTCACCGTTCGTGCGGAGGCCCGGAACATCCTGGAGGAGCTTCTCCGCCCCGATGAGATCCACGTCGTCATCACCGGGATCTTCGTTGTCTGAACCGCTGGACCCGAGGCGAAGCCTCCTTCGCGCCGATCCCGACCTCCTCCGGAACCGTCCAGCATCTCCTTCGGGAACCGAAATACGGAGGAACGCAATGAACGACGTGTCCAGACTCACCGGCGCAGCCCCGGTCATCCCGTCGTCCAACCGGGTCCGGAAGTCTCCGCACAAGCAGCGGCCGACGAATCGCCAGGCAAGAGGGAAGCACAGGGGGCATTCCGGAAAAGAAGACGAGCAGCGGGAAACCGCCGAGGAAAGGAACGGGCAGAGAACGATGGAGATGGAGGTGATCGAAGAGCCCAACGACGGCGACCAGCCCTTGAGCTACGGCTCGAACGGTCTCAAGAAGCCCCGGAACCACAAGGTGGACCTGGTCATCTAGCAGACCGGGGCCCTCCGATCAAAGAAGGCACGGATGGACATACAGCTCTGGATGGTGGGTCAAATCCTCATCGACGCCCTGTTGGTCGGTGTTCTCCTGTGGTTGATCGTGACCGGGAACCGGCGAAGGATCCGGGACATGGAAGCCCAGATGGAGTCCCTTCGCCGCTCCGGCGAGATCCTTGCCGAGATGCGGGAGATCGCGGGCGAGCTGGAGGGGAACCTGGAGGAGAAGCGGGAGCTCACCCACCGGCTCCTGGGGAGGCTCGACGAAACCCTGGATCGTGCCGAGCGGCGCTGCGAACAACTCAATGCCCTGTGCGAGACCTCGGACTCGCCCCTGGTCCGCGATCAGGTGTCCCTCGATCAGACCCATGCCACGAGACAGGCCATTCGATCCCTCCTGGACAGAGGGTTGAGCAAGGAAGAGGCGGCCCAGCGCCTGGGCCTTTCCGTGGCGGAGATCGATCTGTTCCTCAAGCTGGGGGCCGCTGCGAAATCATGAAAGGAGATTCCCGGCAGGGCCGTTTCTGACGGTGCTCCGGCCCGTTCGTCATGTTGCGCGACATTTCCCGGATCCTCACCCAGTTCCCAAAGGCCCGGTCCTCCGACCAGGCGGGCGGACTGCGGTTCGCCCCGGGGGACACCTTTCGGGGGACCGTCGTCCAGGCCCGCGCCGAAGGGGAGGTCCTCATCCTGGCCCGGGGGGCGAAGTTCCGGGCCTTTGCGACCCGCCCCCTCCAGGCCGGGCGGAATCACCTGTTCCAGGTGCACACCGCCGGCGAGCGCATTCTGCTCAAGGTCATCGGAGGAAACACCGCCGAGCCCGTCTCGGCCGTGAGGTTGTGGGCCGCGGGCCGACCGGACCGTGCAGACCTGGGGCGGAGCCTGGAAGCCCTGGCCGGGAGGGCCCGGGATGAAGGGCTGAGCGACGACGTACGCCGCCTGCTGAGTCTTCTCCGCGACCGCCTGCCGGCCCTGTTGTACCGGGGCCCCCGGGAAAACGGGGTTCAGTGGCTGAGCCGGCAGCTTCGAGAGTCCGGGCTGTTCCTGGAGGGCCGGATCGCCCGGCTTCTGGTCGAGGGACACGGGGCGTCCCTCCGCGATCTGGCAAGCACCGATCTCAAAGGCCTCCTGCTGGCCCTGAAGGCGGCGCTCGGAAAGCAGGGTCCGGAGGACGCCCTGGCCCGCCAGGTGGATCAGGCCCTGCACGTCATTCAGCAGGACCAGATGCTCAATCACACGGCGTGGAAGGAGGGCCTGGGCTGGTTCTGGTTCATTCCCGGACATCCGGAAGACGGGTTTCGCGGAGGCGAGCTCTTCGCCCGCAAACCCGGCGAGGACGAGGAGGAGTTTTTTCTCTCCCTGACCCTGGACTTCACCCGGCTGGGGCGCATGGATGTGGCCGTATCGCAGCACCGGTCGGTGGTGAGCCTGCGCATTCTGGTGGAGCGCCGGGAGACGGCGGACCTCGTGGAAGGCCGTCTCCCGGAGCTTCGAGAGGCCCTCGAGGCAATGGGGCTCGAGACCGGCACCGTCGCCTGCCGGGAACGCCGCGAGGACGACCCCGAGTGGGCGCCCTTCGTGGAATCCGCCGCCGTCTCGGGGGCCGTGGACGTGGTCATCTGATGCTGGACAAGCTCAAAAAAGCGGTCGCGCTCAAGTATGACCCAGGCAAGCACCAGGCCCCCCGGGTGACGGCCAAGGGGCGTGGGCTGGTGGCGGAGCGCATCATCGAGCTCGCCCGGGAGGGGGGGGTCCCCGTCACCGAGGACCCGGACCTCGTGGGAGCGCTGATCCAGCTCGACTTCGAGGAAGAGATCCCGCCGGAGCTCTACCAGGCCGTGGCGGAGATCCTGGCCTTCGCCTACCGGCTGAACCGCCGCATGATGGAGCCGCCGGATGAAGGGGGGGAGTGACCACCCCGTTTCAGGTCACAGGTTTCAGGTTCCAGGTTCCAGGTTCGGGTCATCTGGAGCTGGTTCCTTGGAACATGTCCCTGATTGCCGGCCACCCGCTGCTTGAAACCCGTTACCAGCAACCTGAGACCTGCCACCTGCGGCCTGCCTGCCCCTCACCGGGCACCTCCACGACCCTGGGCCGGTGTCCCGTTTGCTCGAACAGCCGCTCCAGTCCCTCGCGGGCGATCACCAGGGTGCTCGTGTTGACGAGGGGATGGCACTGAAAGGCCTCCTGCTTCCAGACGGCACGATCCACCACCACCTCCACCGCCAGCCGGGTGTCGTTGACCACGCCCAGAAGCGACACCGAACCCGGCTCCAGGTCGAGCATCTCCGCCAGACGCCTCGGCGACCCGAACCGGAGGTGGGGCACCTCCAGGACCCGGGCGAGCCGTTTCAGATCGACGCGCTTGTCGAACCCCACGGCCACGAGAAAGCGACGGTTGCCCTTCCGGTCGCAGAGGAACAGGTTCTTCAGCTTGGCCCCCGGAAGCGGCGGAACGTGGCGAAGGGCCTCCTCCACGGTGTACACCGGCGCGTGGTCATGGCGCTCGTAGGCGATTCCGGATCGGTCCAGAAAGGCAAAGACGTCCGTCATCGGGCCTCCCCCTTTGCGTCTCCGCGCTCCACGTTCACCAGGGCCTCCGTCCTTTCCTTTAACGAACTGATATACCAACGTTTCCTCCGATTCGTGAAACGACAGACCCGAAACCCAGGTCTCATGACCAAGTCACTAACCACCATATATTGTGATTTTTTTTCTTGTTGAATACCAACAGCATCTTCGGCTAAGATGCCCCCAAAATGCAAGTCCCTATCACGCCTGCGGCACGATGTGATGACGGCACCGGCGTCACTTTCCTGTGAGATGTAGCGTGCCCGTGGAATGGACAGGAGGGTTGCCATGGTTTCGAATCGCCCGTCCACCGTGCTTCGTGGTCTGGTGTGCGCCACCGCGCTCCTTTGGCTGATGGGTGCATGCGCTCACAAACCCGACCCCGCGCCCTCGTGGGACTATGGGCCAAAAGGCGTCAAGATCACCTACAGGTCCGTCAAACTTCTCAATGCCTTCGACGACAGGCCCCACGCCCTTCTCATGGTCGTCTACCAGCTGAGCGAGGCCAACCAGTTCAAGAAGCTCTCCCAATACGAAGACGGTTTGCGGCAGCTCTTGGAGGCCAAGGGAACGGATCCCACGTTCATGGCCGTGCGAAGGGTCTATGTCGAGCCCGGGCAGACCAAAACCCTTGTGCTGGACCGCGCGGAAAAGGCCCGTTGGGTGGGCGTGGTTGCGGGATACTACGCCCTGGAGCCGGGCAAGGTGACCGCCCTTTTCGAGATCCCCCACACCGTGGAAACCAAGGGGATCATCAGGCGAAAGCGGGTGGCCAAGGTACAGCCCCTCGAGGTGACCCTCATCCTGGGAGAACAGGCCGTACAGGAGCAGACGACGCCATGACGGAGCCGCAACGACCCCTTTTCTGGCACCAGGGCCTCTTTCTTCAACCCCAGCACTTTCAGCAGCTGGAGCGCAACACCCTAGCCCTCCTCGGGCCGCTTCTCCGGTACGCCTGTCCCCATTTCTGGGGGGTCCGCCGCTTCCGCGTCGAGAAAGAGGCGCTGAAAAAGAGGGTCTTCGAGGTGGCGGAGGGCGAGGTCCTGTTCCAGGACGGGACGTGGGCGGCGTTTCCGGGAAACGCCTCCATTCAGCCCAGGACCTTTGAAGACGCCGCCTTCGATCTGGAGGGGGAAAGGCCGGTCCGGGTCTATCTCGGTCTGAAGAAGTGGGACGCAAAGGAAGCCAACGTGTCCGTCTATGAAGGCGAACGGAACGCCTCGTCTGCATGGAAGCGTTACGCCTGCTCCGTGGAGCCGGAAGAGGTGAAGGACCTCCACGGGGATGGACCTTCGGCCGGCGTGCGGTTCATGACGATCACCCTGAAGATCATCTGGGAGAGCGAGGTGGACGGGTATCGGGATCACTGGCTCATCCCTGTGGCCGGCCTGGAGCAGGACGGGGCGGACGTATGTCTCTCGGAGCGTTTCATTCCGCCAACCATGACCCTGGACGGATCGGAAGCCCTCATGGCCGTGCTCAAGGCCGTTCGGGACGAAGTCACCTCGCGCTGCCACGCCCTGGAGTCCTACGCGCTGACCAAGGACGTGAGGTCGTCGGATTTCGAGGGGAACACCCTGCGCTACCTCCTGGCCCTGGCCCTGTTCAACCGCTACGTGCCCCTTCTCCATCACTGGGTGGAGACCCCCACGGTCCATCCCTGGCACCTGTTCGGCCTCTTTCGCCAGCTCGTCGGCGAGCTGAGCACCTTTACGGATCGCATCAACGCCCTGGGACGGCTTGTGGACGAGACCCCCTTGATGCCCGAATACGATCATGAAGATCTCGACGGATGTTTCCACGATGCGGAGACCCTCATCGGGGAGCTGGTCAACGCCATCATCGTGGGGGCGGAAAACGTCATTCACCTGGTTCGCGAAGACCACGACTTCAAGGGCCAGGTCCCGCAGGAGTCCTTTTCCGAACGGAACTTCTTCTGTCTGGTCGTCCGGACCGAGGAGGACGGGAACACGGTGCGAAATGCCATCGAGCACCTGGCCAAGATCGGGAGCGCCGAGGCCATGCCCAACCTCATGTCCCGCGCGCTGCCGGGGATCCCGGCGGAGGCGAGGCTGACGCCCCCTCCGGGCATTCCGAAGCGGTCGGGCTCCTACTGCTTCATGCTGGACAAGACACACCCCCGGTGGGCCGACTTGGCCCGGAGCGGGAACGTCTGCCTGCACTGGGACGACGCACCGGAGGATGCGAACGTGGACCTGGTGATTTCACGGATGTGACGCCATCCTTCGAACGAGCTTGGAGGAGAGGGAAGAGGGGCCCATGGCGCTGCTCGACTGCTTCACGGAACTGATCGCCTACACGGCGTATGTGGCCGACACCTGTGAGACCGCGTCTTTCGAGTACGACGCCGTCTCCAAAACGGTCCACGAGCTCGTTGCGCGGTCCGAGGCCTGCCGGGACGCCCAGGGGTTCGATCCCGAAGACTGGCGCAAGGCGTTCTTCCCGGTCTGCGCCTGGGTGGACGAACGCCTGCTCTGTTCGGCCTGGGCCGGCAAGGAGGCCTGGGAAGGCGCCCAGCTCCAGCGGGAGCACTTCAACACCACGGCCGCCGGGGAGGAGTTCTACTCCCGGCTGAACGCGCTGGACCTGGAGGAGCGGGACGTCCGCGAGGTCTATGCGTTCTGCCTGGCCCTGGGGTTCCGGGGACAGTACTTCGAGGCCTCGGACGACGGGAAGATGGAAGACATTCGGTACACGAACCTGAAACGGGTCACCGACAACACGGAGCTGGCCTTTCCTTCGGCGCTTTTTCCGGAGGGGTACGAGCCGGGCACCGGAAAGCGAAAGAAAAGCAAAAGGAGGGCATGGCGGGGGGGCACCCCCTTTTCCTTCGGGGTCGCCCTCCTGCCGGTGTTGATCTTCGCCGGCCTCTACGTCCTCTTCGACCGGATGCTTCAGGCCGACGTGTCGCGGTTTTTCGGCGCCGGTTTCTGATCGGGGCGCAACGGGCACAGGTTGCCGGCGGAACATACAAAGACGGTCTTCGTCGCGCACCGGCGGGCCTGCACGGATCGACATCGCCGGCGTTTCACCGGGAAGGCGCCGGTGTGAAAAGGGAGCCATGGGCAAGGCGATTCGCACGATTCTGAAGGGACTCCTGCTTCTCCTCCTGTTCGCCCTCCTCTGCGCGGGGGCGTACGGACTCTGCCGGACACAGGACTGGCCCCTGTGGGTCGGCGCCGTTCTCGTAGCCGGGCTGGTGGGTCTCACCATCGGGGTCGTCTTCCTGAAGAAGCTTCTCCTGAGAGGCCGGGAGCGCAAGTTTGTCCAGAGGGTGATCGATCAGGACCGCAAGGCCATCAAGGATGCCCCGGTCTCGGAGCGTCTTCAGTTGCAGGAGCTTCAGGAGCACTGGAAGGCGTCGGTCAAAAAGCTTCAGGGCTCCCGCCTGAGAAAGAAGGGAAATCCCCTCTACGTCCTTCCCTGGTTCCTCATCATGGGGGAGTCCAGGACGGGGAAGACATCGGCCATCAAGAACGCGAGACTGAGCTCCTCCATGACCGAGGTGTCCCGGGCATCCGGCATCTCCGGCACTCGGAACTGCGACTGGTGGTTCTTCGAGCAGGCCGTGATCCTGGATACGGCCGGCCGGTACACCATTCCCATCGACGAGGGCCCGGATCTCGAAGAGTGGAAGCAGTTTCTCACCCTCCTGTCCAGGTATCGCAAGAGGGAGCCCCTGAACGGCGTCATCGTCGGCATCTCCGCGGACAAGCTCCTCGACCCGGACGAGAAGAAGATTCGGGAGGACGGCCAGAGCATTCGCCGCCGGATCGACCAGATGATGCGCATCATGGGGGTCCGCTTTCCGGTCTACGTCCTGGTCACGAAAATGGACCTGGTGCACGGGTTCACCGATTTCACCCACCGGCTTCCGCCGGAGTCCATGTCACAGGCCATGGGCTACATGAACACGGCCCTGAACCCCTACTGGGAGGAGGTCGCGAAGAAGGGTCTCGAGAAGATCGCCGGGGACCTCAAGGCGCTTCGGCTCATCCTCGTGAACCGGCCCACCAACCCCTCCCCGGGGACCCTTCTCTTTCCCAATGAGTTCGAACGTTTCGGGCCGGGCCTCTTCAGCTTCCTCAAGGCCGTGTTCGAGGAGAACGCTTTTCAGGAGACGCCCCTTCTGCGGGGCCTGTACTTTTCCAGCGCCCGGCGTGAAGGAAGCCCTGCGAGCGAGTTTCTTGCCGTGACGGGCATCGAGCCTCAGGCCGAGCCCGAACCGGACCAGGAAGCAGGGCTCTTTCTGCGGGACTTCTTCCAGAGTATCCTCCCGGAGGATCGAAACGTCTTCAGCCCGATTCTCGAGTTCCTCGTCTGGCGCCGGCTGACCCGCAATCTGGGCCTGCTGGCCTGGCTCCTGATCGGACTTTCGGTTTGTGGGCTTCTCGGCTTCGCCTATGTCCACAACCGCACCACCATGGAGGGGTTCAAGCAGGCGTTCTACGATCCCCCGCGCCTCACCGGGGACAAGGCCACGGACCTCCTGATGCTGGACAAGATGCGGCTCGAGCTCCTGGAGATGGACGAGAAGAATCGATCGTGGCTCCTGCCCCGGTTCGGGCTGGACCACAGTCTTCGCGTGGCGGACGGCCTGAGGGCCCATTTCGCCGATCTCTTCAGGAGGGGGTTCCTCGTCCCCATGGATCGAAAGCTCACCCAGAATCTCGCGCGGGTAACGAAGGGCACGCCCGAAGACGAGTTCGTGGACTACCTCGGATACGCTGTGGCGAGGATCATCGTGCTCAAGGAGCACCTTTCGGGCAAGAAGCTGACCCTGGCCGACGAGTTCAAGATGATCACCAGGGACCTCCTCATGGCCCGGGACAGGGACATCCCGCCGGAGGTCGCTTCCAAGTTCGGGGACATCTACTACGCCTACCTGGCCTGGGACCGGGACCGGCCCGAGACGAGGGAGAGGCTCGAGGCGTTCCAGCTGGCTCTGGTGGAGCTTCTGAACAGGAAGGGCGGGGATCTTCGCTGGCTCATTCGAAAATGGGTTCCCGAGGCCCCGGATGTGCGGTTGACCGATTTCTGGGGGGTCTCGGAGGCCGGGGATTTTCACGAGGGCGTCCGAGTGCCCGGGGCCTTTACGGCCGGAGGCCGGACCCACGTCCAGGCCTTCATTCAGACCATCGAGGAGGCCCTGGACGACGAGAGGGTGAGGCCCCTGTTCGAGAAGAACGTCAAGGCGTTCTGGTCCTGGTACGAGCAGGAGTTTTTCGAAGCCTGGTACGCCTTCATCAAGCGTTTTCACGACGGCATGAACCGGGGCGACACCGGGGCCGGGTGGCGGCGCATGGCGTCCCTCATGACCACGGATCAGAACCCCTATTTCCTTCTGCTCGATCGCGTGGCCCGGGAGATCGCCGCCCTGGGGGCCAGAAACGAGGCCCCCTCCTGGGCCGGCATGGTGTCCGGCCTGGATGACATCAAGAAACTCGCCAAGGTGGAGGCCGGGAAGAAGGAAAAAGGGGCGAGCGTGGCCGATCGTCTTGCCGAGGACAAGGAGGCCGTGCTCGAGTCCACGTACCGCAACATCGACAAGGAGAAGGCCCGGGAGATCGAGGCCCGGCTGGAACAGGCCAAGGCGTGGAACGCCTACGTCCAGGCGCTTCAGAAGATCGACATGGCCGTGGCCTCACGAAAGCAGAGCTTCGACATGTACGCCCGCTGCTTCTCATACCTCGGGGAGTCCTCCCAGCAGGAGTCCCCCTTTGCGGTCACCTATCGAAACTACTACAAGCTCAAGGCTTCCGTGGTCAAGCGGGACCACTTTCCCGTGGTCTGGGACATGGTCTTCGGCCCCTTTGCCTACCTCATTCAGTTCGCCGCCGACGAGACCGCCTGTTTTCTTCAGACCCAGTGGGAGGATCAGGTCCTGAGCGCCCTCCCCGGCGCCGATCCCGAAAAACTCCCCCAGATCCTCTTCGACAAGACGGACGGTGTGGTCTGGAAGTTCCTCGAGAGTGCGGGCAAGCCCTTCATCGGCCGGAACAAGACCGGCTTCTACGCCCGGGAGGACTTCCGGGACAACCGCATTCCGTTTCACGGGGCCTTCATTCACTTCCTGAACCAGGGCAAGACCGGGGTCATCAACTACCGGCCGGCGTACACGGTCTCCATGAAAACGCTGCCCCTGGAGGTGAACAAGGAGGCCGCGGTGGAGCCTTTCGGGTGCGTCCTGGACCTCCACTGCGCCGACGGCAAGAAGACCCTGGAGAATTACAACTACCCCAACAGCGCCACGTTTACCTGGGACCCCAAGACGTGCGGCGATGTCGTGTTGACCCTCTCCTTCCCCAATCTGACCCTCGAGAAGACCTACCCCGGTAGAATGGGCTTTGCCGAGTTCCTCGAGGACTTTCGGGACGGAACCCACTCCTTTCCGCCCGGGTCCTTTCCGGGCCATGAGGAGGACCTGAAGAACCTGAAGATCGAATGGGTCAAGATCGCCTACCAGGTCTCGGGAAGCGAGCCGGTGATCGCCCTGCTGAACCGGGCGCCGACCAAGGTGCCGTCGAAGATCGTCCCGTGCTGGACACGCTGATGCCGCGGCCCGAACCGGGAGGGCAGGCGCCGAGAGGAAGGACATGGATCGTGCGGAGTTAGGGAAAACGCCCGTCACCGAAAACCAACCCGCCGGGGAGGACGTTCGGTTCGAGGCGAACTACGAGGCGCTTTCCGATGAGATCGAAAAGCTCTCCTCCCCGACGGCATCCGGGGCCGTGGACTGGCCCCGGGTGATCGAGCTGTGCGAGACGATCCTGTCCGGGCAGTCGAAGGACCTCCTGGTGGCCTGCTACCTGTGTACCGCCCTGACCCGGACCCAGGGATGGGAGGGCCTGGAAACCGGTGTTCACGTGCTTCGGGACCTCGTGGAGACCTTCTGGGACACCCTCTATCCGGTAAAGAAGCGCGTGAAGGGCCGGATCAACGCCCTCGCCTGGTGGGAGGAGAAGACCCGGGCGGAGGTGGCAGGACTTCCTCCGGGGGCCTGGCCCAAGGATCGGCGCGACGGGCTGCTGGGGGACCTGGACGCCCTGGACCGGTTCCTCGGGGACAACCTGGACGGTGCCCCGATGCTCCAGCGCCTCATGCATGCGGTGGACGGGGCGCTTTCAGAGGCGTCCGAGGCCCAGACGCCTGCCGAGGCCGCCCCCCCGGAAACGCCGCCGCCCGAACCGGCCGAGCGGAAATCGACGGCCCCGCCGCCCCCCCCGCAGCCGTCTCCACAACCCGCCGCCGCATCGCCGAATGCGGGGGACGAAGACCCCGAGACCCTGCTGGAGAGCGGCCTGGGCCTGGTGGCGCGCGCATCCGACCTGCTGGCCGCTCGAGACCCCATGGACCCGCGCGTTCTTCGATTGAACCGGATCGCCGCCTGGATGTCCGTGGAGACGTTGCCCCCGGACGACAAGGGAACCACCCGGCTCCCGCCGCCGGACGAACAGGTGGCCTCCGCCTTGGAGCGCCTTCACGCGAACGGCGGGTGGCAGGACCTGCTCGCATCGGCCGAGTCCCACGTGCCGCAGTTCCTTTTCTGGCTGGACCTGAGCCGTTACTCGGCCGAGGCCCTGGACCATCTTCAGAGACCGGAGGCACGGGAGGCCGTCGAGGCCGAGACGAGGCTCTACGCGATGCGGCTTCCCGGGGTCGAAAGGCTTCGATTCACGGACGGGAGACCTTTTGCCGATGAGGAGACGAGGGACTGGCTGTCCTCCCTGAAGCAGGGACCCGGGGCGGACGAGGCGCCCGCCCCGGCAGGCGGTTCCCTGGAGGCAAAGGTGGCCGAGGCGGTGAACCGGTCCCGTGACCTCGTCAAGGAGAACAAGATCGGTGAGGCCCTGGAGTCCCTGCTGGAGGGGCGGAACACGGCAGGGGCCGCCCGGGAGCGATTCCTCTGGCAGCTGGGGCTTTGTCGCCTCCTGCTCCAGGCCAGGCAGGAGACCCTGATCGGAGCCCACGTGAAGGCGGCGCTCGCCGCTCTGGACGAGTTCAAGGTGGAGCAGTGGGAGCCGGCTCTCGCCGTGGAGGCCCTGGTGCTGGCCCTCAAGGGGCTGCGGGGAGAGGGGGAGGAGCAAGAGACGGCGCGGGAGGGCCTGATCCGCCGCATCGCCCTTCTGGATCCGGTCAAGGCCCTGGACCTGGTCTGAGGAAAGGCCACTCCGCCCTTTTTTGGAGCGCGGAAAAAGAGAGGGGGCCAGGAAGGATGGAGGAACCGGCGGGAACGGACCGAGTCCGCCGGAACGAGGAAACAGACGACGAGGAAGCGTGACCCGATTTCGGGTCGAACACCACCATCCAGATGGAGGTAGATCATGGCAAAAGAGGCATCGGTTGCGCCCAAGGAGAGGGTCAACATCGTGTATCGCCCGGCCACGGGGGGTGCCGAGGAAGAGGTGGAGCTCCCTCTCAAGGTGATGGTCATGGGGGACTTTACAGGGAGGTCGGACGACACGCCCCTGGAGGATCGAAAGACGGTCAACATCGACAAGGACAACTTCAACAGCGTCCTCGAGGGCCAGGACCTGAAGCTGGAGACGACGGTCAAGAACAAGCTCTCCGAGGACCCGGACGAGGAGATGGGCGTCAACCTGGACTTCAAGAGCATCAAGGACTTCGAGCCGGACGCCGTCATTCGAAAGGTCCCGGAGCTGGCCAAGCTCATGGAGCTTCGAGACGCCCTCAAGGCGGTCAAGGGGCCTCTCGGGAACGTCCCGGCCTTTCGCAAGAAAATCAGCGAGCTGGTGGAAGACAAGGACAGCCGTGCCCGGCTGCTGAAAGAACTCGGATTGGATGAGTAAAGGGGGGATGGTGATGGCAGAAACCGAAAAGGAAACCCAAAAGGCGGAAGCCCAGGAGACCGCGGAGCAGGGGTCGCTCCTGGACGAGATCGTCCAGGCCACCAAGGTCAAGCCGGGGGATGAGGGCTACGACATGACCCGTCAGGGCGTGCAGGCCTTCATCGACGAGCTGCTCAAGCCCGGGAGGGAAGGGGAGCGCATCGCCTCGTCCCTGGCCGACGACATGATCGCGGACATCGACCGGAAGCTGAGCGCCCAGGTGGATGAGATCCTGCACAACGCGGATTTTCAGAAACTGGAATCCGCCTGGCGGTCGCTCAAGTTCCTCATCGACCGGACGGACTTTCGGGAGAACATCAAGGTGGAGGTCGTGAACGTCTCCAAGGAGGATCTGCTGGACGACTTCGAGGACGCGCCCGAGATCACGAAGTCGGGCCTGTACAAGAAGGTCTACACGCAGGAGTACGGCCAGTTCGGCGGCCAGCCCTATGCGGCCATGATCGGCAACTACGAGTTCGGACCGGGATCCCAGGACCTGCGGCTCCTGCAGGAGGTGGCGAGCGTGGCCACCATGAGCCACGCCCCCTTCATCGGTGCGGCCGGAGCGTCGTTCTTCGGGCTGGACAGCTTTGCGGGCCTTCCCAACCTCAAGGACCTCAGCTCCATCTTCGACATGCCCCAGTACACGAAGTGGCAGTCCTTCCGGGAGACCGAGGACGCACGGAACGTGGGGCTGGCCCTTCCCCATTTTCTCCTTCGCTCCCCGTACGGGCCGGATACCAAGCCGGTCAAGAGCTTCAACTACGAGGAGAACGTGGCCTCCGGAGACAACGCCTTCTGCTGGGGCAACGCGGCCTTTGCCTTTGCCTCCCGCATCACGGACAGCTTCGCCAAGTACCGCTTCTGCGCCAACATCATCGGCCCCAAGGGCGGCGGCGCCGTGGAGGACCTCCCCATCTACCAGTACGAGGCCATGGGCGAGCTCCAGACCAAGATCCCCACCGAGGTGCTCATCTCGGAGAGGAAGGAGTACGAGCTGGCCGAGCAGGGTTTCATGGCCCTCACCATGCGGAAGGGCAGCGACAACGCGGCCTTCTTCTCGGCCAACTCCGTGCAGAAGCCCAAAACCTTTGCCAACACGCCCGAAGGCAAGGAGGCGGAGCTCAATTACAAGCTGGGGACCCAGCTTCCCTACAACTTCGTGGTGGCCCGGCTGGCCCACTACCTGAAGGTGATACAGCGGGAGAACATCGGGACCTGGAAGGAGCGGGGCGAGCTGGAGACCGAGCTGAACAAGTGGATCGGGCAGTACGTCTCGGACCAGGACAACCCGTCGGCCGCGGTTCGAAGCCGGCGACCCCTGAGAAAGGCGCAGATCGAGGTCTCGAACGTGGCGGGGGAGCCCGGCTGGTACCGGGTCTCTCTCAAGATTCAGCCCCACTTCAAGTACATGGGAGCCTCGTTCACTCTTTCCCTCGTGGGCAAACTGGACAAGGAGTAAGAGAGGACGCGCTGAGGCGTCCCCGTCAACTGAAAGGAGGATACGCACATGGCACTTACGGCATACCTGACCCTGGAAGGAAAGAATCAAGGCAAAATGGAGGGTGACTGCAAGCAGAAGGGGAGAGAGAAGACGATCCTGGTCTACGCCACGGATCACACCGTGGAGATTCCCCGGGACAAATTCACGGGGCTGCCCACGGGGCAGCGCATTCACCAGCCCTTCATCATCACCAAGCACACAGACCCGGCCAGCCCCCTCATGTTCCAGGCCTTGACCACCGGCGAGCAGATGAAGACCTGGCAACTGGAGTACTACCACATCGACGAAAAGGGGCAGGAGAAGAACTACTACGAGATCACGCTGGAGAACGCCGTCATTGTCCAGATGCGTGAGTACAAGCCGAACACCCTGGACGATGCGATGAGTAATTACCATGACATGGAAGAGGTCTCGTTCACCTATTCGGGCATCACCTGGACCAACAAGGAGGCCAACAAGGAGGCTTCGGACGACTGGATGCAACCCAAAAGCTCATGATCCGATAGACGAGAAAACGGCCTAGCGGGCGCAACGGTCCGGGCCCTCGGTTTCGGGGCCGTTGCGCCCTCGACCGACGGCGGTGAACCATGTATGAGGAGCGGCTGCTGGAGCGCATCGGCAATCTGGAGGCGCAACCCGGGAGAAGACAAGGAACCGAGGCGTCCCGGGCCGTGGGCTCCATCATTCACCACCTTCAACGGATGCTGAACACGCGGCAGGGGAGCGTTCCCATTGCCGAGGACTACGGCGTTCCGGACATGACCAATTTCCCGTCCCAGGACCTGGCCGGGGCGGGGAAGGACATCGCCGGCGCCATTCGGGACTTCATCCGCACCTACGAGCCCAGGCTGGACAAGGTCCGCATCACGTTCGAGCGCCGGGACGAGAACCTGCTCTCCCTTCGATTCCGTCTCGAGGGGATTCTCGTTCGGGAGAACAAGATGCCCGTCCTGATCGAGACCGTGGTGGACGCCGACGGAAAGGTGAACGTCATGAGCGAGGGGGCCTGAGGCGTGTTCAACCGCTACTACCAGGAAGAGCTTCAGAACCTGCGGGAGCGGGCCCGGGAGTTCTCCCGGGTCCACCCGGCGGCCGCGCCCATGCTGGGCGGGCAGTCCTCGGACCCGGACGTGGAGAGGCTCCTGGAGGGGGTGGCCTTTCTCACGGGACTCCTTCGCCGAAAGCTGGACGATGAGCTCCCGGAGATGATCCGGGGCCTGGCGGACGTCGTTTTTCCCCATTACCTCAAGCCCATCCCCTCCACATCGGTGGTGGCCTTTGCGCCCAAGCCGGGCCTGCAGGAGACCCTCCGGGTCCCGGCCGGCACGTCGCTCGGCAGCGTGGAGGTTCAGGGCTGCACCTGCTTCTTTCGAACCTGTTTCGATCTGGAGGTTCACCCCCTTCGGGTGGCCGCGGCCGAGGCGGTCCGAAAGGCCGGAGAGCCGAATGTCCTTCGGCTGGAGATGGAGTCCACGGGACCGATCCTTTCCCAGTGGCGGCCGAAGCGGCTCTCCTTCTGTCTGGCCGGGGGGATGGCCCAGGCGGCGGACCTCTTCTGCCTCCTCACGCGCTATCTACGGCGGATCACCGTGAGCCCGCTGGAGGGAGGCTCTCCCTGCACCCTTCCCATCCACGGCCTTCGTACCGCAGGGTTCGAGCGGGACAAGCACCTCTTCCCGTTCCCGTCCCAGGCCTTTTCCGGCTACCGCCTTCTGCAGGAGTATTTCGTCCTGCCCTACAAGTTCCTCTTTCTCGATCTCCTGGGTTGGGAACGGTGGACGGACCGCGGGGACGGCTCCCGGTTCGAGATCCGTTTCGAGCTGGGGGAGGCCCCTCTCGATCTTCCGAGCCTGGGGCCGGACCGGTTCCTCTTCTTTGCCACCCCCGTGGTGAACATCTTCCCCCATGACGGGGACCCCGTCACCCTGGACCACAGGCGGGAGCGCGTCCGCGTCCGGCCTTCGGCCAAGCCGGATGAGGTCCTCCAGGTGTACAGCGTGGACGAGGTCTCCGGATTCATGGAGGGCACGGTGGAGAAGAAGACCTATGTGCCTCTCTCCTTCTTTTCGAAGCAGGAAGACGAGGCCTCGCTCTACCAGGTCCTTCGGGGCATCTCGCCGGTGGACCAGGCCCCCGAGGTCTTTCTTTCCTTTCCCTACGCCGCCGGAGAGGAGAAGCCGGTGCGGGAGACCCTGTCCCTTCGGCTCACCTGCACGAACGGGAACCTGCCGGAGCAGCTCCAGTTGGGGGACATCTCCCGGCAGACGTCGGACTCTCCGGAGCTCCTGACCTTTTCGAACGTTCTCTCGCCCACGGCCCCGGTGGCCCCGCCCCTTCGAGGCAACGAGCTCTGGCGCCTCCTCTCCCACCTCTCCCTGAACCTCCTGCCCCTGGCCGACGCCGACGCCCTCAAGGCCCTTCTTCGGCTCTACCTCTTTCCCGGGGGCCGGGACAGGGTCAAGATCGCGGCCAATCAGAAGCGGGTGGACGGAATCGAGGGCATGAGCGTCAAACCGGCGGATCGCCTGGTGAGAGGTCTCCTGGTCCGGGGCCAGGAGATCAGCCTGACCGTCCGGCAGGACCACTTCGCCGGCCTGGGCGACCTGCTGATCTTCGGCACGGTCATGGACCGGTTTTTCAGCGAGTACAGCAGCATGAACACCTTCACCCGACTCGAGATCAAGGAAACTGTCTCCGGGGAGACCTATGTATGGCCGGAACGAATCGGCGATCGCCCCCTGATGTGATGGAGCAGCTGCTCACGGAGAGCCGCGGCTTCTCCTTTGTCCAGGCGATGCGCCTTCTGAGGCGGCGGCTGTGGGACGACGGCGACGGCTCCGGAAATCCGTTCGAGCGGATTCGAGTGCGCCCCGATCTGACCCTGGCCTTCCCCGGAACCGACATCACGTCCATCGAACGGGAGGGGGGGGACCCGGAGCGGTTTCTCGTGACCGTGAGCTTCCTGGGGCTCTGCGGCGCCTCGTCCCCCCTGCCCACGTTCTACACCGAGGACCTCCTTCACGAGCGGGAAAACGACGGGTCCATCACCCGGGATTTTCTGGACATCATCAACTCGCCCGTCTACCCGCTCTTTTATGCCTGCTGGAGCAAGTACCGGCTTTTCTACAAGCTGATCGAGGAGGAGGATCCGGACACCCTGGAGCGCTTTTTCAGCCTGCTCGGGGTCGAGAGCGCACGCATACGAGAGGGACTGAAGGACCCGTACCGCCTGCTCCGCTACGTCGGCCTCGCCACCCAGATGCCCCGGTCCGCTGAGGGCCTTCGAGCCCTGCTGGCGGACAGCATCGAGGAGGAGAGCCTTCGCATCGAGCAGTGCGTGGAGCGCAAGGCCGTCATCCCGGAGGACCAGCGGCTCATCCTGGGCCGTTCGGGAAACGCCCTGGGTCAGGAGAGCGTCCTGGGGCGGGAGATCTCGGACCGCATGGGTGCGTTCCGGGTCTGCGTGGGGCCGTGCGACGGCCCCGCCCTTCACCGCCTCCTGCCGGACGGTCCCCTCTACGCGGTCATGGAGGAGCGGATCCGGTTCTACCTGGATCAGCCCCTCGAGTGGGACCTGGAGGTGTGCCTTCGCGGCAAGGAGATCGGCCACGCGGGCCTCGGGAACGAGAGCTGGTCCCGCCTGGGCTGGAACACCTGGGTCTTTTCGGGGCCCTCGCCGTCAGAGGAGCGCCGGGTCCGTCTGGGCCCCGCCCCCTTCGAAAACCCCCAATCCGGTGACGGGCCTGCCGTCTCCCGTCATTCGGGCACACAGGAGGGACGTCCATGATCAACGTCGATATGAAATCGCTGCTTCTTCACCTGAACGACTACGGCTCCCACTCCCTTCAGGCGGCGGCCGGGCTGAGCGTCTCGCGGACCCACTACGAGGTGACCGTGGAGCACGTCATCGTGAAGCTCCTGGAGGACGCCTCCACGGACTGGCCCCTCATCTTTCAGAAGAGCGACATCGAGCCGGGACCCTTCCGGCGGCTCGTGGAGGAGGTCCTGGAGGATCTCAAGACCGGCAACTCGGGCAAGCCCGCCTTTTCTCCCATGCTCCTGGAGTGGGTGCAGGACGCCTGGATGATCGCCTCCATCGATCTCGGGGACCGGAAGATCCGCTCGGGCGCGCTCCTGGCCGCCCTGCTCTCGAGATCCGGCTTCTACGGCACGGGGCGGTACATGGACCCCCTCAAGACCATCGGCCGCGACGCGCTCATGTCCGATTTCTGGAACCTCACCCGGGGGTCTTCCGAGAACGAATCGAGCGCCGGGGTGCCGTCCAAAGGCGCTCCCGGGGCCGCCCCCGGCCGCAAGGGGGAAGGGTTTCTCGACCGCTTCTGCATCGACTTCACGGAAAAGGCGCGTGCCGGCGGGATCGACCCGGTCTTCGGCCGGGACGCGGAGATCCGGCAGATGATCGACATCCTGGCCCGCCGGCGCAAGAACAACCCCATCTGCGTGGGCGAGCCCGGCGTAGGCAAGACCGCCGTGGTGGAGGGCCTGGCCCTTCGCATCGTTCAGGACGACGTGCCGGACCTTTTTCAGAACGTGGCCCTTCTCGGCCTGGACATGGGCCTCCTGGAGGCCGGCGCGGGCATGAAGGGAGAGTTCGAGAACCGGCTCAAGGGCGTCATCGACGAGGTGAAGGCCTCGGAAAAGCCCGTCATCCTCTTCATCGACGAGGCCCACACCCTGGTGGGGGCCGGCGGTACGGCCGGGGGGAGCGATGCGGCCAACCTGCTGAAGCCGGCCCTGGCCCGGGGAGAGCTTCGGACCGTGGCGGCCACCACGTGGAGCGAGTACAAGAAGTACTTCGAAAAAGACCCGGCCCTGGCCCGGCGGTTCCAGGCGGTCAAGCTGGACCAGCCCGATGTGGAAAACACCCTCCTCATCCTGCGGGGCATCAAGGCGGGCTACGAGGCCGCCCACAAGGTCGTGGTGCGGGACGACGCCCTGCGTGCCGCGGCCGAGCTCTCGGACCGGTACATCAGCGGGCGGTTCCTGCCGGACAAGGCCATCGACCTCCTGGACACGAGCTGCGCGCGGGTCAAGATCAACCTCACGAGCCAGCCGCCGGCCCTGGAGGACCTGGAGCGCAGGCTCCAGGCCTGCGAGCGGGAGAAGGCCGCCCTCGACCGGGACAAGGCCAACGGAGCGGCCATCGACGAAGACCTCTACGCCGCGAACCTCGAGACCATCGGGAAGGTCACCACGGATGCGGACGCCCTGCGGGCGCAGATTGCAAAGGATGTGGAACGTGTGCGGCA
>CAYYVD010000036.1:0-22166 GCA_964475045.1 uncultured Desulfobacterales bacterium | reverse complement strand
GATCAGGTAGTCCATGGCCGGAAGCCGGACGCTGAAGATCTCGGCCAAATTCGTGTTGACTTGACTCACACCCCAATATCCCGTCCATCCGACAACGGCGATCAGCGAGATCATCACGAAAAAGCCGGCGATCAGCTTTCCCCCCACCCCAAGTTTTCTGAACCGGTTCATACCCTGCTCCTTTTCGGCGGCGCCCACGGCTCGAAAGGACGATGCATCCTCCCGGCCGGGCCGCCGGGTTCTGTCGGCATCTACTTCCGGCCCTCCAGACCATCCAGATCGATACCGAAGGTCATCGCCCCGATGGCCCGGCCCCCGTCCGTGACCGGGACGGACACCTGCACCAGGTAGGCCTGCGCGCTCTCGTCGAACTCCACCTCGTCCACAAAGACCGCCCCCTTGCCGTTATCGAACGATTTCTGAAACTTCGCCTCGTCTCCCTGCCAGTAGTCCGACGTCTTGTTGGTCATGGCGACGTTGGCACCGAGGTTGTCCATGACGAAGATCTCCGCATAGATCCCCTCGCGTTCTTGTATCGATCGGAGATGCCGCCCGCATTCCGATTCCATCATCGCCTGCATGTAATCCGCGAGCCCGGCGTGGCCCTTCCACGTCTCGTCCATGTCCTTCACTTGGTCCAGGGTCTTGGCCTTGGCGTTCTCCGCCTTCACGGCCTCGACGATGACGACGTCCTTCCCCAACCCCGAGAGCGTGGTCTCAGCCAGCTCGTAAACCGCCTCCGGCGCTTTCTCTCCACCCACGGCCGGTCCCGCCGCCAGGACGAGGACGACAACGATGAGCAACACTCCTGTCCATGCTTTCATGATACACCCCTTTTGTTTTGTGGTCTGATGAGGCCCCCAACGGGCTTTCCTTCCTGACGCTCGAGCCTATGCAATCGGGGTGCCATCCTGCCGGAGACGCAGCCCGTCCCACTTTGCTCGCCCTTTTGTGTGTTCCTCTCTTCGAGGTCCCCTTCGAGGGGACGCAGAGAGGAACGACTCCGTCCGGAATCCCGGGACGGGTCTCCGGGAAACGAAGACGGCCTACGAGGCTTCCTACCTGGATCTGGCCATGAGAACCGGGCTGCCTCTGGCGACGACAGACAGCGGCCTGGTCCGGACCGCCGACATGTACCGGGTCCCGCTGCTCGAGAAGGTGTTTTTACCCTCGAATGGGGCTTGACAAGTCTCAAACTTACGACCACAATTCGAATCCAACGGCAATGAAGTCTGCCATGAACCGCCCTTTTCGGAGGGATGATGACTTCTACCTCGTCGAGTTTCTCTTGGGGTAGGAGTCCATTTGCCTGCCCCGCTTGAACTTCCGGGCAGGCTTTTCTACTTGGAAGCCCTGCAAGGCGACAGCCCGGCAGGGCTTTTCTGTTTTTGGAGCGTATCCATGGCCATCAGTATCGCATTGATTGTTCTGTTGGGGTTGTGTGGAGATTATCTCTTCCGGCAGTTCAAGCTCCCCGGACTACTGGGGATGCTCTTGGTGGGAGTCCTCATCGGGCCCCATGCATTGGACCTCATGGCGCCAGAGATGATGGCCGTGTCCGGCGATTTCCGCAGGATAGCACTGATCGTGATTCTTCTGCGGGCCGGTTTCGAACTGCGCAGGGACACACTCAACCGGGTCGGCAGGGCCGCCGCAACCATGAGCGCCGTGCCTGCGGTCTTGGAGATTCTCGGCGTTATGCTGGCAGCTCATTCGCTCCTGGGGATGCCCTATCTGGAGGCAGCCATACTCGGCGCCATTCTCGGGGCGGTTTCCCCCGCCGTGGTGGTGCCTCTGATGATCGATTTCATGGACCGAGGAAGCGGCGAAAAAAAGGGGATTCCCACCCTGATTTTGTGGGGGCCTCATCCCTGGACGACGTGTTCCTCATCGTCCTCTTCACCGCATTCCTGGGCATGTACGGCGGAGGGGATGTGAACATCTGGGTCAAACTCGCGGAGATTCCCATCAGCATCGTCCTCGGCATCATTTCAGGGGTGGTCGCCGGCTGGCTGCTCTACAGCCTGTTCCAAAAATACGACTGGCGCCCGCCGAAGCGAACCATCGTGGTCATGGGGGTTGCCGTTTTTTCTGACATGGCTGGAAGGGGCGGTTGAGAGCTGGGTTCCTGTCGCCAGCCTTCTGGGGGTCATGGCGATCGGCTTCATCATTCTGGAAAAGTCCGAAGCCGTCGCTCATATCATTTCACAGAAACTGAAGAAGCTCTGGGTGTTCGCAGAACTCCTCCTGTTCGTGCTCGTGGGGGCGCAGGTCAACATCCAGGTTGCCTGGAAGGCGGGGCTCGCTGGGATTGCCGTCATCGTGGTAGGTCTCCTGTTCAGGAGCGTCGGGACCTATGCCTCCCTTTGGGGAACGGACCTGTCCAGGAGAGAAAAGATCTTCTGCATGGTGGCATATGTTCCCAAGGCCACGGTCCAGGCGGCCATCGGTGCCGTTCCCCTTGCCGCGGGCGTGGCTTCGGGAGAGGTTATCCTGGCTGTGGCCGTTCTTTCAATCCTGGTTACCGCACCCGCGGGCGCCATAGGGATCACGATCCCGGGCGAAGGAATCCTGGATCGCGGAGAGCGATCCTCTTATCGTTTCAAGGAACTCAGGGAAAGCATGGGCTTGCCCCGGGTTGGAGAAAGGATCGGGAGCAAGGAATTTGACTCGGTGTGGAAGGTGATCGAGGAAAAAGAGGCCTGGGTCGAGGGCCCGACCGATCTCGGGCAGGAGAAAAGCTTCTCGCGGCTTGTACCCGCCATTTTCCTACGGTACTGGAGGGAAGACACAAGCAGTGCACCCGGAACCGGGCGGACAAAACTTTATAGATACAGTCGGATCGATCCCCGTTTCGATCGCTACTGGGAAATCCTTTACGACTGGTGAGTTCGCCCGATTCCGGCCTCGGGCCTCTTTTTCATCAATCGCCAAGGTCCCTTGAATTCAGCTGTACCGCGAAAGGACCCCGGAGGTTTGCTGGTTGCCGGGGCTGAAAGCGGAGGAGGTGCGGTTTTCCTGGAGCCGGCGTTCAGCGGGAGACCTTCGCTGTTCCGGGACCGTGAGGAGCGGAGGAAATCCCCGTCCGCCGTGTGCCGCCACGGTGTGAGGAGTTTCTTGCAGGAACATGGGGTCCGCGCGATCTCGTCTAGAAGTGGCCGACCCGCTGGGGCGGGGGTGTTGTTCTACGATGGACCCGCGTTTCCACCCCCCTGATCGATCAGCACGACCCTGTTGTGCGGCGGCAGCGGCTCCTCGTAGAAGAAGGACGCGAGGCGGTCGTCCGCCTCGGTGAAGCCCGCCTCCCGATTGAACGCTCTTTCAGTGTCAAGGACCCCCTGGCACAAGGCGTCTAGCTCCTTTTCGGAAAAGGCCGTTCCCAGCCTGGCGTTGATCAGAGAAACCAGGGTCTCTTTGTCGGCAGATCCGCCGGTGAAGAGGCACAGGCCCGTCACGTCCAGCCCCATGACCGTGACCTGCTTCTTCCTGCTGAGTTCGACCTGCCCTTCGGGTGAGAGCGGGTCCACGACTCCGGACAGGCTCTCGGCGATGACGTTGCCCGCCGTGTGATCCGCACCCTGTGGGCACGTGGCGTAGGTCACCGCCATGCCCTGGACGGCCCTGGGATCGTAGGCTGCGATGCTCTGCCCCTTGCACACCGGCACCCTGTGGTGCCGGAGGTGCGCACCAACCGACACGGGGCCGTTCCCCAGCACCCTGCCCATCTCCGAACCGGCACGAATCTCCTCGAGCATCTCCAAGGCCGCCCCGGTGTCGCCGAACGCCCGATAACCGGCGTCCATGGCCACGGCCATCGCCACCCCGGTGCTCATGGTGTCGACGCCGATGTCGTCGCATAGGTGGTCCATTCGCGCGATTGCGTCCAGGTCGTCGATGCCGCACATTCCCCCGGTAGACCAGATCGTCTCGTACTCCAGGGAGGCCGTCAAGAGGTTCCCTTCCTCATCCACGTACTCATTCGAACAGTGGACGACGCAGCCGCTGCACCCCTTGTGGCCCATGCGCCCCCCACGCCGCTTCAGCAGCCCGGCGAGGCGCTCACCATTGATGGCATCCGCCTTGTCGAAGACGCCCCGGGTGGCGTTGTAGCACGGAAACGCACCAATGGTATTCACGGGTCCCACGAGCATGGCCGTTCCATAGGCCCGGAAATTCTTTGTCGACGTCCTCGCCCGAATCGCGAAGGACCTGGCCGACTGCTTGAACCCTTCCGGGTCCGCCAGCGGCGGACGATTCCCGCCGCCGCGTTCCACGATGAGGGCCTTGACCCCCTTGCTCCCCATGACGGCGCCGAGCCCGCCGCGACCCGCTGCGCGGCAGGGGCGGCCTTCCGTGTCCGTGGACTGGATCGAGGCGCAGCTCATCTGCGACTCCCCGGCAGGCCCGATGCAAAGGACGCTGTGATCCTTTCCGTAACGGTCATGGATGCGGGCCACGAGCTCATAGGTGCCCATGCCCCTGCACTCAGGGGCTGCGACGAGCTCCGCCTCACCGTCCCTGCTCAACCTGAGGAGCAACGGCTTCCCCGTCTGAGACCCCCCCTCGAGAACAACGGCGGAAAGGCCGAGACGCGACAGGGACTCGGACGCCGTTCCGCCGGCGTTGCTCTCCTTGATGGTTCCGGTCAGGGGGCTCTTGGCGCCCACCGAAAGCCGGCCTGCGTTGGCCAGGCCCGTGCCCGTTAGCAGCCCCGGCGCGAAAACCAGCAGGTTCTCCGGCCCCAGCGGATTGCAGGTTGGGGGAACCCTGTCGCGGATCAGCCTGGAGGTCAGACCCCGGCCTCCCAGCTCCCGATACGCACCGGGCGCCTCCTCGCGTCGAAGCCGTCTTCTGCTCAGATCCACCCACAAGAATTCCATGGACTCCTCTCCGCGCCGAGTGTCAGGCAAAGGCGCTTTCATAAATGCGGCGAACGTCAGTTTCCATGAGGTCCCGCGGGTTGGCGGCAAAGAGCCTGGACTGAGCCATGCCTCCCTCGACCAGGGCCGACAGGTCCTCCACGGGAATCCCGTAGTCCGGGAGTCGGCAGCTCACCTCCACCGTTTCCAGGAGTCGCCTCACGGCCTCGACCGACCGGCGGGCGGCCTCGTGGAGGGGGAGGTCGCGGACGTCCTCTCCCATGGCCTCCGCGATGCGCGCGAACTTCTCCGGGTTTCCGGGCACATTGTAGGCCATCACGTGCGGCAGCATGATCGCGTTCGCGAGGCCGTGCGGCTGGTGGTACTTGGTTCCGAGGACGTATGCCAGCGCATGGACGCCCGCCAGGCCCCCGCTCGTGAAGGCGGCCCCCGCCCAGTTGGCCGCCAGAAGCATGTTGTACCTGGCAACCTTGTCCCCACCCTTCGAGTACGCCACGGGCAGGTGACGGCCGATCATGGCCACGGCCTGGAGACCCAGGACCTCGGAGAAGGGCGTGGCGGTCGCGGAGGTGTAGGACTCGATGGCGTGGACCAGGGCGTCCAGGCCGGTCGCAGCCGTCACCTTTTTCGGCATGGAGAGTGTGAGATCGGGATCCAGGATCGCGGTGTCCGCCAGCAGGTGCGAACTGACCACCACCTTCTTCGTATTCTCCGCCTCGTCCGTCAACACGATGCCCATGCCGGCCTCACTGCCCGTTCCTGCGGTGGTCGGGATCAGGATCCGGGGAACGCCCCTCTCCTCCAGGGTGTCGAGGCCCACGTAGTCCAGCACCCCGCCGTCGCACGAGGCCAGCGAAGCCGCCCCCTTGGCCACGTCCAGGGCGCTCCCGCCGCCGAACCCGACGACCAGGTCGCACCCCTCGTCTCGAAGGACCCGGACAGCGCGGTCCACGAGCCCAGCGCGGGGCTCCGGTTCCACCTCCGCGAACAGGGCCGGTTCGATGTTTCGCTCTCGAAGAGAGCGCTCCAGCCCTTCGAGCAGCCCCGCTTCGACAACGCCAGGGTCCGTGACCACGAGCGGCCGGGTGCCGGCCAGCCTCGCGGCCTCATCCCCGGTCTGATCGACGGCCCCGGTTCCGAGGACGATTCTGGTGGGTGAGTGAAACCTGGACGTCCTGTACAAGTCTCTGAATGTCGATACCAATGGAACCCCCTTGGGACCGGAGCGGCCGTACGAAGGCCCGGCTCACGGCATGATCAAATTGGGCAGATACATGGAAAGCCACGGGATGTAGGTGATCACCAGCAGGGAGAGGATGAGGACGATCAGGTACGGCCAGATCGCCCTCACCGCCTCCTCGAACCGCATTCCCACGATGGAGCTCACGAGATAGAGGCTGATCCCGAGGGGCGGCGTGATCAGACCCAGGACGACGTTGTAGACGATGACCACGCCGAAGTGCACCGGGTCGACCCCCAGCTCCGTGACCACGGGCAGGAGCACGGGGACCGTGATGATCAACGCGGGGATCGACTCCAGCACGCAGCCGAGGAGCAGCACGAAGACGTTGATGATGAACAGCAGGATGTACTTGTTCGTGGTCAGGGAGAGGAGCATCTCGGCCAGATGGTGCGGCACCCGCTCGACGGCGAAGAGCCAGCCCATCACCGTGGCAAAGCCGATGAGCATCATCACGAGCGAGGTGGTGAGCACGGAGTCGACCACGGCCCGGGGAAGGTCCCGCCAGTGGATGTCCCCGTAGCAAAGTCCCACGACGGTGGCGTAGAACACGGCCAGGGCCCCGGCCTCAGTCGGAGTCACGATCCCCCCGACGATGCACCACAGAATGACCACCGGGGACATAATCGCGAAGAAGCTCTTCCACAGAGACGACAGGACGGTCCTCAGCCGCGGGCGGGGGTCCAGTGGGCACTGCTCCCTGCCCGTGGCCGCCAGGAAGTAGATCAGCAGCATGACCATCAGTGCGATGGTGACTCCGGGCAACACACCCGCCAGGAAAAGCCTGCCGATGGACTGTTCGGCCTGGACGGCGTAGATCACGAGCCCGATGCTCGGCGGAAAGATAGGGCCGACCACCGAAGAGGCCGTGGTGACGCACAGGGTCAGGCGGTCACTATAGCCCGCCTCCTTCATGGCCTTGATCTCGATGGTCCCCAGGCCCCCGACATCCGCCAGGGCGGCGCCCGAGATCCCCGCGAAAATCATGCTCGCGAGCACGTTGACCTGACCCAGCCCACCCTTGATGTGGCCGATAATGTTCCGGGCGAAGGCGAAGATCCGCGTGGTCAGGCCGGTCGCGTTCATCATATTCCCGGCGAAAATGAAGAAGGGGACCGCCATGAGCGGGTAGCTCTGGATGCCGCTTCCGATCTGCTGGGCCATCATCTTGAGCGGGTAACCCGAAATCAGGAGTGCGCCCAACGCGGAGATGCCCATGGCCATGGACACGGGCATCCGCAGAAGGAGAAACACGACAAAGGAGACGAGTAGCAATAGGGAAACCATTCACACGCACTCACAATCGGTCGTGAAAGGACACTCCGTGCCGCTCCTCGATCGCGTCCAGCATCGCGTCCATGGTCGTGATAAAGATGGAGACCGACGCGATGGAGATCGGGAGCACGAAGTACCGAAGGTTGACGTGAAGGCCCGTGCTCACGAACCGGCCCTGGTGCTCAGCGAGCTGGAGGCTCGAAACCAGCAGAAAGACCAGGAAGGTCAAGGAGCACAGATGCACCGCGATCGAAAGAAGGTACCGGGTCCCCGGTTCAAAGAAATCCGTCAGGAAAGTGACGACGATGTACTCCTTGCGTTTGTAAAGGACGCCGGCCCCGAGGAACACCATCCACATGGCCAGGAACAGGGTACTTTCCTGAGCCCACAGGATGGACTCCCCGAAAACGTACCTGGAGAGGATCTCCGCACCGTTGACGAGGGTGATCACGACCAGGATGGCCGCTGCCCCGAAGAGCTCGACCCTCTCGACCCATCCCTGGAACGCCTTGAACCCCCGTCGAAAACGGGGGTACAAGACCGGCTCGTTTGACTCACGCATGGGCATTCGCCCCTTGTCCACTGCCTACTGGATCTCGTTCACCTTCTGCCACAGCCCCTCCGGCAGGAAGCCGCTCTTCTCGAGCTCCTTCCGGGCGGTCTGGGCCTTTTCCCACCACGGCTCGAGGTTCGTCGTGATGAAGAAGGCATGGTGCTCCTCGACCATCTTCCGGATGCCATCCTCCCCCCGCTGGCGCTCCAGCTCGCTGAAAAAGCCGCCTGTCTCGTTGGCTGCATCGATCATGATGTTCTGCTCAGCCTTGGACAGATCCTGGAACTTCTGCGTGTTCATGCCGACGAGCATGGTCTGAGGGAACTGCTTCGTGATGGTCACGTACTTGAGGATCTCCGTGAACCGCGCGGTGTAGAGGAGGCCGATCGGGCAGGTGATCGCGTCTGCAATCCCCTGGCGCAGGGCCAGGTAGGCCTCGGACCACGTGATCACCACGGGGACGGCGCCGAAAGCCTTCCAGGCCTTTTTCAGGGTCTCCACCTCGTAGATTCGGAGCTTCACGCCTTCGAGGTCTTCGGGCACGAACACGGGCTCCCGGGAGATCAGCACCCGGTACGGTCCCCGATCCCAGTTCCACTCCGTGCTGAGCACAGTGATCCCGAGGTCCTTGAGCGGATCCATGAACTGCTTCTCCCAGGTGGGGCTCGACAGGAACTTGCGCATCTGATCGCGGCTCTTGAAGTAGTAGGGCATGCCCATGATGCGGGCCACAGGGAGGTACTTGTCGTAGATCTCGACGCTCTCGCAAGTCAGCGCCGTCGTCCCCATCATGACCCCGTCCACCACCTCCTGAGTCTTTCCGAGCTGACCCGAGTGAAAGACCTGCACCTCGATTTCGCCGTTGGACTTCTCCTTCACGAGCTCCGCGAAGCGCTCCAGGGCCCGGCCCTCCGAGGAGGTCGGCGTCATCGGGTGGCCGAGCTTGAGCACCTTCTTCGCTGCGGCCGCCCCTGGAAGAAGCATCACCAGAGTCAGGACCACCACGAGAGAAACTGCTGAATGAACGAATTGCTTTTTCTTCATCTGGGCCTCCTTTTTTTCAGAGAAATGAACCGATGTTCTCCCGCAGGCCACGACCGGGCCGGAACCATCGTGTCCGTTCAGGCCTGGCCGTACTCGGCCGGCGGTGCTTCCTCCTTCGACACGGAGGGGTGGCAAACCGCCTCGGGTCGCTTCCCCGTCTTCGGGGGGGGGGCGTCAAACGGCGCAGTCCGCGAGCCTCGCCTCGTCGAGGTCGACCCCGATTCCCGGCCCGTCAGGGACGAAAACGAACGCCCCTTCCGTGTGCAGGGGCTCCCGCACCAGATCCCCGGTCAGCCACCCGCCGGGGCCGAGGTTAAAGTCCCCGGCGATGACGCCGAGCGTGGCCGCATAGAAGTGTGCGGCCGTCGCGGCCCCGATGCTGCTGCCGACGTTACCGCCCGCATAGACGGGGATGTTCGCAGCCCGGGCGACGGCGGCGACCGTCCGCGCATTGTGGATCCCGCCGTTCTTCATGAGCTTGATGTCAAAGATCGCCGCAGCTTGCTTTTTCACCAGCTCCATAGCAGAATGGGCACTGTGACAACTTTCATCGGCCATGATCGGGACCCTCGAAAGCAATGAAAGCTGGCTCATACCATCATAATCCCACAGGGGCAAGGGCTGCTCTGCGAACTCCAGGTGGACCTCCTTCAAGGCCTTCAGAAGGTTCATCGCCCCAGCCAGTGTCAGCCCCCCGTTCGCGTCGATTCGAAAAGAAGTCTTCTCTCCGATGGCCCGTCGCACCGCAAAGGCGTGCTCCACGTCCTCGTCGACATCGGGGGCCCCGACCTTGATCTTGAGCTTCCGGTAGCCTCGATCCATGGCGTCGCGGGCCTCCGAAACCATTTCTTCGGTGCCTTTCATGCCGACGGACCAGACCATCTCGATGCGATCCCGGTGAAGTCCCCCGAGGAGCACGTACAGGGGCACCCCCAGGGCCCTGGCCAGGAGGTCGTACAGGGCGTCCCCCACCGCGGACACGGCGGGGTAGTTTCCCCGGGCCGCGCCGTCGAGGTCCTGAAGAATGCGACCGATGTGGATCGGCGAGCGTCCCAGGAGCAGGGGGACGTACGCCTCGCGAATGACCTTCTCCACGGACGCCTGTGTCTCCGAGCACCCCTGCAGGGAGGGCAGGGGCTGGGTTTCCCCCAAGCCGACCACGCCTGTGTCGGTGGTGATCCGGACGAGGACGTTCTGCACGGCCTCCATGACCCCCGCCGAAATGCGAATGGGGTACGTGCAGGGAATGCAAAAGGGTATGACCTCCACCTCCTGGATCTTCATGCCGTGCGACCTCCAATCCGGCGCCGAGAAACCGTACGATGAAAAAAAGATTGCACTATGAAAGAAAATATGTCAAATAGTTTTTGTTCTTTCATGCGAAAAAGATCGGACTAAGGCGGGTTTTCAGATTAAGCGACTGATATTTAAGAGCACTACCAGCAAATAGGTTTGTTATCCATTTTTTTAGCCATTTGAATCGCATAGTATACATTTTAGCTAAATCAAAAATTATCTAAGTCATTTTTGGATCATAATTTTTCTCCAAGCATGACAGAAAAAGCATCATAAACTTGTTTTATCTTTCACTCATGGGAGAAAGCCCGCGATGGATGAACCAGGAGGCAATCCGCTCATCCGACGAATCGAGCAGTCTCGAAACGCGTTGACGCCCAAGGCACGCGTTCTGGCGGACTACATCCTGAAGAACAGCCGGAAGGTGGTCTTCATGACGACCAAGGAACTCGGCGAGGCCTGCCGTGTGAGCGAGGCGACCGTGGTCCGATTCGTGAACCAGGTGGGCTACAGCGGCTACGGCGCATTTCTCCAGGAGCTCAGGGACGTGGTGAACGACGAGCTGACGATGATGGACCGGGTCGCTCTGACCGAGATGAAAGGCCCCGGCTCGGACCGCTTCCGACGCATCGTCTTCGAGGAGATCGACAACCTCCGCTGCCTTTACCGGGAGCTGGACATGGAGGCAGCCCGCCGCGTCGTCGAGTACCTCCACGAGAGGCCCCACGTCTATGTGCTGGGCTCCCGCCTCTCCTTCACCCTGGCTCATTACCTCGGGTGGTCCCTGACCAAGATCCGAAAAGGGATCCAGATCCTCAGAGGAAGCGACCTGGCCACCATCGACTGGATGACCCTCGCGCCCCCGGAGAGCCTCGTCGTCATCCTGGCCACCTCACGCTACCCGAACGAGCTGATCAGGATGGGAAAAGTCGTCAGGAGGCTCGGGCACACCCTCGTGGTCGTCACGGACAACGCCCTGTGCCCGCTGAACCAGTTCGCGGACCAGATGCTCGTGGCACCGTCCAAGCAGATCCCCTTCATCGGCAGCCAGGCGGCCCTCATCTGCCTGATCAACTACCTGGTCGAGGAAGTCGCAAGCCTCTCACCGGAGGAAACCAAGGCGCACCAGGAGCTGCTCGTCCGATCTTACCGTGAGAACGACGTCCTGTTCAGCATGGGGTGACGGCCGGAACCAAAATTTCTGGAGGCAAAGAATGCACTTTAGAGACATGGACCTCTTTTCCGCGGTAAGCCCGGCGGTGCTGGAGGCGTTGGACGATTTCGCGGAAACGATCCATCTGGAGGCGGGGGAATTCCTGTTTCGCGAAGGGGACCCCACAAGCCACTTCTACGTTCTCGACCAGGGCCGAGTGAGTTTGCGCTTCTCGGACGGGGGACAGGAGATGTTCACGCTGGGGGCCTCCGGGCAGCCCATCGGATGGTCCTCCCTGGTCGGCGATGAATACTGCAAGGGCGAGGCGAGGTGCGAGGCGCCGGCCCGCCTGTACCGTTTCGAGAAGAAGCAGATGAGCCGCCTGCTCTTGAACCACCCGGAGGACGGCCTGGCATTCCACAAGCGCCTGTCAAAGACCATCGCGTCGCGTCTGCTGAACGCGCTCCTGGCCTCCTACCGGGGGGCCCCCCCGCCCTCGTTCGACCCCTGATCCGGGGCGTCCGCGGCGGAGCGGACCAGACGAACCTCATCATCGAAGGAGACGCCCATGACGCTGTTCATCCGTGAGGAAACGGTGGAGAAGCTTTTGACCCTGGAGGAGACCATTCCTGCGGTGGAAGACGTGTTTCGCATGCTGGGCACTGGGGAGGCCGTGAACCGGCCCCGGCAAAAATGCCCCCTCCCAGGGTGCGAGCTCCGGTCCATGCCGGCCTCGGCGCCGGGCTACGGGCTGGGCATCAAAGTGTACACCCTGGGGGTTCGGGGGCTGCGGTTCGCGGTCCTCCTTTACGACGAGGAGAGCGGAGACCTCGAGGCCATCCTGGAGGGCGGCCACCTGGGAAAGCTGCGGACCGCAGCCGTCGCGGCGATTGCCACCCGGCACTTGGCACGCGAGGATGCGGCCTGCCTGGGCCTTTTCGGGACGGGGGGGCAGGCGGAAAGCCAGCTCCAGGCCGTCCTGGCGGTCCGCCCCATCGAGCGTGTGCTGGTGTTCAGCCCGAACACCGGGAACCGGGAGTCCTTCGCCGCCCGTGCGGCCCGGGTGCACGGGATGCCGGTACAGGCCGTGGACGCTCCCGACGCCGTCACGGCGGAGGCGGACGTGATCACGACGGTGACCAAGGCCCGCACGCCGCTTTTCGACGGAGACCGGCTTAGGCCCGGCACACACATCAACGCAATCGGCTCAGCCCTTCCCCACGCCAGGGAGATCGACGGGAACACGGTGAAGCGGGCCGGGTGTGTCGTGATCGACGACTTGGCCCAGGGGCGGGAGGAGAACGGGGACCTGATCGCCGCCGTCGAGGAGGACCTCATCGCCTGGACGCGGGTCGTCGAGCTGGGCCCCCTGGTGGCCGGAAAGGCCAAGGGCCGGGCGGACGATGAGCAGATCACCCTGTTCGAGTCGCAGGGGATTGCACTTCAGGACCTGGCTGCGGCCCGCCTCGTCTATCGCAAAGCAGCCGACCTGGGCCTGGGCGAACGGCTTCCTCCCTCGATCCTGGGGGCGGGCGACTCTGTGGACCTCTGAGCCACAGGAGGGAAAACGATGGACCAAGCGCGTTACGGGGACGTGATCGTCATTGACGCCCTTGAGTACAACAACTGGGACCGGGCCCTCTTCGAGGAGACTCGGGAAGCGGGAATTACCTGCGTCCACGTAACATGCGCGTCCTGGGAAGGTACCCTGCCGGCCCTGGAGAACGTGGGAGCGTGGTACCCGATCTTCAAGGAACACGAGGACCTCATTCTGCACGTCGAGCGACCGTCCGACGTCCTGCGGGCCAAGGCCGAGGGGAAGACGGGCGTAATCCTGGGCTTTCAGAACGGGTCTCCGCTGGAGAACAACCTCAGTCTGGTTGAAGCCTTTCACCGGCTGGGGGTTCGGATCATCCAGCTGACCTACAATAACCAGAACGCGATCGGTGGCGGCTGCTATGAAGCGAACGACCCGGGCCTGTCACGTTTCGGCCGTGAGGTGGTCCGGGAAATGAACCGTGCGGGGATTCTCATCGACCTCTCCCATTCGGGGGAGCAAACCTGCCTGAACGCCATCGCCGCCTCGCTGAAGCCTGTGGCGATCACCCACGCGAACCCGGCGTCCTTCCACCCGGCCCACCGCAACAAGTCGGACCGCGTGCTTCAAGCCCTCGCTGAGAGCGGCGGCGTGCTCGGTTTCGTGCTCTACCCCCACCTCATTGGGGGACCCGGGGTTCCCCTGGAGACCTTCTGCGATATGGTGTCCAGCACCGCGGACCGGATCGGCATCGACCACGTGGGCTTCGGCAGTGACCTGACGCTGGGATGGCCGGAAGAGCACGTGAGGTGGCTTCGCATGGGACGGTGGACCCACACCGAGACCCTCGGACCCGCCACCCCGGACCACCCCGGATGGCCCGACTGGCCGGAGTGGTTCCAGTCCCCGGGTGGCTTCCGGAACCTCTTCGATGGCCTGCGGCGGAAGGGGTTCTCGGACCAGGAACTGAGTAAGGTCATGGGGGGGAACTGGCTGCGCCTCTTCGAGGAGACCTTCGAATCCGGCTGACCCCTTTTCCCGACGCCCCCGAACCAAGATGATACGGAAAGGGCTTCTCTACGCCGAGGGTGCCGCCGTAATAGGCTCCATCGGCTGCTGCCCCTCGGCAGATGACAACGATTCTGACACTGGCGAAAGGACCCCGGAGGTTTGCTGGTTGCCGGGGCTGAAAGCGGAGGAGGTGCGGTTTTCCTGGAGCCGGCGTTCAGCGGGAGACCTTCGCTGTTCCGGGACCGTGAGGAGCGGAGGAAATCCCCGTCCGCCGTGTGCCGCCACGGTGTGAGGAGTTTCTTGTTTTTTCCTGACAGGTTCTCAGGATGAAGCCACTGGACGCCTATCCGTGCAGAGACCGGTCGATGGCTTTGTACGATGCCTCCAGCATGATCTCTGACAGAGTGGGGTGCGCATGGATGGTACGGGCCAGGTCCTGAACACCGGCACCCTGCCGGATCGCCAGCACCCCTTCGGCGATCAAGTCTGTGGCATGCGGGCCGATGATGTGAACGCCCAGAATCCTGCCGCTGCCGCGCTCGGAGACGATCTTGGCCTGTCCGGCAATCTCTCCGATCACCTGGGCCTTGCCCAACGTCCGGAAAAGGACGCTGTCCGAGCGCACCTCATAGCCCTGTTCCCTGGCTTGGGCTTCTGTCAGACCGGCGTTTGCGACCTCCGGTGATGTAAAGATGGCGCTTGGAACGGTGGCATAATCCATCTCGCGGTTTCCTCCCAGGGCGTTTTCAGCAGCCACCAGCGCCTCGGCGGAGGCCACGTGGGCCAGCATGATTCGGGAAGGCCCCAACAGGTCGCCGATGGCATACACATCCGCGGCAAGGGTTTCCATCCGCTGGTCGGCCACCACCCATCCTTTTTCGTCCATCTCAACGCCGAGACGGTCAAGACCGAGGCCGGTGGTGTTGGGCGTGCGTCCGATACAAACCAGAATCTTGTCCACGGTCTCGAAAAGAGGCGTTTTGTCCTTCTCCGCCGGCTCCTTTCCATACGGCGACGGGCCGATGGCGGCGCGCAGCCTGCCATCCGTCTCATCCACCCGCTCGACGACGCGATCAAGCACAAAGCGGATTTTGCGTTTCTTCATCTCGCGCTGCAGCACCTTCGAGCAGTCCGCATCCACCGACGGCAACGGCAGCAGACGGGACAGCGCTTCGACAAGGATGACCCGCGCCCCCAGCGCCGCAAGCATGCAGGCGAACTCGCAGCCGATCACGCCACCGCCGACGATCAGGATGGATTCAGGCACGGCCGACAGGCAGAGGGCATGGTTGCTGGAAAGAATTCTCTCGCCGTCACAGGGAAGGCCGGGCAGGTTGAGCGGCGCCGTCCCCGTGGCCAAGACAAGCTTGTCCCAAGGAACTTCATCCTCCCCCCCGTCAGGCAGGCGAACGCCGACCCGTCCCTTCCCCTTCACGTAGCCCGTTCCCTTCAAATAGCGGACACGATGGTGCTCGAGCAGATTCAGGATCCCTCTGCGCTGGTCCTCAACGACCTTGTCCTTTCTTTCCATCAGCCGCGGCATGTCCGGTCTCACGCCGCCCTCGATCGTGATTCCGAAGCTGCCCGCTCTTTTGAGCTTCTCGAGGAGCTCCGCGGTCGTGATCATGACCTTGGAGGGGATGCAGCCCCAATTGAGACACGTGCCCCCGGGGTTCTCCGCTTCAATGACGGTGACCTCGGCCCCTTCCTGAGCGGCCCGGACTGCGGCGACGTATCCGCCCGGTCCGGCTCCCAATACAACGATTCTAACCGGCATGGCGTCCTCTTCCTTTTCGCTTTTCGGGCCGTGCGGCCGATTCCGCACCTTTCCGGCTCCATCGGCCCGCCGCTCGAAGTCTTCGGCCTTGCCCCCGGACAAGACCCCGATTGCCTCGTCCATTCGCGACCGCGCGGATGATGATGAGCTCTTCCGCCGGACAGCCGGGACACGTTGTGGTGCTGGACCTTTCCAAGCCGGACTGACGCCCGCAACCCGCCCTTGTAAGTGCTCCCTCAAAGGATGCCCACGACCTGGTCGCAGGATGTCATCAGGTGGACCGAGGCTTCGTACGAGCCTTCCGATAGGCTTGGGTCAGCGGCGGAAGCATCGATTCCGCGCAGCTCGGCATCGGAGATCAGGACGTTTACCTTCAGGTCTTTCGCGATCAAATCCTGAAGCCTGGCCGTACTGGAGCACTCGGCGCGCGGCTGGCAGAAGCGCACCGCTTCCTGCAACAAATACAGACAGACCGTATGGCCCTGGGCCAGCATGTCTTCGGCCGTTTGCAGAGCGCGGCCGGCTTCATCCGTGCACGGTCCGCTTTTCAGCACCATGGCGATTTTCATGCCCTCCCCCTAAAAGATGAGCTGGAGAAGGTTGGCGGCCAAGAGCTCCCTGACCTTGCAATGATCAGCCGGCTCCAGATCCTCGACCAGATCTTCCGCTTTCAGTCCGCGCACTGCCAGGGACCCCTTTTCAACGTAGAACTCGGCCCGCGATTCCTTGATCTCGTAAAGGCCCCGCGCAGCGACCTCCTCCAGGGTCCCCCCCAGGGAGAGCCACGGACCCTGGCCGGGTTCCTGATCCGCCTTGGCCATTAGTGACTTGCCCCTGAAAGGCTGTCAATGAAAACAAGAAGCTTTCACACACCGAGTCGGCGGCGGCGCCCGGACAGAGCCGGCCGTTTCCCTGCCGGGTTGCGGGCTCAGCCCGGCTTGGGATTTCAGAATCGCCGCGTATGAGGCTTCTCCACCCCCCCTCTTTCCCTCCGCAACGGAACGCCGGCCAGCAAGGCCACCGCGACCACCGCCGCGGCCATGCACGCGGCCAGGAGCTCCGTCCGCACTCCCAGATCCAGAAAGACCCCGAGCAGGACCGGAGCCGCGGCCGTGGAGACCACCATGGCCGCCTGGGTCATGGCCCGAATGCCTCCCAGATGGAGCACGCCGTAGCGCTCGGCCCAGACCGCCCCGCCCGCCGTAGCCGCCAGCCCCTGGGTGACGCCCAGGAGCACCAGATAAGCGAAGGCCACCCACGTCCCGTCCGCCGAGGCGAGCAGCACCAGGCCCGCGGCCATGGGCATCAGGCCCAGGGGCAGGGTGCGCCCGGCGCTCAGGCGATCCACCACGGACCCGGCGCCGAACAGGGTCAGGAGGTGACCGGCGGCATAGCCTGCAAACGCCTTGCCCAGGAGCGCCACCGACCAGCCCTGCGCCTCGGCGACGGCCACCTGGTGAAAGAACAGGGCCGTCATCACAAACGGCGTCGCCAGTGTGGCCGGGAGGACCAGGTAGAAACCGGGGTCCCGCAGGACCTCCCCCCGGGTCGCGCTGGACGCACCCCCGCTCCCGTCTTCAGCTCCGACCCGTGTCAAGGCCGGGGGCCGGCGGGACAGGAAGACGAGCAGCGGCCACGCCGCGGCCACCAGGAAAAGCCCACCGGCCAGCCAGGACGCCCGCCACCCGAAGCCTCCCATCATGAGCACGGCCCCGGCCGGGAGGGCGGCTTCGGCCACGGGAAAGCCCAGCTGCGCCAAGGCCACGGCCTTGCCCCGCTGGTCCGCAAAGTACCGCGCCGCGGTGGTCATGCCCAGGTGGGCGAGGAGCCCCTGCCCGCCGAAACGGATGAGCACGAAGCCCAGCCCCAGGAGCAGCCCGGACGGGGCCAGTCCCACGGCCAGGCACCCCGCGGCCAGGACGAACACGGCGAGGGTGGTGACACCGGTGAGCGACCACGTGTCGGCCAGGACCCCCAATCTCAGAAGCAGCACCGCGCTGAGCACCGTGGCTCCGCTGTAGATGCTTCCGTAAGTGGTGTGGGAGAGCCCGTAGGCCTCTCTCAACGCACCTCCCATGACCGAGACGAAAAACGTCTGCCCGAAGCCGGACACGGCCACCGCCGCAAAGGCGTACAAGGCGAGTCTCGGCTGATGCCGAATGAATGCAAGGGGTTTGATCATCATGATTCTCGCGCCTCACCTCGCACCGCTCGACCATCCCAAGACCCTGAGCGACCATGGGGCGCTCCTGACCTCCATGGACGTGCTTATCGTTCAGGGGGCCCTGCTGAAAGACAAACGGGTCGTAGGCAAAGACGAACCTGCGGCGCTCGTCCAGCCCGAGCCGTCCACACACCCGGTCGCGGACAAAGACGTTCAACCCAGGGACGATTTCCGGGGAACGCGGGCGACCGCATCCGCGGCGGAGGTGTGCTCTACGGAGGGGCCGAGGGACAGACGCGCTCGGACTGGGAGGTCTGGCCTGTGCAGGAGCTGGGGAACATTCCCCTCAGAGCGCAGCAATTTTTTGCAAATTGAAGAATCCACCTGCAATCTGCAACCCTGGCACTCCAGCATCCACTGCCCCAATTTCATGATCACCGGCTCATCGTCCACGAGAATAATTCGCTCACGGCCCTATAGTGAAGATACCGCCACGATCCGCTACTTGACACTCACACAATGGGGATGCGCTGGATCTCCCGGCTCGCCTGGTTCCTCCCGAGAAGGCGCGATCGGGAGTGGATCAAACCTGCACCTCGGGACCTCCACGCATTCCGGGTCTTGAGGATCCGAGTGACTCGTCCCGGACCCTCAGCCGGGGTGTCTCGTTCATCGAATCCGGACAAAGAGGAAGTCCCCGCCGCTGTGCCCGGCCTTGCGGATGTCGGCGTACTCAGGGGTTTGATCCGAGTTGAGCATGACGGGCCTGCGGACTCTGCTGAAGAGCTTCGTCCCGTCCATGATGCCCTCGTTTTCGCGCAAGGCGTCGATAAAGGCCGAGGCGAAAACGGAATGGCCTTTCGCCCCGCCGACATCGATCACCGGCTCCAGGCCCCCGGAGGACAGGACCGATCGGGCTTTCTTGCCGGCGATCCGCTCCAGGAACCCGGGTGCTCGGCGTACCATGTGCACCCCGCGTGAGAGCTTGCCGGAGTAACAGCTGTCCGACACCACCAGGATGTGCTTGGCCTGAATGGCCCGCAGGGCCGCCGTGATCGTCGAGTTCGGGATCCAGTTGACGGGGTTGTCGGGGCTGGCGTTGATGGGGAGCCAGTATCCTTCGTCGGCCTCCCGGTCGAGCCAGCCGTGCCCGGCATAGTAGATGAGAAAGTTGTCCTTGCCGGTCAGGATCTTGCGGTGGTTTTCCAGGGCCAGGAGGATGTCTTCACGGGTGGCGTCGAGAAGCAGCGACACGCTGAAGCCGTACTCCCGGCCGAGCAGATCCGCGATCACCCGCGCGTCGCGGCGCGCCGTCCGGAGCTCCGGCAGGCTGCGGTAGGCGTTGTTCCCGATCACAAGGGCGTGGTATGGACCGAAGTCGATGTCGGGGCGATTCATCGCGTCCCGGCCCGAGGCCTCGCCCCGGGCGATGTTCGGTCGTTGATCCCCTTCTGCTTCAGCCGGGGGTTCGCCCGCGGGCTCGGCGCGAGGCGCGGCATGGGAGGCCGCTTCGGTGGACTGCCGGGCCTCGCTGCCGGGGGAAGGGACCTGAGGCCTCTTCTCGGCCATGTGGGCCATCAGGAACGCCCTTGCCGGTCGCAGCCCCCGTACGAAGGCCAGGTCGGCCGGG
Source organism: uncultured Desulfobacterales bacterium (assembly GCA_964475045.1). Taxonomy (GTDB): domain Bacteria; phylum Desulfobacterota; class DSM-4660; order Desulfatiglandales; family HGW-15; genus JAIPEI01. The sequence continues at coordinate 2,606 of CAYYVD010000036.1, read as the reverse complement.
GTTTTGCCCGCATCATTGGCGGCGGATGCGTCCGCCCCGCTGGAGATCAGGAACTCGACGACCTCGAGATCGTCCTGGAGCACGGCGTTGTGGAGAGGGGTCATGCCCCGGGCATCCTTGTGATTCACATCGGCCCCCTGCTCGACGAGGGCCTCGAGAATCGGGAGGGTGCCCTTGTGAGCCGCCAGGTGAAGCGGCGTCTCCCCCCTGCGGTCGGCCCCATTGACGTCGGCCCCGCTTTCCATGAGAAACAGGGTCGTGGGAAGGGAGTCCGCGGAGACCGCATCGTGCAGAGGGGTGTACCCCTTGGTGGTGTTCTCGCGCTCGACGTCAGCCCCTCGGGCCACCAGCAGCTCGACAATATCTCTGAAACCCATGTGGGCCGCGTTGTGCAGGGGCGTGTCCCCGATGCGGTCCCTGGCGTTGACATCGCTTCCCTGCTCCACCAAGAACCGGACCACCTCGATGTGCTCGGTGTACGCGGCCCGGTGGAGCGGGGTGGAGCCGTCCGGAGAACGGGCGTGAACGTCGGCTCCGTTTGCAACAAGGAGCCGCACAATGGCAAGGTTGCCGGAGGCCGCTGCAATGTGGAGGGGGGTCTGGAAGTTGTCCAGCCGTTGGTTGACAACACCTCCCCCGCCGCTCACGGCGCGCTCCACAGCGTCGTAGTCCCCCTCCCAGACCGCCCGCTCGAGCCCTGCCGTCGCACATGCGGTGGAGGCCGCAGCCCACAACAGGACGATCCAGAACCTCAGGCATTTCTCCGCGCGGACCCGTCCGGCCATCGAATCTCTCCAAGTGATTGATCGATTCATGGTTGATGAAAACGGCTCAGTCTACGTGCCCCGGAATCCTAAATGGTTCGGCCGGAAGCCGTCAAGGACCACCCAAAGAAATGCGCGCTTCCTTTGCCTGCGCGATGTATCCTTCAGCTTTATACATTCTTCAAGAACAGGTATTGCCTTCGAAATGCTTTCACGAGCCAGATTGAATCTCTTGAAGAAGAGGTACTGATCCGAGGGGAAAGACTTCGCGATTTTTTGGCCTCTTTTCCCCGAAGCCGATACCTTCGGTGAAAAGGCCCGGTTCTGCGCATACCCATGGACGCCAAGCGCAGGCATAGCCCATCACTTTTGGGTTCCCGGATTTCTCCCCCAGCCCCAGCACATTGCGCAAGTGCTTGTAAGAATCCTTGGGCTTGCCAGACATCCAAAGGGCCATTCCGAACCAACCCGCGTCTCTTATCGATTGCATCCCGGGATCGATCCTCGTATTCTCCATCCGCAGGCGATGACGGGCCGGCATGCCCGCGCTGGGTTCAGAGGGGTGGATGCCCGGCTCTGGGGGACCGCCTTCGCATGAGGAGGGCATTCGATCGGCAGCCGTTCAACCTGGTATCCGGACGAACCCTAAGGCGGCACGGGCATCCCCAGACGAGCCCGGGAAAGGACGCCATGAAAAAGACGGCCATCATCCTCCTGGTCCTCCTGGCCGCCTGGGGCGCCTATGCCCTCTTCGCGCCGGGACCGACCATCAAGAACACCGAATCGACCGGGCGGAACATCATCTGCTTCGGGGACAGCCTCACCTTCGGCACGGGCGCCTCCGAGGGAAACGACTACCCGGCCCGGATCGGCCTTCCCGTGATCAACGCCGGCGTACCCGGGGACACCACGGCCGACGCCCTGGAGCGACTGGACCGCGACGTCCTCTCCCGCTCCCCGCGCATGGTGCTCCTGACCCTGGGCGGGAACGACCTCAAAAACCGTGTTCCCAGGGAACAGGCCTTCGCCAACCTGAGGGCCATCGTGGAGGCGATTCAGGGGGCGGGGGCCCTGGTGATCATCGGCGGGGTGGACATCCCCCTCTACGGCCGGGGGTTCGGCGAGGCCTACCGGGAACTGGCCGAGGAGACCGGCTCCGTCCTGATCCCCAACGGGTACGAGGGCATCATGGGGAAGCGCGACCGGATGAGCGACCCCATTCACCCGAACAACCGGGGCTACGCCGTCATGGCCCGGCACTTCCACGAGGCGATCGAGCCGTACTTGTAACTCCCCTTCACGCTTTCGCCACATCCGCCACGCTTCCCCCGGTGATCTCGACCAGGGTCTCGTAGGGGACCGCGAAGATGGCTTTTTCCGAGCCCGCAGCCGCGTAGACGACCTCAAAGCGCGCCAGGGTCTCATCGATCAGCACCGGAAGCTTCGTAAGGTGCCCCACCGGAGGCACGCCTCCGGGTGCATAACCGGTGCTGCCGATCGTCGTTTCCGCATCGGCGATACGGACCTTCTTGCGGCCTACACCGTACAGTGCGCTGAGCTTTCGATCGTCCACGCGCCGATCCCCGGCGGCGAGCACGATGCCCTCGTCCGCCCCGCCGGACGTCATCACGCCAAAGAGCTCCCAAACCGGCTTGACCCCCACGACCCCTACGTCCAGTGCTTGCACTGGACGTAGATACCCGGGTTTTGCTAACCCTTCTTGGTCGAGCTTCCCGTAGCCTTTGTATATGAAAGGCCCGGCGGGCGAAGAGCCCGAAATATTCGTGCCGCCGGAAAAGGAGCCGGAGACAGGGACGCGCTTTACAGGGCCTGGTCGAAGAT
>CAYYVD010000035.1:0-22263 GCA_964475045.1 uncultured Desulfobacterales bacterium | reverse complement strand
GTGCGGCGCGAGCAAGGTCGTGGTCTCTGCACCGTTCAAGATCAAGGACAAGGGCCAGCCCATGCCCCACGACGCGGTTACCACGGTGATGGGGGTCAACGAGAACGACTACGACCCCCGCCGCCACCGGATCGTCTCCAACGCCTCCTGTACCACCACCTGCCTGGCCCACATGATGCGCCCCCTCATCGACCGGTACGGCGCGGAGCGGATTCTGACCGCATCCATGTCTACAGTGCACGCGGTGACGAGCACCCAGGAGGTCCTGGATCGGGCGGCGGGGCCGGGTCAAGCGGATCTGCGAAAGAGCCGGAGCGTGTTCAACAACATCATTTTGACTTCCACCGGCGCCGCCAACACCCTGCGCCTGGTCATTCCGGAGATGAAAACCATCGGGTTCATCGCCGAGTCCGTGAGGATTCCCTCCACCACCGGATCGCTCGTTATTCTGGTGGTGAACTTCCAGGAGGAGCTGGACGGACGATGGATTGGACGAGAAGACGTGAACGATACTTACCGAAAAGTGTCGGAACAGGATTCACGAAGGTATCTGGTGTATACGGAAGAGCAGAATGTCTCCTCGGACATCATCGGTCTGCCCAGGGCCGCGGCGGTCATCGAGGGGCACGAGACCCACACCCGTTCGGCCGAGCTCAGCGTGGATGTGGAACGGTTCTGCCGGCTTCCCGACAACCTGTCCTCCGCCGGGAGCCTCAAGCTGGCCGTGACCCAGGCCGTCATCTACGGGTGGTACGACAACGAGATGGGCAGCTACGTGAACATGCTCGGGGACCGGGTCGTGTCCATCTCCCGGAGCCTGTAACAGGAGGCCCCCGGGCGGGAGTCCCGTCGCAGGACCGCTCTCGAGGAGGGTGCCGACGGGAACTTCGTCTCGGTGTGCCGCCTGCGCGCCATTCATGAATCCAACCGAATATCAAGCCCTTGATCCGCAATGAAATGTAGGGGTGGACCTTTCCCGGCACAATGATTATATTGACAACCCTTGACCGACTCCTGAAAAGGCGGCCCGAAAAACAAGAAATTCTTCGCATCGAGGGGGGCGGAGGAAGGCTCCGGTTCTCAGAGCCGGCCGTTCCTCTGCAGACCACCTTGGCCTGGAAACCCTGCCGAAAAGGTCCGGGGACGAATCGATGGATCACGGGCGCAAGTCCAAAAAATGTGCAGCCGACAACAAGAACACCCGGCGCGGCGGTGCCTGCCTTCGCATCCTGGGGTTCCTGGCCGCGGCGGTAGGCCTGGACCTCGTCCTGTCTTCTGCTGCGTGGGCGTGGGGGGCGGCCGTCCACACGGCCATTGCCTGCAATGTGCTCGAGAACACCGCTCCCCTGTTGACGACCGTGGTCGAGGTGATCCGTGCTTATCCCCTGGAGTACCTCTACGGCAGCCTTGCCGCAGACTTCTTCGTGGGAAAGGGGCAGAAGCGCAAGACCGGTCACTCCCACAACTGGGAGACCGGGTTCCGGTGCCTCACCGACGCCCGCGACGACCGTGAAGCCAGCTATGCCTACGGTTTTCTCTCCCACCTCGCCGCCGACGTGGTGGCCCACAACTACTTCGTCCCCAACTTGATCCACCGGGCCTCCACCTGGAAGCGGATGGGGCACCTCTATTGGGAGGCGCGTGCGGACCTTCACATGGGGGGCATGTACATCCGTTTGGCCAAGGAGGTCCTCAGCATGGAGCACCTCGGGTGCGACGACATGCTGAAATCCGCGGCGGGAAAACGCTCCAACGGTCTCAAGACGCGCAGGCGGATCTACACGCAGTCCGTAAAGTTCACCGACTACCTGCAGACCCTTCCATCGCCCGCCCTGCTCGAGCGGGGCCCCAGGTATCGCATCTCCGCCGAGTACCTGTCGTTCACCCTGGGCCTTTCCTATCGTCTGGTTCGCGATCTGCTCTCGAACCCGGACACGTCCCCCTGCCTGTCCTTCGATCCCATCGGCGCCCGCAACCTGCTGATCGCGGGCCGCCACCGATTCCTGAACCGGATGCGCAGGGCCGTGCGTCCTCATGAGGGACCGCTGTTCCTGGTGGACAAGGCGCTTCTCGACATGTGATCGGTTCCGAGGCAGCATGAGCCGGATTCGAATCCTTTCCGAAAACGTCGCTTCGCAGATCGCCGCAGGCGAAGTGGTGGAACGCCCGGCCTCTGTGGTGCGTGAGCTCCTGGACAACAGTCTGGACGCGGCCGGCGACCGCATCGAGGTCGCCATCGAGGCGGGCGGGTGCAAGCTGGTGCGCGTGGGCGACAACGGAATGGGCATGGATCGCGACGACCTCCTGCTCAGCCTGGAACGCCACGCAACGAGCAAGGTGCGTGTCCTCGAGGACCTGTTCTCCGTCGGCACGCTGGGATTTCGCGGCGAAGCGCTTCCCAGCGTCGCTTCCGTCTCCCGCATGGAGATCACCTCCCGCACCGAGGAGAGCATTGCCGGGCATCGGGTCCGCATCGACGGCGGCCGGTTCCATTCGATCGAGGAGACCGGCGCTCCGGTGGGGACCGTGGTGTCGGTCCGGGATCTCTTCTTCAACACCCCGGCGCGCAGAAAATTTCTGAGGACGGCCAGGACCGAGGCGTCTCACGTACTCGAGACCGTCTCCAGGATCGCTCTGCCGTTTCGAGGCGTGTCTTTTCGAGTGCGGGAAGGAAACCGGGTGCTCCTCCACTATCCCGCCTCAGAACGGGAGGTGGAGCGCCTCGCCATGCTTTTCGGCCGGGAGACCGCACAGCGGATGGCCTTGGTGGAGCGGGCTTCGGCCGGCGTGGAGGTCCGGGCCCGGCTGGCGCCTCCGGAGCTCACCCGCTCCAGGGGGGACCGAATCCTCGTGTACGTGAACGGACGAAACGTGCGGGACCGCCTTCTGACCCGTGCCGTAATGGAGGGGTACGGCCAGAGGCTCATGAAGGGACGCTACCCGCAGGTGGTGGTGACCCTGGAGATGGATCCCTCCCTGGTGGACATCAACGTGCATCCCACCAAGCAGGAGGTTCGGTTTCGAGAGGGAAGGGACGTCTACCGGGCCGTGGCGGCGGCGGTGGATGAAGGGCTGTTCCAGGGAGGAGGCGGCGCAGTGGCGCGGGCGGTCTCCACGGGCGGGCATCCTCCCTCGCCCACCAGGGGACGGACCCACCAGGCCGCCGAGCCGGCCCGGCCCTACACGCAGATCGAGGAGGGACCGCGCCCGAGGGTGGAACTACCGGTGCAGCAGGGCCTTCAGCAACGGCCCTACTTCGTCATCGGCCAGCTCAAGAACACTTACATCCTCTGCCAGGCCGAGGAGGGCCTTCTCCTGGTGGACCAGCACGCCGCCCACGAACGGATCGTGTACGAAAACCTCCGGACCTCTGTTCGGAGCGGGACGCCACAGGTCCAGCCCTTTCTGATCCCCAAGCAGATCGAGCTTTCCGTGGCGGAGCTGGGGACGCTGGAGGCGCATGTGGAGGCCCTTGCCGCACTGGGGCTCGAGGTGGAGCCCTTCGGAGGGCACACCTGCCTGCTGCGATCCGTTCCCGCTGTGCTGCAGGAAGCGGATCTGGAGCGCTTCGTCAAGGAGATGCTCGCCCGTCTGAAGGAGACCAGCGGGGCGATCCAAGGCGAGGACGCACTGGACGAGCTGATTGCGGTCATGGCCTGTCACGGAGCGGTCCGGGCGGGCAAGCCGCTTTCCGTCCGCGAGATGAACGCTCTGCTCGATGATCTGAGGCGGACGGACCTTCCGACCAACTGCCCTCACGGTAGACCGGTGACACGAACCATCACCTGGGGCGAGCTGGAGCGGATGTTCAAGCGGGTGGTTTGACGGCATGGAAGGCGATCGGCCGCGCATTGTGGTGATCACGGGTCCGACGGCCACGGGAAAGACCTCCCTGGCCGTGGAGCTGACCCTGGCTCTGGACGGAGAGGCGGTGAACGCGGACTCCATGCAGGTGTACCGGGGCATGGACGTGGGAACGGCTAAGCCGACCGAAGCGGAGAAACGGGGGGTCCCGCACCACCTCCTGGATGTGGTCGCGCCGGACGAGGCGTTCAACGCCGCGCGGTACCGGGAGCTCGCCGGAGCTGCGGTGGAGCGGATCAGCGGGCGGGGAAAGGCCTGCTTCGTGGTCGGAGGCACGGGGCTCTACATTCGGGCCCTCCTGGGGGGGCTCTTTCAGTGCCCGGAGGCCTCCCCGGAGGTGCGCGACGGGCTCGAGCGTGCATGGAGGGAGGAAGGGGCCGGCGCACTGCACGAGCGTCTTCGAGCCCTGGACCCGGAGGCTGCGGCCCGCATTCATCCCAACGACCGTGTGCGGGTGCTCAGGGCCCTGGAGGTCATCGAACTCACCGGGCGGCCGTTTTCCAGGCAGACCGGGGGGCACGGGTTCTCACAGGGGCCTTTTCGAGCACTCAAGATCTGCCTCCACATCCCGCGAGAGCGCCTCTACGACCGGATCAACGAGCGAAGCCGCGCCATGATGGAGGGGGGGCTCCTGGAGGAGGCCCGCGCGCTTCTGGATCAAGGGTACGGGCCGGACCTCAAGCCCATGCAGGCCATCGGGTACCGGCACGCCGTGGCGGTGCTTCAAGGGCGGTGGTGCCGCGATGAAGCCCTGGGACGTCTTCAGACGGACACCCGGCGCTATGCCAAACGGCAGATGACCTGGTTTCGCGGGGAGAAGGACGTGCTTTGGAGAACGCCGGAGGAACAGGAGCGGATTCTGCTGGAGGCTTCGGCATTCCTGCACCGCAGCTCTTGACCCGGGCGGTGTTTTGTCGGATCATGTCCCATCGAGGTTCGCGCTCCACGATCCCGGGAGCGCCCGCCCCCACCGGGGCACGAGGGAGGAACCCAAGGCAGGGTCTGAAGATGAACCCGAGAAACCGTCGAGAACAGGGGTTTCGACTCGCGGTCTGGCTCACCGGACTGCTTGTGCTGACGGCGGTCGGCTGCGCCATGCGTCCCCCGGCCCCCGAGAGGCTGCTGGCCTCCTCGAAGCACCACGTGTCCAACGGCGTCAAACTGCTGAGCAAGGGGCGGCTGGCCGCGGCGCACCGTGAGTTCCGGATCACCATCGACCTGGATCCCGAGAGTGCCTTGGCCTATCGGGGGGAGGCCGTCGTGTTCGCGGTGCGGGGCAACTTCGAGGACGCCTTCACCGCCTGTCATCGCGCCGTGCGGTACACGACCCGGGAGGATTTGAGAAACCCCCTGCAGGAGGCGTTCAGGCGGTGCGGGACCGAGCGGTGGAATCGAGGCGGCTGGAGGCGCGGTTTCAGCGATGAGGCGATCGCCCGCCCGGTACGGCTGCTCGTTGTGGAGTTCCTGAACGATTACTATCACATGGGGGTTGCGTTCAAGTTTGCTCAAGGACACGTCGTAAGGCGTCAGGAGGGGCTGGAAACGTCTCTGCTCTTGGCTGGCGCATTCTCCGAGGTGGCGCTGAATCGCCTGCACGCCGCAGGCGCCCTGGATGGGTTTTTGCCCGAGACCGAGTTTGCCCGGGGTTTGGCGTTCCTGGACCGGCTCAGCCGGGCCGAGGCGGCGGCCCTTCTGGTCCGCGAGCTTCGTCTGACGGACCGCCTGGAATCGGAGGCCGGTACGTTCGAGCCGTGGCCCCCGGACTTGAAAGGACACCCCCTGGAGGACGACCTTCGGGTGGTTCTGGGGCTGGGGATCGAGGGGTTCTCCTTGTTCGAGGACGCCACCTTCCGCCCGGACAGCCCCATGCTCCGGGCCGAGTATGCATCCGCCGCGGCGGACGTCTTCGCCCGGTTGAGCAGGGACCGGGCGTCCGGGGTTCAGGGTCCGCAGCTGTCTCCTTTCGAGGACGTGCCTCTGTCCTCTCCGTGTCTGCGTTCCATGGCCCTTTGTTCGGACCTCGGCATCCTGCAGGCGGAGAAGGGGCGGTTCAGGCCCCGAGCCACCCTTTCGGGAGCGGAGGCCGCAAAAAGCGTTCAACGCCTCAAGGAGCTGACGGCCCCCGAGGCACCCTTGGAGTGATCCATGAAGCGCATTGCTGGAAATCGAGCCGTGCCCGTTCGTGTGGCCTTCTTCTTTCTGATGGCTCTTTCCTCCACGGTGTGGACGGCGACGGGCTCGGCGCAGGCTCGAGAAGAAGGCGCCGGGGACGGACTTCTTGCCATCGGGACAGCTTCCTCCCAGGATGGGAACCTGGCTGCGGCCAGACGGCACGCACTGGCCGACGCCCTCCAAAAGGGGGTGGAGGAGTATCTGCTCCGGAGGCTGGGCGGCGATCTCGTGGCCGGACAGCTCGCACGGTTCGTCCAGGACCTGGTCCCTGAAGCACAGGAGGAGATCGCCAACTTCAACATTCTCGCCGAGGAGGACATGGGTGGTACGTACCGGGTGCTCGTGCGCTTTCGAGTGAACGAGCAAACCCTGGAGAGCACCCTGGAGCAGACAGGCTTTCTCCTTGCCGAAGGTCCCGGGGCCAAGGTCCTGTTCATGGTGAGCCAGCATACCCGGGGCGCCGCCGAACCGGCGTATTGGTGGAAGGAGCCCGGAAGCGGACAAGGCCTGACGCCGGTGGAGCTCTCCCTGACCCGGACCTTCGAGTCCCTTGGCCTCAGCCCGGTCGGCAGGTCCATGAAGGTGCCCGAAGGTGCGGGCACGGACACCCTCCGCAGCATTGAGCTCACCTTGGAGGGGGCGGCGGAGTGGGGGCGCATCTGTGCGGCCGATGTGGTGGTGATCGGTTCCTGCGTGCTCCGCAGGGGGCTCGTGTCCATTCACCTGAAGGCCGTGGACGTGGGTTCCGCCTCCCTGATGGCGGAGCAGGGGGGGCAGGCGTCCCTGGATCCGGGTCATGAAGAGACCGAGAGGACGCGTGCCGCCATTGAACGGGTCGTAAAAACGGCGGCCGTGCCCCTGGCAAACCGGATTCGAGACGCGTTTCGGGGATCGGATACGGAATCGAATCGCATCACCCTCACCCTTCAGGGGGTGGGTAGCTTCAGTCTGCTCCAGCAGTTCACCCGCTTCCTTCGAGAGGAGGTCCCGGGGGTGTCCTCCGTGGCCCAGACCCGCTTCAAGGGCGACACGGTCACCTTCTCCGTCGGATATCCCCACGGAGCGGACCGGCTGCTGGAGGGCCTCCGAAACGGCCCCGAGCAGCCGTTCCCCATGACCGTGGAGACGGACGAGTTCGGAGTGGTCGTGGTTTCGCCTCTTTGAGAGATTCTGCCGTCCTGAACCTCGAGGGTTCAAGCATTGTTCACCTCCCGGCAGGAGGCGGGTCGAACGACGTGCACATTCACCGCGCTTTCGGTCCTGTCGAGTCCCCGGCGTTCGGAGCCTTCAAGGATGACCATTCCCAACCTGATCACCATGCTGAGGATCATCCTCACCCCCATCTTCATCATTTACCTCCTGAACGAGCAGTTCGCAGCCGCCCTTGTGATCTTCGCCGCGTGCGGGGTGAGTGACGGCCTGGACGGCTTCCTGGCCCGTGTGCTCAAGCAGAGGAGTATCCTGGGAACCTACCTGGATCCCATTGCCGACAAGCTGATCCTGGCCTCTACCTTTGTGGTGCTCGCCTTCATGGGCCAGGTTCCGATCTGGCTCGGCGTGACCGTCCTCAGCCGGGACGTGCTCATTTTCCTGGGGGTGGTGATGCTCCAGCTCTATGGCATGGATGTGAAGATTCGACCTTCCATCCTGAGCAAGATCACCACGTGCCTGCAGTTCATCACGGTGATCGTCGTCCTGAGCTCGGAGTTCGTCTCGCTGCCCGAGCCCGTCTACCTCGGTCTCTTCGGCCTGAGCGCGGCCGCCACCATCGGCTCGGGCCTGCATTACATGCACGGGTGGCTCAGGATGATGGGGGACGGAGAGCAGAAAGAAGGTTAGATGGACACGTTCTTCGCCTCACCGCAATGTGAGGAGGAGAAAGAGCTTCGGCGCTCTGTGGCGCTCGTCAGCGACAACGCCCTGTTGAGCGGTCTGGAGGACCTGGTTCGGGAAGGCGTATTTCGTGAAGACCTCTACTTCCGGGTCAACGTCATTCGTCTGGCGCTGCCGCCGCTCTGCGAGCGAAGGGAGGACATCCCCCTGCTGGTGGAGCACTTCGTGGATCGCAACAACCATCTGCGCGGAAGAAACCTCCTGGGACTCACCCAGGAGGCCATGGCCGCCCTGATGCTCTGCGACTGGCCCGGAAACGTGCGGGAGCTGGAAAACGCCATGGAGCACGCCTTTGTTCTCTGCCAGCACGACCTCATTCGCGTCCAGCACCTCCCGGAACGCATCCTGCCGGACAACGACCAGATGGTGGTTCCCAGGGACCTCACCCTCAGAGAGATCGAGACGCACGCCATCGAGCAGGCGCTTCAGCGGAACCAGTGGAAGCGCGTGGCCACGGCCCGGCAGCTCGGGATCGACAAGAACACCCTTCGCAGAAAGATGCTTCGCCTGGGGATCCGCGCTCCGGCGTGATGCAGGGATGGCCGCACGGCCGCAAGGGATCCGGGGGCGGAAAGGAGGGCGCATGAAGGCGAACCAGGGCGCTTGGGTCCCGACGTCGGAAGCTCCGCTTCGCATTGCCGTGATCGGCGGCGGACGGCGCTGCCGCTCCCTGCTCGAGGTCCTGGAGTCCTCCGAGCCGGACAAGACCTTCCAGGCCGAGATCGTGGGCGTTGCGGATGTCGATGCCACGGCCGTGGGAGTGGTCTACGCCCGGGAGTCTGGGGTGTTCACCACGAAGGACTACAGCGAGCTCTTCGATCTTCCCCGGGTGGACCTCGTCGTCAACCTCACGGGCAACCAGGCCTTGTGCTCGGCGATCGCCCACAGCGCTCCGGAACACATTCCGGTCCTGCCCTATGCGGCCTCGGTGCTGTTCCAGGAGATCGTCCACGATGTGCTCACCAAGAGCCGGAGGGTGGCGGAGCAGGCCGACGAGATCCACCGGGCCAAGTCTTTCGTGCGGGCCGTGGCCCAGGCCACCATCGTGGGTGCCATGGTCCTGGACACCGATTACCGGATTCAGTGGATCAACAAGGCGGGGGCGGGCATGGCGGGGCTCAGCGAGCAGGAGGCCCAGGGGAGGTACTGCTTTCAGGTTTCTCACCATCAGGTGGGACCCTGCGCCTCGGCCAAGACGCCCTGTCCCATGAAAGAGACCCTCGAGACCAGGCTGACGGCCCACGCCATTCACGAGCACCGCCTGGGGGACGGATCGACGGTCTTCTGCGACGTCACCACCTTTCCCTTGTTCAACAAGGCCGGGGACGTGGTGGAGGTGGTGGAGTTCATTCGAGACATCACCTCGGACATCGACCACGAGGTGGAGCGCCGTACGCGGGCTCTCAAGAAGGACCTGGCCAAGCTCGTCCAGGAGGACAAGCTCATCGCCCTGGGAAAGATGGTGGCCTCCGTGGCCCATGAGATCAACAATCCCATCGGCTCGATCATCAACTTCACCAAGCTGGTGCGCAACGCCCTTCGCGAGAACGATCTGGGTGAAAACCGGCTGGCGCAGTATGAACGCTACCTGGACCTGAGCCTGCGGGAGGCCGAGCGGTGCGGCAAGATCGTCACCAACCTGCTCTCCTTTTCCCGGCAGCAGGCCGTGGAGCCCAAGACCATCGACCTCGGCGTCATGCTGGAGGACATCGTGGCGTTGATCCGGCACAAGCTCGAGCTGTCCGACATCGAGCTCAGGAAACGGATCCACCACGAGCCCCTGTGCGTGTGGGGGGACTATACCCAGGTCCAGCAGTGCCTCATCAACCTGATCTTCAACGCCATGGAGGCCATGCCCGGGGGCGGGCGCCTGACGATTCGGGCCGGGCTGGATCGGGAGCGAGAGGAGGCCTGGCTCGACGTTGCCGATACGGGGGGCGGCATTGCGGAAGAGCACCTGTCCAGCATCTTCGAACCCTTTTTTACCACCAAGACCGACGGCTACGGCGTGGGCCTGGGGCTTTCCATGGTGTACGGGATCATTCGGGAGCACCACGGCCGCATCACCGTTCAGAGCGAGGAAGGGAAGGGAACCACCTTCCGGGTGACCCTGCCTGCAGCCTCGGCCGAGGAGGGGGAGTGAACCCATGAGCGCATTCCACATCCTGGTGGTGGACGACGAGGAGGCCATGCGGGAATCCCTGGCCGCCTGGCTGGAAAAGGCAGGCCACCGGGTGACCCTGGCCGCCGGCGGAGAACGCGCACTGAAGGTCCTGTCCGAGCAGGCGTGTGATCTGGCCCTGGTGGACATCAAGATGCCCGGTATGGACGGCCACGAGGTCCTCCGGCGGATCAAGGAAGAGCACCCGCGGGTCCTGGTGGTGATGATCACGGCCTACGGGAGCATCGAATCGGCCGTGGAGGCCATGAAGCAGGGGGCTACCGACTATCTCCTCAAGCCCTTCGACCCGGAGCACCTCATGCTCCTCATCGAGAAGCTCGTGAAGCAGAAGGAGCTGATGGACGAGTACCACGTCATGCAGGCCCGACTGGCCGAGTGGGACGCCGGCGGGTTCGAGGACCTGCTGGGACAGTCCCAGGCCATGAAGAAGGTGTTTCGCATGATCGAGGAGGTGGCCCAGGCCGATACGCCCGTGCTCATCAGCGGGGAGACCGGCACGGGAAAGGAGCTCGTGGCCAGGGCCGTGCACGTGCGAAGCCTCCGCACCTACGGTCCCTTCATCGCGGTGAACTGCGGAGCCATCCCGGACCACCTCCTGGAAAGCGAGCTTTTCGGCCACGAGCGCGGCGCCTTCACCGGAGCGGTCAAGACCCGCTTGGGGCGTCTGGAGATGGCCAACCAGGGAACGCTCTTCCTGGACGAGGTGGGCGAGATCGCCCTGGCCATGCAGGTGAACCTGCTGCGCGCTCTGGAGGAGAAGCGCTTCCTGCGTCTGGGCGGGCAACGCGAGGTGACGAGCGAATTCCGGCTCATCTGCGCCACCCACCGGGACCTGGACGCCCTGGTGGAGGAAGGCCGGATTCGAAGCGACTTCTACTACCGCATCAACGTGATCACCATCCGGGTTCCTCCCCTCAGGGAGCGTCTCGAGGACGCCTCTCTCCTGGCCCACCATTTCCTCGACCTCTTCTCCCGGGAGATGGGAAGGAGCGTGCAGGGCGTTGCGCCCGGCGCCCTGCGCGTGCTCCAGGGATACGACTGGCCGGGCAACGTCCGCGAGCTCAAGAACGTGATCGAGCGCGCCGTGGTGGTCAACCGGAGCGGGGTCATCGAGGAGGAGGACCTGACGTTTCTTCGGTCCCGGGAGTCCGCGCCCTCCGGGCCGGGCACCCTAGAGGAGGTGGAGGCGGCCCACATTCAAAGAACCCTGGAGGCCGCGAACTGGAACGTCTCCCAAGCGGCCCGAACCCTGGGCATTCACCGGGGGACCCTCGCCCGCCGAATGAAAAAGCTCGGCTTGAACCAGAGGTCCTGATCCGTCCATGGCAAAGGAAGGCCACCAGAAAGAAGCGGGCGCTTCGGACCGCGTCCGCGCGGGCGGTTTTCCGGGGCCGCGCCTGCGGCACGTGGAGGTGGTGCCCATGGGGGTCGTGGACCAGGTCGCCGTGTCGGTGGCGGCGGCCAACCTTCAGGCGGTGCTCGGCCTTCCGGCCGATGTGCTCCAGCCCCTCGAGGACCCGGGCTACGCGGAGATCCCCGCACGCCGCCAGTACAACGCTCTTCCCCTTCTGGAGGCCCTCCAGGCGGGTGTCCCGGAGGGCGCCGTTCGACTGGGGATTCTGAGCAGAGATCTCTGCCTTCCCATCTTCAGCTACGTCCTGGGCGAGGCCCAGGTGAACGGCCGGGCCGCCGTGATCTCCCTGTACCGGCTCAAGCAGGGAGCCGACGGCCGTGCCGCATCCTCCTCCCGGGTCTACGAACGTCTTGCCAAGGTGGCGCTTCACGAGATCGCTCACGTGCTGGGTCTCACGCACTGCCGCGAGGCCGCCTGTCTCATGCGGTTTTCCCTCGGCGCAGAGCACATCGACGAGCTGTTCATGCGCTTTTGTCCGGAGTGTGAGCTACGACTCGCCCGCGCCCGAAGAAGACCGGAGTGAGGCGGCCCCGAGGCCGCCCCGCGAATCAGGTGTGAAGAAAGGCGCTCTTGAGTCGGTCCCACTCCAGCCCGGGGACCTGACCGTAGATGTCCGACAAGGCCCGGCCGCCCGTGGCGGCGAGACGGTACCCGGTCTCCTCCGCGATCATGGCGGTCAGCCGCTCGGCCTCGTCTTCCATCCAGGCCAGGCTCTCCTCCTCAAAAAAGAGGTTCCTCAGGCCCCCCCGCATGCGGACCGGTTCGATGACCATGAGCCAGTCGTCGTCATAGGGGGCATCCACGGGCGGAGAACCGTTTTCCGTCACGCGCGGGTTCAGGGCCACCACCACCCCCTCGAGGGGGCTGAGGCCGTCGGCGCTGTGCTCGCCCCGGACCAGGCCGAACCCCGGCTCTCCCTGACCCAGGGTGGTCCCCAGCCCGGGGAGCCGAAAGGCATCGGGCGGCCCGAACAGGCGTGAGGCAAAGTCGTCCAGCCCGATGCGGACGCGCCCTCCGTACTCCACCCGGGCCCACGTGTGCCCCTCGTGGTAGTAGTAGCTCCGGGCCATGGCGAACCCGCTCACCAGGGTCTGCTCCACCCGGCTCAAGGGCTCGGCCGCTCCTGCGTCCTCGATCATCCGGTAATAGGCGCAGTGCTCGCAGTCGTAGTCGTTCACACAGTACTTCACGGACACCCGGCCGGAGAGCATGTGGCGGCACTTCTTCTGCTCGGTGGACCGGTGGGGCAGGTCCCTGGACACCTGCCAGCCCGCCAGGGCCCGGCCGTCCCGGAGCCGGCCGGCCGCAATGTCCCGCTTGAGCTTTCGGTCCAGCGGGCAGGAGAGACAGTCATAGGCGTTCATACAGGCCGTCGGCTTGATGACCCCGGCCTCGCTCCAGACGCAGAGGTTGCTGGTCATGTCGTAGACCATGGCCGGCTGCGTTCCCTTGGACTTCTTCCCCGATGCTTTCATGGCGCACCTCCTTGGCGGTCGCACCGCCCGTTGCGGTTCGCTTCTATCAGGAGCAAGCATCGGGCCGGAGCGTGCCGTCGTGTGAGCATTCCGGACAAGGTGTTGAAATCCAAGCCAAAGCTCGGTCAATAAGGCGGGAGGTGGGTTGAAGGAACCTTCATGCAAGCTGCTGCAGGATCGCACGCCCCGGGCAAGGACAGAGCCGTGAGCATGGACATTGCGATGCAATATCAAAGGGTTCGAACGGTTTGGTGCGAAACGCGGCAGCCCTGGCGCTCTCTGCACCACTCCCGGCGCTCCGCTCGGGGTGCTGCATCCCGCGTCAGATCTCGCTCACTCGCGCCGGCCTGCCGGGCAGGCCAGTTCGCACCGCCGGCGGTAGCGGATCCAGCCCCGATCGGGTTCCTCGGGCTCGGGCGGATTCACATCAGACGTCGCAGGCGGTCGACCTCGAAAGGTCTGCCGTGGGCGGGGTAGACCGTGTTGACGCCGCGTTCCAGAAGGAAACGCCAGCTCTTCCGGACCTCTTCCAGGTCATCGGCGAAAATGGGAAGACCCGGGCCGAGCCGCAAGGGGAAGCCGCTCATGGCCAGGTCCCCCACGAAGCACGCCCCGGTTTCCAGGAGCACGCTGACCGAGCCGGGAGAGTGCCCCGGCGTAGGCAACACCTCCCCGGGAACCCCGAACGGCTTCAAAGAAAAGGTCGCATCCCCAAGGACCCGGTCCACCCAGGCCGGTTCAATGAGAATTCGGGTCTCGAAACGGCCCATGGCCCAGACCAGGAACCGGCTCCAGGCGGAGGTCCCCGGAGGAACCCGCACCACGGCCTGCTCCAGACAGTCCCGATCCGCCTCGTGCATGGCGATCCGGGCCCCGGTCATGGCCTGGATGGCCCGGGCCGAGCCGATGTGATCCCAGTGCCCGTGGGTGAGCACGAGCAGCTGAACCTCCCCCGGCGTCAGGCCGACGCCTTCGAGACCCCGGCGAAAGGCCTCGGCCTTTCCGGGCGCCCCGGCATCGATCACGATCACGCCTCCCGACTGCACCACATACGAGGTGCAGATACCGAGGCGGAGGGTGTGGATCCGGACCTTCATGGGCCGACATCATAGCGCTCCCCCCCAAAAGGTCAAGCCCTTGTGCCCGGCACCGCGGCCTGAGGAATTGGGCTTGACAGCGCAGGCGGGCGTTGGTAGGTTTGATTCGTTTTCCACAGGCACGTAGCTCAGGGGGAGAGCGCTACCCTGACACGGTAGAGGTCATGGGTTCAAATCCCATCGTGCCTACCAGGAAGGATGAGGATTCCGGGGGTTCCGGCGACGGAGCCCCTTTTCTTTTGGGGGTCCTTGGAAGTTGCCTATCCAAAAGGCTTGTTTGGCGGGTGTTTTGAAGCTTGGGTTCATATGTTTTCGGGGACTCGGTCAATAGGATGGTCAACCGCAGACAAGAAGCTTTCGAGCCGGAATGCACAAAATTGGAATTTTTTGACAGCACAAGGGTTGGTCTTTTTTTGATTGATCAGAATCAGTAAACGGAAACGGAACAAATACAACATTGAAAGCTTCATAGACCATTACTAGCGCATTGGGGTAGGGTTTCTCAATGAATGAAAATCGCTTGGGATGACCGAAGGCTTCCTGAGCGTGGGTCAGGGATTGGGAAGGTTTGGATCGAGGGTGTTCTTTCCGAAGTTGAAGCAAGAAGAGAGTGGGGGAGTTGGCTTTCTGATACTCGAAGAAGCGTGCAATGTCCATGGAGCCGGCCTCCAGGAGTCGGGTTTACGGGTGCCCACGGCTCAGGCCGCGAACCTGGTTCCTTTTCCTCGAATCCCATGCTATATTCAATCTGGTTTCAGACCGGTAGCAGCCTGTGATTGGTGACGTACTCATAAGATCCTGTCAGAAAATACAAGAAAGTTTTCGCACCGAGGCGTGAGAGCCGGGAGCGGAGGAAGGCCTCACCCCCAGAGCCGACCGTTCCTTTGCCGGGTTGCGGGCGTCAGCCTGCCTTGGGAGAATTTTTAATATAGCATGTTTTTTTCGATGATCGAAGTCAAATGCAATGTAAGGAGGCATAAATTCATGGAAATTGGAAAACATGTCCTTGAAATAGCCATCAAAAATGGAGCCAATCTTGCTGGTATTGCAAATGTAAAAGCACTCAGGGCGTCTTCTTCCCATTTGATATATACCCAATTAGAGAATTATTCAGGGGTTGGAACCATAAAGGACGATGATAGGCTTATGCAAAACCAATTGTTCAACTGGCCGGAGACGGCAAGGTCTTTGCTCGTGATCGCTTTGTCACACCCGCGAGACCTGCCGAAGCTCGATTGGTGGGATGGTAAGGGGACCCCTGGCAACCGCCTTCTCATGGACATTATTGGGCATACCCAAAAGCAAATTGAAAGCAATCTGAAGATGAAGACCCAAAAACTTCACTATTATGTTGAAAAAGGAGGTGTGTTTCTCAAGGATGCTGCAGTACTGGCCGGATTGGGGTGTATTGGGAAAAACAATATGCTGGTGACCAGAGACTATGGGCCACGGGTTCGGCTGAGAGCTCTCTTTCTTGATGAAGAAATCGATTCCACCGGACCTGTCGAATTTGATCCTTGTGCAGACTGCAAAGCTCCCTGCAGAAAAGTTTGTCCGGAAAACGCCATGGTCGACAAGGTGATCGCGTTCGAATCCATCGAGGATTCTTTGGATTTACCTGCAAGGGATGGTGCCTATGATAGAAAACTCTGCAATATGAGAATGGAAAAGGACATTCATGAGAGCAATGAATATGCCGGAGGACAATTCCCAATCAAATACTGCCGAAAGTGTGAGTTTGTCTGTCCGGTGGGGAAATAGCACGGTTTCAGTCGCCCTGAGGATTCCAATCACTCAGCTCAGCAATGCCCCTCGGAAGAGTGCAATGACCCCATTCAGGGGTTGCTATGAGGGTGCTCGCGTCGAATTGCGTGGATCATCAGGTCCAGCTGGTGGAGAAAGCGCGATCGATCCCGCTTCTGCATGGGCGGGGGGCCGGCCGCGTTCACACCCGCATCCCGGAGATCCGAGAGGAGGTTTCGGGTGGCCAGGGCCTGACCGATGTTGTCCTCGGTAAAAGGCTTGCCCGTGATGCCGAGCACGCGGGCGCCCTGTTTCAGGCAGCGGTCGGCGAGGGGGATGTCGGCGGTGACCACGATGTCGTGGCGCTGAACGTGACCGGCGATCCAGTCGTCGGCCGCATCGGGTCCGTCTCCCACCACCTCGAGGGCGATCCACGGTTCGCTGGGAACCCGCATGAAGGTGTTGGCCACCAGGGTGACCTGGAGGTGGTGCCGTTGGGCGACCCGGTACACCTCCTGCTTGACCGGGCAGGCGTCTGCATCGACAAAGACGTGGAGCAAAAGGATTCTCTCCGTTCAAGGCTTCTCGAAGGGTTCCGGAGCCTCATGAAACAGGTTTCTGGTATAGGAAAACGACCCGACGAAGAGGAGCAGCCCGGCGAGGGCTGCGAACAAAGACAGGGCTGTCATGGCGGTCTCCAGGCCGTAGAGGTCGGAGAGCCTTCCATTGAGCGCGGGCGCAAGGCAGCGCTGCTCCTCCGATGCCGTTTGATTGCCTTTTGTGCTGTTCCCGCCCGACTCCGGATTCGTTCAGCATAGGCTCAGCTGCTCGGCCATCTCCTCCCGGTTCGCCCGAACGAAGCCCTCCAGCGCGGCGATGCCGATGAGCGGGTTGCTCGATTCGGGAAGCACGAGCATGGGAAGACGGGCAAAGGCCGGAGGGATTTCCGGCGACGTGCCGTCCATGGGGGCTTTGTTGTAGATGGTTCCATCAAGGGAAAGGTCGATCTTCTCCATGGCCTCGTGAATCCTCAGAGACTCTGCATGGGACAGGCGGTCCGGGTTCAGCACCAGGTGAAGCCGGGTCCGGCCGACATCCTCGAAGGTTTCCTTCAGCTTCTGATACTGCCCACGCTGCTCCTCGATCTTGTGGAGCACCTTGTCCCTTTCCAGCACCTTGCCGGGGAGCTTGATTTTGGTGATCAGCTCCCGTTTCTCGATGATCTCCCGGCGGAGCGCCAGGAGGTGCTCCAGCCACACCAGGGAGATGGACGGCAGGGCGAAGAACTTGAGCGACAGGGCCGTGGGCGGCATGTCGAAAACCAGGCAGTCCCGGGAGGCGTAAGTCTTCTGAAGGTGCTCGAACGCCAGGATGAGCGCGTACTCTTCCAGGCCTGGCGAGTGCCGGATGACGCCGAAGTACGTTTCCAGGTTCAGGGCGGTCAGGTAGGCGTAGGTGCGTTGGACCTGATGATGGACGTCTCTCAGGTAGACCCGCATCCAGGCTTCCTGGTCGACCTCGATGGCCTCCAGGTTTGGGGCCACCTTCACAGGGGCATCGGAAAGACGGCGCTCGAGGATGTCGGACTGGTTGTGCGCAGGGTCGAGGGAGGCCACGAGCACGCGAAATCCCTGTTGCGCCAGGAAGATGGAAACCAGCGCCGCAGATGTCGATTTTCCCACACCACCCTTGCCCAGAAAGAACAGGTTCATGGCTTGATTCCTGCCTATCCGATGTCCAGGATTGAAAAGAGCTGCGAAACGGGCTGGTTGGCGGTGTCCACCTTTTCCATCATCAGGATGAGCTCTTGCTCCATGAAGGGCATGAGGTCCAGGGCAATCTGCATGGGAGGGGAGGGCAGGCCCACATACGAGCCCAGAACCAGCACCCCGAAGATGTGCTCGAGCTCTTCGACCTCGTGCTCAATGGTTTTCACCGCGCGGCTTCTGGCGAGATTGTCGGATGCTTTCAGAAACGCAACCACCTTGCCCCTGGTGTCCTTGAGGATCCGCATGCCATTTGCTCCCGCGCTATGAGAGACGCGAGGTTTCGGGTGCCACCCGGAACAGGCGTCGCTCGAACTGAATGCGCTTTCCGGACGGGTAGAAGTAATACCCTGCGTACAGTGCCATCAGGACCGTCCCGGCGAAGTAGAAGCGGGGTATCTCGAGGAGGAAAGCCGGCATGACCAGATAGGGTGTGACCAGGGCGATGCGCATGAGCTTCCGCTCGAATGCAAGCCAATCGCCCTCGGAGACGGCGGTTTTCTTCCGGATCCTGTGGGCAAATAGGGAACGGTGGAAAACGGGCAGAGCCACAGCAAATGCAACGGATAGAACAAAAACCAGCGGGGCCAGAAAAGGCCCCGGCATCCGGGCATGGATCGCGGGGGCGAATCCTCCGCCGATCCAATCGAGCCCGGCCGCACAGGCAAGGGCCAGGACGGCGGGGATCATGAGGGAAAAGTAGCTCCGCTGCAGTTTCCGGGTCATTGGCAATCTGCTCGAGCCGGCTCTAGACTGTGGTCGTCGGCTCAGGCTGCTCGGCGGGTCTTCCGAGCAACCGGAAGAACTTGATGAGGCCTTCCACCACGACCCACGCCGCAATCAGAAGGATGCAGAGGTTGATCGCCTGCAGCAGGGCGTTGTGGTCCGCGCCGTACTGGATCTGGTTCACGATCACGGCCCAGATGGTGATGACCGCCATGAACACCGCAGGGATCCCGGACACCAGCCACTTCAGGCCGCCCTGTTTTTCCAGGTAGAGGGTGATGATGACCAGGGCCAGGGCGGCCAGGGTCTGATTGGTCGCACCGAACAGGGGCCACAGCTTCAGTGCGCCGGTTCCGCTGGGCCCTGCGATGAAGGCCAGGATCAAGGCGCTTCCCACGGCCACGCCGGTGGCCGCGTAGCGGTTGGTCAGTACGTTCAGCCGGAGGTCTCCCGCGAGCTCCGCAATCACGTATCGCTGAATTCGGGTGGCCGAGTCGAGGGTGGTCCCGGCGAAGGAGGCCACGAACACCCCCATGACGGACAGCGCGAAGACCTTGGGAATGCCGAGAGCTCCGATCATGTTGGCGGACCCGTCCACGAAGGCGGTCACCTTGGAGCTCAGGCCTGCTGCGGCCGCCCAGGAGGCGTAGTGGGTGGTCCAGGCGGCCACGCCGGTCAGGGTCTCTCCGCCTCTGGGCGTGTACCCCATGCCGATGCCGGCCGCCACTGCAATGATCACCAGGGTGGCGAGGGCCCCTTCCATGAGCATGGAGCCGTACCCGACGAACAGGGAGTCCATTTCGTTGCGGACCTGCTTGGCCGAGGTGCCCGAGGACACCAGGGAGTGGAACCCGGAGATCGCGCCGCAGGCGATGGTGATGAACAGGAATGGCCACAGGGAAGGCGCTTCGGCTGGAGCTGTCTGCACGGCAGGGGCGACGAACGTCAGGTCGCCCCCGAACGAAGAAGCCAGAACGCCCAGGATCAGCAGCCCCATGGCCACCACCATCTGGTGGGAGTTGATGAAGTCCCGCGGCTGGAGGAGGGTGGTCACGGGCAGGGTGGACGCGAAAAAAGCATACGCGATCAGGATGACGGTCCAGACGCCCGTGGCTGGAATGCCCGCGATGCTCGGCATCTTGAACGGCGCCCAGGGGCCGATGAAGACAAAAACATACATGACGGCCAGGGCGAGAATGGACCAGCCCAGAGGGCTCTTGCCTTTCTTGTAGATCAGGTGGCCCAGATAGACGGCGATGGGGACCTCCACCCAGACGGCGAGCACCGACTGCGGGTACAGGGCGAAGACCACGGCGATCACCAGGCCGAAGATGGCGATCATGATCCAGAGTTCCAGGAACACGATCAGGAAGAAGAAGATCTTGGTGCGGCTGTTGATGTACTTGGCGGTGTACTCGGAGATGGATTTTCCCTGATTGCGCATGGAAATGATGAGCGCGCCGAAGTCCTGAACCGCACCCATGATGATGCTGCCGACGAACACCCACAACAGCGCGGGGACCCAGCCCCAGATGATGGCGATCGCAGGGCCGACGATCGGTCCGGTTCCTGCAATGGAGGTAAAGTGATGCCCGAAAATGATCTCTTTTCGGGTGGGAACATAATCGATTCCGTCTTCGTACTTGCAAGCAGGTGTCTTGCATGCCTGTGAAAGGCGAAAAATTTTGCTTCCGATAAACCGTCCGTACAACCTGTACATGAGAATGTAGCCGGCAAATACCAACAACATTACAGCCAAAACATCCATGTTCGCCCTTCCTGTCGTGAGAAGTTCGAAAGCGGAATACGAAAACTAACAACAAAGGGGACAGCACAAACTATGTGTCTCATCCACCTATCGGACGTTTTCTGAAAAGTCAACGAAAAACACCGTAAACGTTGAAGTCAGACAAGGGACCGCGCGCCCCACTTTGGAGCGTGCCTTGAACAAGGGACGTCACGGGAATGGGGCGCGGTCCCTCGACAATGCTTTTCCATCTCCCGACGTTTTTTTTGCCTGCGCTCTTGACAGGTCTCAAATCGCCGGACTACCTTTTCTCGGGGTTTGACCGGGTTCGGGCGGGAAACCGGAACGGAATGGAATTTCCCATGAACCCCGGGGGGAATCAACGCAAAATCGGGAACTTAATGCTTGACTTTTCCTCGTTGCTCATGTATCTTTCAAAATCTTTCTTTATTTGTTGAATCGTTTCGCATACTCACGACGATTGGGTTGGGGCGGTGTACGACTGCCTGCGCAAATGCTCGTCTCCTCCAAGAGAGATCGGCATGAAACGTGGGCCGGACCTGGATCACGGACTGTGAGCGGTTTCGTTTCGATGGCGGTGTTTCAGCGTTGAATGGACAACGAATAAGGCATCTGGGCGGGACCTCTCCCGTGGCCTCGGATGCCTTAACTTTTTGCCGGTTCGAGTCATGACAGCGTTTCATGTAGCGTTCAAGGAAAAGGGCACACGGGTCCAGGAAGACGCTCCTGTCATTGCCATGAAGGCCCTGGAGGACCTGGGAGTGAAGGGGCTGGATCGCGTGGTGGCCGTGCGCGTCAACGGCGAGCCGCGCGATGTGGACCACATGGTCGAGGGAGAGGCCGAGCTGGAGCCGATCCGGATGGACTCGGAGGGGGGCGAGGACATCCTCCGGCACAGCACGAGCCACATCATGGCCGAGGCGGTGAAGTCTCTTTTCCCGGGAGTGAAGGTGACCATCGGCCCGTCCATCGAGCACGGGTTTTACTACGACTTCGACTACGAGCGGCCCTTCAGGGACGAGGATCTCCCCCGCATCCAGGCCAAAATGGAGGAGATCATCGCGGAGGACCTTCCCTTCACCCGGACCGAGGTGCCCCGAGAGACCGCCATCGAGCGGTTTCGGCGGGAAGGTGAGGTCTACAAGGTGGAACTCCTCGAGGAGATACAAGGCGACACCGTGTCGCTTTACAGCCAGGGGGCGTTCACCGACCTGTGCCGGGGTCCACACCTGCCCTCCACCGGCAGGGTCAAGGCCTTTCAGCTGACCAAGACCGCCGGGGCCTACTGGCGCGGCGACGAGAAGCGGCCCATGCTGAGCCGGGTTTACGGTGTCGCCTTTGCCGACAAGAAGGCGCTCAAGAAGTACCTCCAGCGCTTGGAGGAGGCCAGGAAGCGCGATCACGTGCGACTGGGCCGGGAGCTGGGGATCTTCAGCACGCACGAGGAGATCGGTGCGGGCATGGTGGTGTGGCACCCCAAGGGGGCCATGCTTCGGCACCTGATCGAGTCGTTCGAGATCGAGGAGCATCTCAAGCGGGGATACCAGGTCGTGCGCGGGCCGGAGATCCTGAAGACCAGCCTCTGGGAGAAGTCCGGGCATTTCGACAACTACCGGGAGAACATGTACTTCACGGAGATCGACGGCACCTCCTACGGCATCAAGCCCATGAACTGCCTCTCCCACATGCTCATCTACAAGACCGGCATCAAGAGCTACCGGGATCTGCCCCAGCGGTACTTCGAGATGGGGGTGGTGCACCGCCATGAGCGCTCCGGCGTGCTCCACGGCCTGCTGCGGGTGCGGGAGTTCACCCAGGACGACGCCCACATCCTGTGTACACCGGATCAGCTCGACGGGGAGATCAAAGGGGTGCTGGATCTCGTGCAGTACATGGTGACCGTGTTCGGCTTCGAATACGACCTGGAGCTGAGCACCCGGCCCGAGAAATCCATCGGCTCGGACGAGGACTGGGAGCGTGCCACCAACGCCCTTCAGAACGCCGTGGACGACTTGGACCTGCCTTGCCAGCTCAACGAGGGAGACGGCGCTTTCTACGGGCCCAAGATCGACGTGAAGCTGCGAGACGCCCTGGACCGGAGCTGGCAGTGCGCCACCATCCAGGTGGACTTCACCCTGCCGGACCGGTTCGATCTCCACTACG
>CAYYVD010000034.1:1953-22372 GCA_964475045.1 uncultured Desulfobacterales bacterium | reverse complement strand
ATGGTACTGCGTGGGAGACTGCGTGGGAGAGTAGGACGCCGCCGGGAGATCTTCAGAAAAGCCCTTCGCGCATGCGAAGGGCTTTTTTCTTTCCTCCTGCCAGGCGTGTTCGTCGTGTACGTCTTTGACGGGCCCAGGGGACGCGAACGGCCATCTCCACCATGGCAGGCGTGACTGTCATGGTGCCGGACTGCGTCCGGGAGCTGTAAGCCGATCTGGATCTCGATCACCCCGACACGTGATGGATGCTGCAGGAGATCGCCGCCGGCTCCGGGTCCCCCTTGACTTTTGGGGGGGCCGGAACCTACAGTGGGCGCTTGGTCCGCGGACGGGATGCGTCTGTCCGGCCGGAGCCGCGCGGTCCGGCGCGGACGCATCGAGGCCCAAAGGTTCGGTATGACACGGGACACGAAGTGTGGAGGAACCACGGGAAGCCCTCCCGAGCATCTGTACGTCTACTGCATCGAGGGCGTCGTCCCGCTTGCGGCCGAGCCCGAGCTGGGAACGGCTTTCCTGGGAAACTGGGTGGAAGGCGCCTCCTCGTTCCTGTTCTTCTTCGAGCCGGCCGAGGACGCGGTCCTGCGTGTGGTGCGGAACCATGGCGGCCTGCGGTACCTGGAGCGTCACTGCTTCACCTACGAGGAATGGCTGGGGGACCGGTTCGAGCGGTTCATCGCAGGGGACCTCGAGATCTGGCCCGCATGGGAGCCGCCTGAGCCGGGGACCGGGATGCGCATGCGGCTCGATCCCGGGGTGGTGTTCGGCTCCGGGCTGCATCCGACCACCCGGGACTGCCTCGAGGCCCTGTCCTGGCTGTGGCGAAAGGACCCGCCCGAAGCCGTGCTGGATCTGGGCACGGGAACGGGCGTGCTCGCTGTGGCCGCGGCGCTTCTGGGCGCCGCGCGGGTGACCGCCGTTGATCTCAACCCGCTCTGCGTCCGCACGGCCGCTCGAAACGCCGAGCTCAACCGGGTGGGTTCCAGGGTCGAGACCGTCCTGGGTGCCGCCGAAGACGTGCTGGACCGGACCGGAGAGCTGGTTCTGGCCAACATGCACCATGGGGTGATCCTGGGTCTGCTGGGACACGAGGGATTCCGTCACCGAAGGTGGATCGTCTTCTCCGGGTTGATGCGAACCCAGGCCCGCGACCTGAAGGAGCGGTTGCCGGCCCTGGGAATGAAGGTCGAACGGACCTGGAATCGGGATATGGTCTGGCACACCCTGGCGGTCCGCAGGGGGGCCTAGGTCCGCGGCCAGGCGTCGAGGCGCGAAGAAAGCACCCCGCCCCCCGGACCCGTCTCCGGATGGAAAGGACGTTCTCACATGAACGAACCAAGGATTTCCCTGCCCAAGCCGCAGGGACATCACTGCTTCGCCTGCGGCACGGACAATCCCTGCGGTCTGCAGCTCCAGTTCTACACCACGGGCGATCGCGTCTGCGCCGACGTCACGCTGGATCGATACCGAGTGGGGTGGGAGGGCATTGCGCACGGCGGCATCGTCTCCACCCTCCTGGATGAGACCATGTCCTGGACGATCATCTACTTCCGCCGCGTGTACTTCCTCACCCGCAAGATGGAGGTGAAGTACCTGAAGCCGGTTCCCGTCGAGACGCCGCTCACCGTCCAGGGACGACTGGGCGCGGAGTGCCCGGAGCCGCGTATCCAGGTTCGGGCCGAGGTTCGCGCTCGAGACGGAAGCCTACTGGCCCTCAGCAACGGGGAGTTCGTGCAATTGTCCGAGGAGAAGCTCTCCCTGATTCCCGACGGCTTGAAGTCGGACATGGAGGCGCTCTTCGAACGATTTTCCGGACTGGACGGCCGCGCCCGAAAACGCGCCCCCGGAGGGTGTGGCAGGAGAACCGAATGAAGGTCATCAAGATCGGAGGTGGGTGCCTCAAGGCGCGGAAGAACATCGCGCGCATTCTCGATCTCGTCGCGGAACGCGGCCGGGGCAATGTGGTGGTGGTTTCCGCCCTCAACGGCGTCACGGACTTCCTCATCCAGGGCACCCGGGACGCGCTCGAGAGCGAGGAGAGGATCCCGGAGATCGTGGCCGGTCTTCGAAAAAAGCACATGAGGGTGGCACGGCACGTGTTTCACCGGGACAGTGCGGTACCCCCTTACGCCCGGGGTCTGGAGAGCATGCTGCGGGAGATCGAGCGATTCTACTACGGCTTGAGCTTCACCCGGGAGATCTCGCCCCGCATGCTCGACATGGTCAGCAGCTACGGCGAGAGGTTTTCCGCCGAGCTTCTCGCCGCCGCCCTCCGAAGCCGCAACGTGGAAGCCTCCTGCCGGATGCCCCATCACATCGGCATGCTCACGGACGGCAAGTACGGGGACGCCACAGCCGATCTCCGCAAGACGGCCCGACACCTGGAAACCCACCTCCTTCCATGGACCGCCGGGGATGCTGTGGTCATCGTCCCCGGGTTTTACGGGGTCAGCGAACAGGGGGACGTCACGACCTTCGGACGGGGCGGGAGCGACTACTCGGCCGCCGTGGTGGCCGCCGGACTGAACGCTGAGGTGCTGGAGGTGTGGAAGGACGTGGACGGGTACATGAGCGCGGACCCCCGGTTCGTGCGGGGGGCGCGCCTGATCCCGTCTCTATCCTACGACGAGGCCGCCGAGCTGTCCTACTTCGGGGCCAAGATCCTCCACCCGAGGACCGTGGAGCCCCTGAGACGGGCCCGGCTGGAGATCGCGATCAAGAACACGCTGAACCCCGACGGGCCGGGAAGCCTCATCACCGCCAAGCGAAGGAAATCCAGCCGAATCATCAAGAGCGTGGCCCACGACACGGACATCGGGATTCTCAAGGTCCACGCCTCGGGGGTGGGCGCGCGTCCGGGGATCCTCGGGCTCGTGGCCAATCGTCTCACCGAAGCGGGGATCAACATCAAGTCCGTGGTCACCTCTCAGACCTGCATCAGCATCCTGCTCGCTTGTGAGGATGTGGAGAGCGGGCGACTGGCCATCAAGGAGCTTCGCCCCAGGCCGTACCGCAAGCTGGAGAAGACGGAGGACGTGGCCCTGGTCTCGCTGGTGGGGGAGGGGCTGGGAACGAGGAAGGGCATTGCAGCCCGGTGCTTCACGGCGGTGGCGGAAAGCGGGGTGAACGTGGAGATGATCTCCTTCGGACCGTCGAGGGTGGCCCTGTACTTCATTGTGCGGACCGGGGACCTGAAAGTCGCTCTGGCCGCCATCCACGAGATCTTTTTTTCGTCCGCGTGATCCCGTCTCCCCGCAGACGCGGCTCGGGACGGACGTCAGAATGCAACGGAGGATCGGCATGATACTGGAGCAGATCAAGGTGGGCTTCATGGAGGTGTTCTGTTACCTGGTGGGCTGTTCGGAGACCCGTGAGTGTCTGGTCATCGACCCGGCCGGAGATGAGGAACGGGTGGCCGACCGGATTCGGGATCAGGGCCTTCGGCTGACGAAGATCGTCAACACGCACGGTCATCCGGATCACACCTGCGGGAATGCGCGGATGAAGGAGCTGAGCGGCGCGAAGGTGGTCATGCACCCGCTGGACGACCGGATGTTCAACTCCCCGGAGGGACAGCAGATGGCCCGGCAGATGGGGTTTTCCCCGTCCCCGCCGGCGGATGAGCACGTGGAGGACGGCGACCGGGTGCAGGCGGGCTCCGTGTCCCTGGAGGTCCTTCACACCCCGGGGCACAGCCCGGGGGGAATCTGCCTGCTGGGGGAAGGGAACCTCTTCACCGGGGACACCCTGTTCGTGGGGGCGGTGGGCCGGACCGACCTTCCCGGGGCATCGGGGGGCCAGTTCATGGCGTCCATCCGCAACAAGCTGCTCGGCCTGCCTGAAGACACCGTGGTCTGGCCGGGCCACGACTACGGGATGCGGCCCTCATCGACCATCGGGGAGGAGAAGCGCTCCAACCCGTGGTTACGGTGAGGCGTCCACGCCGGGCAGGGTGACGCGAAACAGGCTCCCGCGCGCCGGCGCGCTCTCCACCCCGATTCGGCCTCCCAGCACCTCCACCAGGTTGCGGCAGATGGACAGGCCCAGACCGGTCCCGAAACCCACGCTCTTGCGGGTGAAGAAGGGATCGAAGATGCGGAGCACCACGTCCTCCTCCATGCCGCAGCCGTTGTCCTCCACTTGTCAGGCACCCGCCCCCGAAGCACCAAAGGAGAGGACGGTCCGGGAGATGGTTGCGGTGAGGAGCACCTCCTTGACTTCTTCTCACGCCTGGGGCTACAACGGTCGCGAAATCCACAGTCGGGGGTTGAGGACATGGAAGAAACCGTACGCATTCCGGTCGGCGATCTGACCCTGGAGGGGCGGCTGGCACGCGCAGCCGGGGAGAGGGCCGCGGTGGTGACGCATCCGCACCCGCTGTACGGCGGGGACATGCACAACCACGTGGTGGAGGCCCTGGCGGGCGGCTACGCCCGGGCGGGTTTCACCACCCTGAGGTTCAACTTCCGGGGGGTGGGCCGAAGCGAAGGAACCTACGACAATGGTCAGGGCGAGATGGAGGATGTGCGTCACGCCGTCGCCCTGCTCAGGGAGGGCGGATCGCCCGCGATCCACCTGGCCGGGTACTCCTTCGGCGCATGGGTGAACGCCCGGGCCCTGGAACGGATGCCCGACATTCGAGAGGCCGTCATGGTGTCCCCTCCGGCCGGGTTCATGGACTTCTCCTTTGTTCGATCGGACCCCAGGGTTCGGCTCGTGATCACAGGCGGACGGGACGAGATCGCCGATCCCGCCCTGGTGGCGCCGTTGGTGCCCCGCTGGAACCCGGAGGCCGTGTTTCACGTCATCCAAGAGGCGGATCACTTCTACTCCGGTCACACGGAGGCGTTGAAAACCCTTCTGGAGAAGCATCTCGGTGGACGGGACGAATGAAGTGACGCCCCGGGGTTCCATGGGTCCGCGGGGGCGAGGAGCGAGCGGATGAGCAACGACAGGTCTGGGGAACGGCGTCTGATGCGGAGGGGCCGCCGGGCACACGGGAGCGAAGGGAGCCTGGCGGGCCGGATTCCGGTCGTCACCCGAGCCGCATGGATCGGCCTGGCGTTCGGCCTGGCGTTGTTCTCCGGGTGGAGCGCCGTGCGCGCGGCCGAGACCGACCTGAGAAGGAGTGCCGTGGTCCGTGCCGTCGAACGGGTGAGCCCGGCCGTGGTCAACATCGCCACGGTGGTTCGAGAGCGCGTCCGCCCGGGGTTTCCCTTCGCCGGGGACGATTTTTTTCGGGATTTCTTCCCGGACCTCTTCCGCCGGGAGTACACCCGCAACAGCCTCGGCTCGGGGGTGGTTATCGACGGCCGGCAGGGACACGTGATCACGAACCATCACGTGGTGTCCCGAGCCACGGAGATCAAGGTCGTCACCGCCGGCCGGGAGGAGTTCCAGGCCAGGATCCTGGGCACGGATCCCCGCTCCGATCTGGCGGTCCTTCAGATCGACGTGGACGAGCCGCTCCCCGAGATTCAAATGGGCGACTCCGATGACCTTATGATCGGAGAGACCGTCATTGCCATCGGGAACCCCTTCGGGCTGTCCCACACCGTGACCACCGGTGTGGTGAGCGCCGTCGACCGGACGGTGCGCTCCGGAGAGATGGTCTACAGCCACTTCATTCAGACCGACGCCTCCATCAACCCGGGCAACAGCGGAGGTCCCCTGCTCAACATCAACGGGGACCTCATCGGCATCAACACGGCCATCTATCAAAAGGCCCAGGGAATCGGGTTCGCCATTCCGGTCAACAAGGCGCGGCGAATCGTCCAGGAGCTGATCCGCGCCGGAGAGGTGCGCTTCCCCTGGGTGGGGTTGGAGATCCAGGAGCTCAGTGAGGATCTTCGGGCCCACTTCGAGGTGCCGAGGGAACGAGACGGCGTCCTCATTCGGGACGTACACGAGAACAGCCCCGCCTCCCGGGCCTCGGTCCGGCGCGGAGACGTCCTGCTCAGCATCGGGCAAGAGCCGGTCGCCTCGCCGGCGGACTACCGCACCGCCCTGGCCGAGTACGTTCCCGGCAACCGCGTGGTGCTCGAGCTCTTCCGCGGTGGAGCGACCCGGAAGACGCGGGTGGTGCTGGCCGCCTTTCCGCCGGATCTGGCGTTGACGCTCGTGGCGCAGAGGATGGGCCTCGAGGTGGAGAACGCCGGGCGGCACCTGGCCCGACGGTACGGTCTGTCCTCCGCCCTGGTGATTCGTGAGGTGCGAAGAGGCTCGGAGGCGGCGAGGAGCGGCCTGGAGCCCGGGGACCTCATCGTCAAGGTAAACGACATGGAGACGCCCGACGTGGAATCCTTCAAAAAGGCGATCAGCCGGTACCACCAGCTCCCGTCCCTCACCCTGTTCGTGCGGCGGGGGCCCATTGTGTACACCCTGACTCTGCCGTTTTGAAACCCTGTGAGAAAGCCGTGCGGCTCAGAGCAGGTGCTCCCGGGCGTAGTCCACGGCGTTTCGAAAGACGAGCACCCCGGCGCCCTCTTCGTTCGAAAGGTCCAGACCCTCACGGGAGAGCCGCTCCTTTCGGCGGGTCCACTCGGGATGGTTGGTGATGTGGTGGAAGGCCTCCGGGTGGGGCATGAGCCCGAAGATCCTCCCCGTGGGGTCGCAGATGCCCGCGATGTCCCGGAGGGAGCCGTTGGGGTTCTGCGGCCAGCGCCCCTCAGCCGGCCGGCCCTCCTCGTCCGCATAGCACATGACTACCTGGTCGTTGTCCAGGAGCCGTTGCATGTCCTCGGGTTCGGTGACGAACTTGCCTTCCCCGTGGCGCACGGGGAGTTCCAGGGTGTCGATTCCCCGGGTGAACACGCAGGGGGACTCGGAGTTCACGTTGAGGCGCACCCACGTGTCGATGAAATTGCCGGAGTCGTTGTACGTAACGGCGACCCGCCGCTCCATGGGATGCTCCTCGAAGCCCGGCAGCAGCCCCAGGTTCACCAGGGACTGGAATCCGTTGCAGATCCCGATGACGAGGTTCCCCCGGGCCACGAACCGCTCCATCTGCTCACCGATGTTGTTCTTGACCTTGGCGGCGAGCAGCACGCCGGCGCCGTGCTCGTCCGCCCAGCTGAACCCCCCGCCGAACACCATGATCTGATACGCGTCCAGGGATTTCGATGCGATCATCTCGTTGATGTGGACGGGAACGGCTTCCGCCCCCGCGAGCCGAAGGGCGTGCGCCGTTTCGTAGTCGCAGTTGAGCCCGTACCCGGTCATGACCAGCGCTCGAACCACACTCATACGAGACCTCCGAAGGGTTGCATCCAGCGGGTTTTCAGGTCTTGGATCCGCCTGTCGATCAGCGGGGCGCCGTCTTCTCCGCGGACCACCAGGCGCGGGTCCTCGGTCACCCGTCCCATGCAGCGCACCGGTTTCCCGTTCATGATCGCCTCGAAGGCCTCTTGGTTGGACGGAGCCACGGTGCAGACGAACCGTCCCGCCGATTCGGAGTAGAGGAGACGGGAGGGGGAAAGGGGCTCGGGGACCGGCACCGCCTGCAGATCCACCTCCAGGCCCAGCTCACCGGCCATGGCCACCAGGGCGAGATGGACAGCGAGACCGCCCCGGGCCACGGCGTGGGCCGAGGCCAGGAGCCCGCGCCTCACGGCCCGGTGGAAGGCCTTGTACGTTCCGATCAGGAAGGCGGGATCCACCCGGGGGACGTTCCGTCCGGTGGCGCCCATCATCTGGTAGTACTCCCCTCCCCCCAGCTCGTCGCGGGTCTCGCCGATCAGGTAGACCAGGTCCCCCGGCTCCTTGGCGTCCATGGTGAGGCAGGTTCGAACGTCGTCCACCACGGTGCTCGCGGTGAAGAGCAGCGTGGGGAGCCCGCTCACCTTACGGGTTTCTCCGTAGGGTCCCCTCAGGTTGCCGTCGATGTACATGCTGTCCTTTCCGGAGAGCAGTGGGATCTCGTAGGCGAGGCAGAGGTCCCTGAGTGCCCAGTTGGAGCGGACCAGCTGGGCCGCCTTGTAGGGCCCGTCGGGGTTGGTCTCGGGATCGTGCTGAATGGTGGGCCAGCAGAAGTTGTCCACGCCGCCCACCTGCTCCGGGTCTCCCCCCACGGCCAGCACGCGGCGCAGGGCCTCGTCGATGGTGACGGCGGTCATGTGGTAGGTGTCGATCAGGCTGTACCAGGGGTTCATGGCCTGGGTGGCTGCGATGCCCCGGTTGGAGTCGAGCACCGGGCGAATCACCACCGCGTCGCTGGGGATGTCCCGCCGCTTCCCCACCAGCGGCTTGATCACGCTGCCTCCCTGGACCTCGTGATCGTACTGCCTGGCGATCCAGCTGCGGTCGCAGAGGTTCGGCCGGGCGAGCATGTCCTCGAGCAGCGCACCGTGGTCCCGGGGTTCGCTGATCACCGGCTCCGTGAGCCCCCGAAGGGCGGGGGGCGCCCACTCGGCGTCAAACTCCCACTGGGGGAACCCGGTCTCCAGCAGGTCCATGCGAATGAGGGCGCAGGTGCGGCCCCGGTACTCCAGACGGAGGTATCCGGAGTCGTTGTACTCTCCGATGACCGTGCTCTCCACCGCGTGCTTGGCGGAGAGCTCCATGAACCGGTCCAGGTGCTCCTCGGGCACTGCGACGGTCATGCGCTCCTGGCTCTCCGACACCCAGATCTCCCACTGGTCCAGGCCTTCGTACTTGAGCGGGACGCGGTCCAGGTCCACGCGGCACCCCCCGGAGAATCGCGCCGACTCTCCGACCGAGGACGACAGACCGCCTCCGCCGTTGTCCGTGATGAAGGAAAACAGCCCCTCGTCCCTGGCCTCCAGGAGGAAGTCGTGCATCTTTTTCTGGGTGTAGGGATCGCCGATCTGGACATGCCCTGCGGGGGTGTGCTCGGAAAAGGTCTCCGAGGCCGCGGTGACGCCGTGGATTCCGTCCTTGCCTACGCGGCCGCCGCACATGACCACGAGGTCTCCCGGGTGCGTGGTCTTCCGGTGGGTGGGCGCGTTGTGGATCTCCGCGGGCATGATGCCCATGGCGGTCACGAACACCAGACACTTGCCCATGTAACCGTGATCGAACAGGACCTGCCCGAACGGCGTGGGCACTCCGCTCTTGTTGCCTCCGTCCCGGACCCCCTCGATGACCCCGTCCAGAAGGCGCCGGGGGGGGAGGCGCGGGTGAAGGGGCCCGGCGTAGTCCCGGTGCCCCACGCAGTAGCCGTACATGCCCAGGATGAGCCTGGACCCGAGTCCCGTTCCGAGAGGATCCCGGTAGATGCCCACGATGCCCGTGATGGCGCCGCCGTAAGCCTCCATGTTGGAGGGACTGTTGTGGGTCTCCCCGGTGATGACGTAGTTGTGGGCGTCGTCGAAGCGGGCCACACCGGCGTTGTCCCAGAGAACGGAGACCACCCAGCCCTTGCGTTTCTGCACGGCGAGGGTCGGGGCTTCGATGCAGGTCTTGAAGAGGTCGTCCACCAAGGCGCTCTCATCGGTGTGGAGATCACGGTATCGAAACAGCCCCTTGAAGGTGTTGTGATTGCAGTGGTCGCTTCGGGCCTGGCTGATGTACTCGAGCTCCACGTCGGTGGGCGGATCCAGCCCGTAACGGCGCCGCTCGGCCTGCACGTCATCCCGCAGGAAGTAGCGGCGAATGACGGGGATGTCGCTGTCCTGGAGGGCCAGGTTTCGCTCCAGGGAGATGCGCCGGAGGTCCTCGTCGCCCGATAAGGAGAGGACGGCGACGCGGGGCTCGTGATCGAGAATGACCTTGGGCACCTGGTGGCCGATGCCCTGCTCCGGATCCCACTCCTCCCGCGAGAGGGTCTTCCACTGTTGAATGATGTCGTTGGCCAGGATCTCGCCGGCGATGCGCTCCACCTGGGTCTGTCGGAGTTCACCCCGAATGACGTAGAGCTTGGATGTGTACACGTTCTCGCCGGGGCCCAGACGGATGTGCAGGCAGTCCTCGATCGCCTCGACGGCCGTGCTGCCGCCCGTGTCCCGCACCCCCGGCCGGAAGCCGACCCAGATGATCCAGTCGAAGTCGCGGGCCAGGGGCGAGAAGGAGGACCGCTCGATGACCGGATTGGTGAAAAGCGCGGTGCGAAGGGTTTCGAGCTGCTCCCGGCGCAGGTCCGCGTCGATGGTGAGCACACGGATGACCCGAATCTCCCGGGCATCGATGCCGAAGTACTCCAGGGCCTTCTTGCGGACACCTTCCCCCTCGGCGTCTCTCAGGTGTTCTTTGAGCGCCACTTCAAGCCGGGATCCCATGGGTGACTCCTCATTCAGGACAAGGTGCGGGTCGAAAACGAAAACAGGGTGGGCGATCGAACACGTTCCAGCCGATGGTAAACAAAAGGGGGGTGGGAGTCAATACGGGAGCCGGCGAAAGGCCTGGGAGGCCAACCGCCGCCGGGGAGGGACCCGCGTTCCGCGAGCGGTTGCGGCGGTCCCGGCGTCCGACCTTGAAAACAGCGACTTTCATGCCTATATTTACCAGTGGTTCAACAACCATGCAGCAAATCCAAATCCATGCAGAAACGAGAGGAACGAATGGAACATTCCATCGACAATGCGAGGGAAGAGCGAAGCAAGCTTCCCAACCAGAAGGAGCTCGAGAAGGAGCTCAGTGACTATTTGTCCAAGAAGTACGGAAACCGGATCAAGATCATATCGCCCTTTGTCTACCCCCAGGGTCAGAAGCAGGAAACCTCTGAGGCCAAGAAGGAGGGAGGCGAGAGCGAAGGACCCCGGTTCGACATGCTTCCGGAGGAGCTGGAGGCCTTCCTGGAGGAGTTCGTGGTGAAGCAGGAGGACGCCAAGGCGGTCCTGTCCACCAAGATCTGCACCCACTTCAACCGGGTGAGGCAGGTCAAGAAGGAAAACGACAGGCGCAGGACCCACGGGGTCGGAATGATCAAGAACAATGTCCTGATGATCGGGCCGACCGGCGTGGGCAAAACGTACATGATCAAGCTGATCGCCCAGAAGCTCGGGGTGCCGTTCGTCAAGGGCGATGCCACCAAGTTCAGCGAGACCGGGTACGTGGGCGGCGATGTGGAGGACCTGGTCAGGGATCTGCTGGGCGAGGCCGGCGACGACATCGAGCAGGCGGAAAACGGCATCATCTACATTGACGAGATCGACAAGATCGCCTCCTCGAGCAACGTCATCGGGCACGATGTCTCCAGGACCGGCGTGCAGCGAACCCTGCTCAAGCCCATGGAGGAGACCGACGTGGACCTGAAGGTCCCTCATGACGCCGTGAGCCAGATCCAGGCCATCGAGCAATACCGCAGGACGGGCAAGAAGGAGAAGCGGATCGTCAACACCAAGAACATCCTGTTCATCATGAGCGGCGCCTTCGGAGGCCTGGCCGAGATCATCAAGAAGCGCCTCCAGAAGCAGGGGATCGGCTTCGAGGCCGACGTGCGGTCCAGGGAGCTGCCCTGGGAGATCCTCAAGGAGGTGCGCGCGCAGGACCTGATCGAGTTCGGGTTCGAGTCCGAGTTCGTGGGAAGGCTTCCCGTGGTCGTGGTGTTCGACGAGCTGACGAGCGCCGATCTCGTGGAGATCCTCAAGAACCCCAACAATCCCGTGGTGTTGAGCAAACGCCAGGATTTTCGCGCCTACGGCATCGACATCAAGTTCGAGGAGGAAGCGCTTCGACGGATCGCCGAGAAGGCCGCAGCTGAAAAGACGGGTGCGCGGGGCCTGGTGAGCGCCATCGAGAAGGTGCTGATCCCCTTCGAAAAACACCTCCCCTCGAGCCGGATTCGACGTCTCCTGGTGACGCCGGAGCTGGTGGCGGATCCGGCAGCCGAGCTTCGGAGGGTGACGGAGTCCCCGGACGACCGCGAGCACTCCGCGAGGTACAAACGGGCGACCCAACAGGAGCTGGGAGAGATTCGCGCCTTTATTCGCGATCGGGCGGGGGACTACGGCCGCAGGACCGGTCTCGAGATCACCGAGCGCAGGGTGCAGCTGATCGCGGAGCTGTACCTGGCGCGGGCCACGGATGTGAACACGGCCGTGGAGGAGTTCCAGGAGATGGCGGACCAGGTCCGTGAGGAGGAGGCTGCGCTCCGGGACAAGATTGACATCCGCATCACCTTCGACGAGTCCGCGGTGGACGAGCTCATCGCAGAGTCCATCAAGAGCGGCCACCCCAGCGGCCCGCTGGCCTTCCACCTGGCCAAGAAGCTCGAGTACGGCTTGAAGCTGGTGAAGGACCGGGCCGGGACCGACGCGTTCGTGCTGAGCGCCGAGGCCGTCCAAAACATGGAGAAGTACATCGACGACCTGGTCAAACGCTACTATCGGAACGAGGTGGATTCCTGCTACCCCGAAGACCACGACAACTGAACCCCCCGCCCTTTGCGCAGCGGCCGTCCGGCCGTTGATGGCCCCCGGGTGCGCGGTGAAAATAGAGGTGATCGATGATCGGGATTTCCAAGCTGTACTGTGGAACCGTGGAGCCCTCGGACGCCATTCGATACGGGCGTCGCTCCTCGGAGCTGCCCTCCCACTTGCTTCAGTTCTCGGCCGACAAGAAACCAGTGGTGGTCTGGAACACCACCCAGGCCTGTAATCTCCGCTGCGTGCACTGCTACGCCAAGGCCGATGCTCAGGTCCACGACCGGGAGCTTTCCCACCAGGAGGCCCTGGCCGTGCTGGACGACCTCGCGGACTTCGGGGTGCCCGTGGTCCTGTTCTCGGGAGGCGAGCCCCTCATGCGCCGCGATCTGGTGGACCTGGCGCACCATGCCGTGGGCAAGGGCATGCGCGCCGTGATCTCCACCAACGGGACCCTGATCGACGAGGCCACGGCGGAACGGCTCCGGGATGTGGGCCTGTCCTATGTGGGGGTGAGCCTGGACGGCATGGAAGAGGTCAACGACCGGTTTCGAGGCAAGAAGGGCGCCTTTCGGGACGCCATGAGGGGCATCCGCAACTGCAAGGACGCCGGCCTGAAGGTGGGCCTGCGGTTCACCATGAATCGCATGAACGCCCGGGAGATCCCCGCCATTTTCGATCTCCTGGAGCAGGAGGACATCCCCCGGGTCTGCTTTTACCACTTGGTCTACTCGGGCCGGGGCTCCGAGCTCATGGAGGAGGACCTGGACCACCGGGAGACGCGCGAGGTCGTGGACATGATCATGGATCGGACCCGGGACCTCCACGAACGGGGGCTGGCCAAGGAGGTCCTCACGGTCGACAACCACTCGGACGGGCCCTATGTCTATCTCCGCATGCTGGAGGAGGGCGATCCGCGGGCCCCCGAGGTCCTGGAACTCCTGCGCATGAACGAGGGGAACAGCTCGGGCCGGGGGATCGGCTGCATCAGCTGGGACGGAGCCGTGCATGCGGACCAGTTCTGGCGGCACGAGAGCTTTGGAAACGTGCGGGAGCGTCCCTTCAGCGAGATCTGGACGGATTGTTCCCACCCGCTGATGGCCTGCCTGAAGGACAAGAAGACCCATGTGAAGGGGCGCTGTGCCGAGTGCCGTTGGCTGGACGTGTGCGGCGGGAACTTCCGGGTGCGGGCCGAGGCGGCCGCCGGAGACCTCTGGGCTCCGGACCCGGCGTGCTATCTGACCGACGAGGAGATCCGCCGGTCGCCCGCCTCCTCTTGACTTTCCGGAGAATCCCTGCAAAACAGGGACGGTCCCTCCCCGGTCGACCGGAGGGAGCCACTGTATCCAGGGAACCAGGAGGGGGCGATGATCGTTCGACCGCGCAGGCTTCGAAGGACCCCGGCGATCCGGGGGATGGTCCGTGAGACGCGACTCTCGGTCCAGGACTTGATCGATCTCGTGTTCGTCAAGCCCGGTACCGGTGTGCGCGACCCGATCGAATCCATGCCCGGGCAGTACCAGTACTCCGTGGACACCCTGGCCGACGAGGCCGAGGGCATTCGGGACCTGGGGATTCCAGCGATCCTGATCTTCGGGTTGCCCGACCGAAAGGATTCGGTGGGCAGCCGATCCTACGCCGACGACGGGATCGTCCAGCGGGCCGTGGCGGCCGTCAAGCGCCGGGTGCCGGAGCTCACGGTCATCACGGACGTCTGCCTCTGCGAGTACACGGATCACGGGCACTGCGGCGTCCTCAGGAACGGGGACGTGGACAACGATGCCACCCTCGAGATCCTGGCGAGGCAGGCGGTCAGCCTCGCGGCGGCCGGGGCGGACATGGTGGCGCCGTCCGACATGATGGACGGCCGTGTGGCGTCCATTCGACGGGCTCTGGACCGGGCCGGACACACGGAGGTGGGCATCCTCTCCTATGCCGTGAAGTACGCCTCCGCCTTCTACGGGCCCTTTCGCGAGGCGGCCGAGTGCGCGCCTCGGTTCGGAGACCGCTCGAGCTATCAGATGGACCCGGGAAACGCCAGGGAAGGGGTCAAGGAGGCCTTGCTGGACGTGGAGGAGGGCGCGGACATGATCATGGTCAAGCCCGCCCTGCCTTATCTGGATGTGATTCGTCGGGTTCGGGAGGCCTGTCTCCTGCCGGTGGCCGCGTACAGCGTGAGCGGTGAGTACGCCATGATCAAGGCCGCGGAGGAAAAATGCTGGATCGACGGCCCCCGGGTCATGATGGAGGTCCTGCTGTCCATCAAGCGGGCCGGGGCGGACCTGATCCTCACCTACTTCGCAAGAGACGCCGCAAGGGTGCTGAACAGGGGTTGACCATGCAGAACGGACCTGCAGGAGCCCCCCCCGCAGGGGGCGGGGAGGAGCGCCGGGGAGGCCACGCGGCCGAGCAGGGGGCACGGCTGCGGCTCGTGGCCTGGGAGGTCACCCGGAGCTGCAACCTCAACTGCGTCCACTGCCGCGCCTCGAGCGAGCGCGGCCCTTACCCGGGCGAGCTCTCCACGGAGTCATGCCTGCGTGTGCTGAACGAGATCTCCGAGACGGGCCGCCCCATCGTGATCCTGACCGGAGGCGAGCCGCTGCTTCGGGAGGACATCTTCGACTTGGCGCGGCACGGGAACGATCTGGGGCTTCGCATGGTGATGGCCACCAACGGAACCTTGCTGACGCCCGAGATCACGAGGCGCATGCAGGAGAGCGGAATTCAGCGGGTGAGCATCTCCATCGACGGGGCCGGCGCGGAAAGCCACGACCGCTTTCGGCAGGTGCAGGGGGCTTACGCGGGCGCCCTCGCAGGCATCGAGGAGCTTCGCCGCACAGGGATCGCCTTTCAGATCAACACCACGGTGACCCGGCACAACCTGGATGAGGTCCCCAAACTGCTGGATCTGGCCGTGAAGCTGGGCGCGGCGGCGCACCACCTCTTTCTGCTGGTCCCCACCGGCAGGGCCCGGGACATGGTGGACCAGGAGATCGAGTCCATGGAGTATGAGCGTCTCCTTCACTGGTTTGACAACATGCGGGACCAGGTTCCGCTGCATTTGAAGGCCACCTGCGCACCCCATTACTACCGGATCCTTCGCCAGGAGGCGCGTGCCAGGGGGGAGAAGGTCACCTTCGAAACCCACGGGCTGGACGCGGTCACCCGCGGGTGCCTGGGAGGGACGGGCTTCTGCTTCGTGTCGCACGAGGGCATCGTCCAGCCCTGCGGGTACCTGGAGCTTCCCTGCGGGGACCTGAAGACCTCGACCTTCGGCGAGGTGTGGCGCGAGTCGGAGGTGTTCGAGGCGCTGCGGGACTTCTCCCGCTACGAGGGCAAGTGCGGCCGGTGCGAGTACCTGCGCGTGTGCGGGGGCTGCCGGGCCCGGGCCTATGAGGCCACCGGCAACTACCTCGCCGAGGAACCCCTCTGTTCGTACCGTCCCGCCCGGGACGGGGCCCCATGAGCAGCCCCGTGACAACTGGAGTGAGGAGCGCCCATGGACGACATCGATCGTGCCATCATCAACGAGATCCAGTCCGACTTCCCCATTGAGACCAGGCCATACCGGACCGTGGGGGATCGCCTCGGACTGCCGGAGTCCGAGGTGCTGAGCCGGGTGGCCCGCCTCAAGGAGGAAGGGGTGATTCGACGGATCGGAGGGAACTTCAACTCCAGGACCCTCGGGTACACGAGCACCCTGTGCGCGGCCAAGGTCCCGGAGGAACGCCTGGATCGCTTCGTGGAGGAGGTGAACCGCCACCCCGGGGTCACCCACAACTACCTGCGAAACCACGCCTACAACGTCTGGTTCACGTTCATCGCGCCGGACATGGACACCATCGAGGCCGCTCTCGAGGAGATCTCCCAGAAAACAGGGGTGGGCAGCATCTGCAACCTCCCGGCTGTCCGCATGTTCAAGATCAAGGTGGATTTTCCGGTCTAGACCGTCTGCCAACCCGACCCGGCATCCCCGCCGTCCACGGGTCTGCACCGACGACCGCCCGGCTGCACAGGGGCTCGGAGGCCCGTGAGGGCTCAGTAATAGGAGCTGTCCTCCTGGGAGTCGTACTTGGCCATGTACATGTCGTACTCGTCTTGGGTCATGAGACCGGCCTCCATCAGGACCTCGCCGATGCCGTCCTCCCGAAGGGCGTCGATGGCCATGATGTAGCTGTTGCGCTTTCCGTTGGTGCTGAATACGGTGTAGTTGAGGGTGAGCTCCGATTTCCTGAGCAGCTCGAACGATTTTCCCACAATGATGATGTGATAACTCAACAATCCGTATAAGATACCGGCCAGTACGGCCCAGATCAGGTACTTTTTCAGGACTTGAGCCATGAAGGTCCTCCGTCTCCTTTGACGACGCTCTTTTGCCGCTCCTCAAGGTCCCCGAAACGGCAGAAGAGAAGTCTACTATACCGAAATCGTGGAACACAAGAGCGTTTTCCCTCTAGAAAACGCCCGGTGAGTCGATCTCTCCGGGCCCCCTTCGCCTCCGGAGGACGAGCACGTTTGCTGAGCCCGCGCTCGAAAAAGATTCGGCCCCTGCACGATCCCGGACCCATGCGGGATCGAATCGTCGGCGAGGGCCGCCTGACCCCCGTCATTCTGCGCCTGGCCGGACCCGTGGTCCTGATGATGTACCTTCAGGGGGCGTACAACATCATCGACACCATCTGGGTGGGAAGGCTTCTCGGCAACCTGGCCCTGGCGGGCATCGCCTCCGGGGGGTTCGTGCTCTGGGCCCTCTTCGGGCTCACCAACCTGGTGGCCATCGGCACCTCGGCCATGGTGGCAAGAAGGACGGGAGAGGGGGATCAGGCGGCGGCGGATGTGACCGCCACCCGCGGGCTGGCCTACTCCCTGGTGCTGTCCGTGGCGGTGGGCGTCCTGGTGTGGCTGATGATCCCGCTGCTGTTCCAGGTCATGGGAACCAGCGAGGAGGTGACCCGAAGAGGCACGGGCTACCTGCAGGTGATTCTCGCCGGGTGCCCGCTGCTCTTCCTGTCCTTCCAGATTCTTCGGACCTTTCAGGCCGCCGGGGACACGGTCACCCCGCTCTGGCTCATGGCCCTGACCCTGGTCATCAACACGGGCCTGGATCCCGTGTTCATGCTCGGCCTCGGCGGCCTGCCCGCCATGGGGCTACCGGGGGCGGCGCTCGCCACGGTGGTCTCCCGGCTCGTCTTCGTCATCCTGGGGATCCGGCTCCTCGCCGGACGAAAACGAGTCGGAAACCCTGAAACCTCGGCAGGATCCGGAGTGAAAAGGCTGCTTCCCCGGGTGGTTGACGGCGCCATCGGCCTGCGCCCGGATGCGTGGCGGCACTGGGACTGGCCGCTCATGGGCGGGATGATGCGCATCGGCCTCCCCATGGCCGTGAGCCACACCCTGTTTCCGGCCGTCTACATGGTGATCACCCGGCTTCCCGCCTCCTTCGGACCGGAGTACGTGGCCGCCCTCCGGATCGGGCACACCGCCGAGGGGGTGAGCTTCTTTCTCGCCTTCGGGTTCTCCGTGGCCGCGGCCACGTGCATCGGGCAGAATCTGGGGGCCGGCAAGCCGGGTCGTGCGGCTCGAGCCGGCTGGACCGCGGCCGGCATCACGGCCGGTGCGCTGGCGGTCTTCGGGCTGTGCTTTTTCCTGCTGGCCGAGACCCTCGCGTCGATCTTCACCTCGGATCCCAAGGTGGTGGGGGCGGCCGCTCGGTACCTGGAGATCCTGGCGGTGAGTCAGGCCTTCATGGGTCTCGAGATGGTTCTCGGGGGCGCGTTCTCCGGGGCCGGAGACACCGTCCCGCCCATGGCGATCTTCGTCCCCCTGAACGTGGCGAGAATCCCGCTGGCCTATGCGCTCACCGGACCGGCCGGGTTGGGGGTGAGCGGGGTGTGGTGGGCCATCTCCGGATCCACCATTCTGAAGGGATTGACCATCGGCGCCTGGTTCCTTCGAGGACGCTGGAAAGAGAGGCAGGTCTGAGCGCCGCCGCACGGAGCCGAACGAACCGATGCGGGGAGGAGAGGGTCATTCCCCCGCGACTCCAAACGATTCAAACACCGGAGGACCCATGATCTACTATGTGTACTACGACAGCTACGGCAACCCGCGCGAGGCACTCAGCGCCGAGGAGCTGCAGGCGAAGCACGGCGGCGACCCCGAAGCCTTTCGGACCTCCATTCGCGGGACCTGTCCGAGCACCGAGCACATGACGGCCCACGTGGGAACCGTGAGATTTCAGAGCGAGCCCGAGCTGCGGGAGTTCCTGGAGGCCCTGAACGAGGCCAACCAGGGCTTTTTCGAGGGCGAGGCACAGAGCCGGCCGTTCAACTTCTAACCGGGGGCGACCCACACTTACCCCGCATGGCCACGGGCCCCAACGGCCAGCCCGTGATGGAGATCCTGGAGTCCGTCCGGGCGTCCCAGGGAAAGGGCGGGTGATTTCGGGCCGGATTCAGAAAAAAAGAGGGCGCCTGATCTGGCTGACCCTCTGAAAGACCCTGGCGGGCGATGCAGGACTCGAACCTGCGGCCTTTGGTTCCGGAGACCAACGCTCTATCCAGCTGAGCTAATCGCCCTAACGGATCCACCGTTTGTAACAAGTTTTTTCCGCAGGGTCAACCGCAACTTCACCCTGACCGGCTGGGAAGGCCATTCCCACCCGGCGAGCGCATTCCAGGGACCCGCTTCCGCCGATACTGTGAAAACCCCATAGAAATGGCACAATTATGAGGTTTTGCCGAGTGCAAACGCCTTGACAGCTCCAGGTGGTTGTGCTAGCAAGTCAGGCAGGCGGAATCGGCACAAGCCTCAACCCTAACGTGGAGACACCGGGCCATGGCGAACGACGAGACGGGCACGCAGGAAGGGATGGTCGAAGAGGAGGATCTCCTGGACTTCGATTTGGACGACCTGACGTCGGAGGATGCGTCCGAAGGAGGAGAGGACGAGGAGATCATCGAGCTCGTGGACCTTGTGGAAGAGGACACCGGCACGGCCCAGGAAGAGGAGGCCGACGAGATCGCCATGCTGCTCGAGGAGGACACACCGTCTTCCGAGGCCCCGGTCGAGCCGGAACCGGACCTGCCCGCGGATGACTTCGACAGCATGCTGGACGATGTGGATTTGGATGAGA
Source organism: uncultured Desulfobacterales bacterium (assembly GCA_964475045.1). Classification (GTDB taxonomy): domain Bacteria; phylum Desulfobacterota; class DSM-4660; order Desulfatiglandales; family HGW-15; genus JAIPEI01. Next base: position 2,920 of record CAYYVD010000034.1, on the reverse strand, counting down.
CCGAGGCGGACATAGACATGTCTGATGTGGCCCTGGACCTCGACCTGGACATCGTCAGCAAGGAAGAGGCGGAGGGCCGGGAGGCCGATCTGTCCGAAGGGGATGATCTGGGCTCCATGCTGGAGGAGGAGTCCGACCAGGAGATCTCCTTCGACTTCGAGGAGGGGGAGGCGCCGGCGCTGGAAGCAACTACGACGGAAGCCCAGCTCGAGGAAACGTCTGAAGCCGGGCTCGAAACAGAGGAGGAAGAGGGCCTCAGCGAGGACGAGCTCCAGAAGATGCTGGAGGACGACTCCCAGGAAGAATTCGACTTCGAGCTGCCTTCGGACGAGGGAGCCGGGGAGTTCGATCTCGAGGCCGCGGCCGAGGAAGAGGCGGCCTTTGCCGGCCCTGAGGTCGAGGAAGGGACCGGCGAAGACATCACCGAGGAGGCCTTGGAGAAGATGCTCGAGGACGAGACGGACCTCGGAGAGGAGCCCTTCGAGGGGACCTTCGAGGAGCCGAGCGAGGAGCCGGTTCCCGAGGTGGTGGAGCAGATCGCCACGTCGGAAGAGACCGTGGTCGAAGCCGCTCCCGCTCCCGCCGAGGGTGGAGTCGCCGTCTCCGAGGAGCGAATCGAAGCCATCGTACGGGGCGTGGTCGAGGAGGTGGTCACTCGGGAGGTACGCCGGTCCATGGCCGACGTGGCGGAGCGGGTCATCCGCGAGTCCGTCACCGACGCTGCGGAGCGGGTCATCCGGGAGACCATCGAAGCCCTGAGAGCCAGCCTCGACACGGGAGAGTGATCGGAGCCTTTCCAGCTCACCCTGCTTTTTGAATGCACCGAGGGGTTGTCTCGCCGCAACCCCTTTTTTGTTGGGCCGAAGCGTTTCGGGCGGAGTTTCGGGGACACCATACTTAATTCAGAAAACCACATTGCGTAAATGCGACCTGTCTCGTGAATTAAGTATGGTGTCCCCGAAACTCC
>CAYYVD010000034.1:0-1853 GCA_964475045.1 uncultured Desulfobacterales bacterium | reverse complement strand
TGGTGTCCCCGAAACTCCCGGCAGCGAACCGGCTGTGGAGCAGCTTGGAGGAAGGAAGCATGGACAAGGAGAGCTTGACCAAGGGCTATGAGCCCAAGGAAGTAGAGGAACGCTGGTACACCTTCTGGGAAGAGAACGGCCTGTTCCGCCCCGATCTCGATTCGGACCGGGAGCCCTTCTGTATCGTCATTCCTCCGCCCAACGTCACGGGTTTCCTGCACATGGGCCACGCGTTGAACAACACCCTTCAGGACATCCTGTGCCGCTACAAACGCATGCGGGGGTACAACGTCCTGTGGCAGCCCGGCATGGACCACGCGGGCATCGCCACCCAGAACGTGGTGGAGAAGGACCTGGCCTCCAGGGGCATGACCCGGCACGAGGTGGGCCGGGAGCGCTTCGTGGAGCTGGTCTGGGAGTGGAGGGAGAAGTACGGCGGTGTCATCATGAACCAGCTCAAGCGTCTGGGGAGCTCCTGCGACTGGAGCCGCGAGCGGTTCACCATGGACGAGGGCCTTTCCCGGGCCGTGCGGGAGGTGTTCGTCCGGCTATACGAGGAGGGGCTCGTCTATCGGGGCGACTACATCATCAACTGGTGCCCGCGATGCCACACGGCCCTGGCGGACCTGGAGGTGGAGCACGAGGAGCGGGACAGCCATCTCTACCATGTCCGGTACACGTTCGAGGACGGAAAGGGGCACTTGATCGTGGCCACCACCCGGCCCGAGACCATGCTCGGAGACACGGCCGTGGCCGTGAACCCGGAGGACGAGCGGTACCAGCTGACCTCGGGCCGGCACGTGATCCTGCCCCTCCTGAACAAGCCCATCCCGGTGATCTTCGACCGCTATGTGGACATGGCGTTCGGCACGGGGGCGTTGAAGATCACCCCGGCCCACGACCCCAACGACTTCGAGATCGGCACGACCCACGGGCTGGAACGGGTCAAGGTGATCGACGAGGACGGGCGGATGAACGAGCTGGCCGGCCCCTATGAAGGGCTGGACCGCTTCGAGTGCCGGGACCGGGTGGTGGGCGACCTCGAGGCGGCCGGTTTGCTGGAGAAGGTGGAGCCCTACCGTCACGCCGTGGGGCACTGCTACCGTTGCGCCACCATGATCGAGCCCATCCTGAGCAAGCAGTGGTTCGTGCACGTGAAGCCGCTGGCCGAGAAGTCCATCGAAGCGGTGCGCGAGGGCCGGACCCGGATCGTGCCTCCACAGTGGGAGGGCGTCTACTACGATTGGATGACCAACATCCGCGACTGGTGCGTCTCGCGCCAGATCTGGTGGGGGCACCGCATTCCGGCCTGGTTTTGCGACCAGTGCGGAGAGGTGATCGTGTCCAGGGAGACCCCGGCGAGCTGCACCCAGTGTCGAGGATCCGGCTTGAGGCAGGAGACCGACGTGCTGGACACCTGGTTCAGCTCCGCCCTCTGGCCGTTCTCCACGCTCGGGTGGCCGGAGGACACCGAGCACCTCCGGCTCTTCTACCCCACCTCCGTCTTGATCACCGGGTTCGACATCCTCTTCTTCTGGGTGGCGCGCATGATGATGATGGGGATTCACTTCATGGGGGAGGTGCCGTTCCGGGATGTGTACATACACGCCTTGGTGCGCGATGCCAAGGGGCAGAAGATGAGCAAGTCCAAGGGCAACGTGATCGATCCGCTGGAGGTGATCGATCGCTACGGGACGGACGCCTTTCGGTTTACGCTGGCGGCGCTGGCGGCCCAGGGCCGGGACGTCAAGCTCAGCGAGGAGCGGATTGCGGGTTACCGCAACTTCGTCAACAAGATCTGGAACTCCGCCCGCCTGGCCCTCATGAACCTGGACGAGGAGGACGCCGGGGAA
>CAYYVD010000033.1:0-22443 GCA_964475045.1 uncultured Desulfobacterales bacterium | reverse complement strand
ATGTGTTATGCACGCCGCCAGCGTTCATTCTGAGCCAGGATCAAACTCTCCAGTTAAATCCTGAGATCCGTTTGGATCTGTTTTTCAAACGGAGACCTGCTCACCAAAGTCGCTATTTAGTTTTCAAAGAGCAAGGCCTTGGAATTCGGCCCGACCTGGGTTGCTCTGCTCGCTGTTCTCTGTTTGAGTCCTGCAACCCCGAAAGCCCTAATTTGTACCGCTGTTGAAATGGGAAGTCAACACTTTTTTTTGCTCCTCGATATTTTTTTCGACCTCCCGTTGGAAACGGCCACCGCCCTCCGGACTGGACCGTCGCGATCACCGTTCCAGGTGATCCCTGCGCCGTCCTGCACGGCTCTCACCCCTGAGTCAGATGAGCGGGGAATGGATTTCCATTCAATCCCCGCTCCGTTGGGTTCGTTCGCCGGTGCCGCAGCGTTTGTAGTCCTACTATAGGGCCGGCGAACACGGATTTCAAGTCAAAAATGGCTTGCCGAATCGATTTTCGCCGAACCCCGCCCGGGCCGGTTCACGAGCTCGGAAATTGTCACGATCTCCACCTGCCCGCTCAGCTTGCGGGCCTCCCCTTTCAAGGCCTCGAGCGTGCCGGGAAACGGGTGCGCAATCCCCACGGCCTCCCCACGGTGCCTGGCCACCCTCACCAGTCGCTCCATCTGAATGCCCACGGCCCTGCGGGCCGGGTCGTTGTCCAGGAACACGCTCCGCTTGGCCGCCGGGATCCCCATGTTCCTGGCCATGTCGTAGGCCACGGAACGGGCCGTGGTCTTGCTGTCCACGAAAAACAACCCCTTCCTGTGCAGCTCCCCCAACACCACAGCCATCTTGTCCCCCTGCTCGGTGAAGCAGGATCCCATGTGATTGTTCACACCCAGGGCCCCGGGCACCTCCGCCAGGTGTCGCTGGACCAGGTCCCGAATCTCCCGGGCCTGCATGGTCGAGAGCAGGGCCCCGGGACCGGGGTTCAGCCTGGGATAACCCTTGGGTTCCATGGGGAGGTGCAGCATGAGCTCCCAACCCGTTCGAGCGGCCTCGGCGGCGATGTCCGCCGTCCGCGGCGCCATGGGCAGGACGGACAGGGCCACGGGGATGTCCAGTGAGGCGAAGGCCCTGGCCAGGCCGCGGTCGTACCCCAGATCGTCGATGATGATCGCCACCCTGGGAAGACGCCTCTTGGGCTCCGGATACGTCCTCTGCTCCGGAACCACCAGCAGGATACGATGGGTGTAGCGCTTTCCGGCATGCACCCGATAGGCCGCCGCGCCCGGAGCCCCTTCCTCTCCTTGAACCCTCACCTCGGGTGTGAGCGCCTCGAGCTCCTCGAGAAGCTCGGTCCGGACGCTCCGCAGGGTCTCTTCGTCCCGAAGGCGAACCGTCATCTCGGTGAAGTCCCAGACGTCCTCGTCCACGGTGCGGTGCTCCACCTCCGTAAACAGGATGTCCCCATCGTAGATCCCCCACCGGTACAACACGTCGTACACGGTCCGATCGATCCGGCCGATGTCTTTCTGCAGTCCGGGCCGAAAGGAGTGGACCTCCTCGTAAGCCGGCTGGGCCGGCGGCTGGGGCGGATGCTCCCATCGAAAAAGGAAAAGGGCCGCAAAAGCCCCTCCTGCGCACAAGCCGGCGAATCGGACGGCGGCCCTGCTCCGCAGCGGTCTTTTCCGCTTCTTGCGCTTTTTGACGGTTTTCTTTCTCTCGGCCATGGTGCGGGCCGCCGTCCCTTGTTCTCACGCCTCGTCCCCTGACGCGGACGTCTCGTGACTGCGGCGGAAAGCTCGATCGCAGCTCCGTTCAAGTCTCACGCATACGCGCGCCCTGTCAGGGAGCGGCCTTGATCTGGGAGAAGATGTTCCAGGTCTGAAGGAGCTGCACCGCATGCCTGACCTGATTGTCCCTCTCCAGCAAGGCTTTGGCCCGTTCATCCACCTCTTCCTGCGTATTACCTGCCTCATCCTGCGTCGGTTCCTGGACGTCGTTTTCCATGTGCCCTTGCAGGTCCTTTTCTCGCAGGAAGTGGGGCCGAGGGGCGGCTTCGTCCTCCTTGGGGGGCACGAAGGCGAGCTCGATGTCAGGGATGATGCCCTTGAGCTGAATGGAATGGCCGCTGGGCGTGTAGTACCTGGCCGTGGTCAGGCGTAGACCGGACCCGTCGGAGAGGGGCAGGATGGTCTGCACCGACCCCTTTCCAAAGGTCTTGGTTCCCAGAACGAGCGCCCGCTTGTTGTCCCGAAGCGCACCCGCCACGATCTCGGAGGCGCTTGCACTCCCTTCGTTGACCAAGACCACCATCGGGAAAGTCAGGGGCTCGCCGTCCTTGGAGGCGGAGACCTCCATGTTCTGCGAAGGGTCCCTTCCTTTGGTGCTCACGATCACCCCCCCGTCCAGAAAGATGTCCGAGACCTTGATGGCCTGGTCCAGGAGCCCTCCGGGGTTGTTCCTGAGGTCCAGGACAAGCCCCTGAATCCGCCCCTCTTCCTCGAGTGTACGCAGCGCGGACTTCAGATCGCGCTCCGTCTTGCTCTGAAAGTTGGAGATCCGCACGTAACCCACCTCCGGGGTGAGGCGGTGGTGCCGGACGCTGCGAAGGGGGATCACGTCCCTCGTGATGCTGAAGTCCAGGGGCTTCTCGTTTCCTTCCCGGCGCACGGTCAGCTTGACCTCGGAGCCCTTGGGGCCACGAATCCTCTTCACCGCATCGGCGAGGGTCATGTCGTTGGTGGGCTCGCCGTTGATCTGGACGATCTGGTCGCCCGCCTTGATGCCCGCACGGTAGGCGGGTGTCCCCTCGATGGGGGAAACCACGGTAATGAGGTTGTTCCGGGTGGTGATCTCGATGCCCACCCCGGTGAAGCTTCCCTTGGTCTCGATCATCAGGTCCTTGTGTTCCTGCTTCGACATGAACGCCGAGTGGGGGTCGAGGTCCTCCACCATCCCCTTGATCGCGCTGTAGATCAGATCGTGGGGATCTTGGGGCTCCACATAGTTCTCTTCGATCTGCCTGAGAACCTCGGCGAAGACCTCGATGTTCTTGTAGACATCGTCGGTCCCCGCCTTCACATCGCCGCCGCTTCCCTGAAAGAACAGCAGCCCGGAGATGAGAACGCAGACCCAGAAGGTGCAGGTGAAGGCTTGCCTGGTTGAACGCTTCATGGACTTGCTCCTGATCGGAATCGATGGTTTTCGCACGGGCGCATGAACCGGACCCTTTTCACCTCCGGACACGCGAATGGGGATCGAGAGCGGCGACGCATGGCATTCCGGTCCGTGCACGTTTCCGGGTTTTCGAGCACCGTTTCAAGGCTTTCGGTCGAAAAAATTGAAATCACGTAACCTGGGATGGTAACGCCGCAGGGAGCTCAGGTCAATGGGCTTTTATCCAGTCCATGGGATCGAGGGACTCACCGCCCTTCCTGAGCTCGAAGTACAGCCCCGGCCCGGACAAGGAACCGGACTCCCCGGCAAGGCCGATGACATCCCCCCGCCGCACCAGGTCCCCTTCCGCCACTTTTCTCTCGGACAGGTGCGCGGAGACCGAAAAGTAGCGGGAGCCGTGATTGATGATCACCATCTGGCCGTATCCCTTGAGCCAGCCGGAAAAGTCCACCCGTCCGTCATAGACCGCCCGGACAGCCCCGCCGGAGGCCCCCTGAACAAAGACCCCCTTGTGCGTCAGCACGGGACCGGATCCCAGGGGGTGGTAGTGCTCGATCATCTCGCCTTGAAACGGGGCCTGCAGTGCTCCCTTGTGCTTCACGAAATCGGAGGAGAGCTTGATCTTCCGCTCCGGCCGCCGGTCCAGGTCGCTCAGGGTCTCCTTCAAGCTCCGGGCAGCGGCCTGGAGCTCCTGAACGGCGGTTTCGTAGAACTCCTTCTCCCGATGGATCTTCATGAGCAGGAGCACCTTCCTCTTGAGCTCCTCCTCGAGGGCCCCCAGCTGCTCGGCCTCCTCCTGCTCCAGCCGGGTGACCACCTGCAGCTTTTCGTCCACGGCCTTCACCTGCCGGCGTTGCCCCAGGACGACCCCCAGCATCTGCTCGAGGAGCACGCGATCGCGTTCCATGACGACCCGGAGGTAGTACATGCGTTTTCTCAGCTCGTCGAGGTCTCCGGCCGTGACCAGGAGCCTGACGTACCCGCGTCTGGCGTACTTGTAGTAGGCGACCACCCGCTTTCCAAGCCTGGAACGCACCTCGCCGGCCTTCTCCTCCAGCCGGTCCAGGCGTTGCTGCCTCTCGTCCAGCGCGGCATGCTGCACCTCGATCTTCTCCTGAATGGAGGACACGAGATCCCGCTTGTCCGCGATGCGCTTCTCGATCTCCGAGAGCTGCCCCAGCAGATTCTTCTCCTTGACGTCGAACTTCACATACTGCTCGCGCTCCCGGGAGAGCTCCTGCTCGATCTTTCGAATCTGCTCGTCGTTCGGGTCCCCCGTGGACGCCATCGAGACCCCGAGCAGGAAGAAGAAGGCGCCCAGCGTTCCAAGTAGTGCGGAAGATGCGCCGGCTGTGGGACGGTGGTTTCGCATGGACATCGTTTCCGATTGCTCAGGGTCCGGGTTGAAAGAAGCGGCCCACCGCGATCAGCCCCCCGATGAGCCCCAGAACGAGGCTGAGCACCACGAGCCCGAGCGAGATCCCGGGCGGAAGGAACACGACCTTCAGAATCGGAAAGCCCGAGGCGTAGAGCGGCTTCAAGGACACGAGCCGATACGCGCCGTACAGGCAGGCCAGCGCGCATGCTCCGCCGATGACCCCCTGGATCGCTCCCTCCAGAAGGAACGGGGCCTTGATGAAACGATCCGTCGCCCCCACGAGCTTGTAGATCTCCAGCTCATCGCGGCGGGCGTAAATGGTCAGCTTGATGGTGTTCGTGGTGATGAACAGGACCGCGAGGCACAGCAGCCCTCCGATGATGAGCCCCCCCACCTGGATCATGGCCAGGAAGCCCTCGAAACGCTCGATCCACTGCTCGCTGTACTGTACCTCCCTGACGCCCGGAAGTCCTTCCAGCTCCGCCTTGACAGCCTCAGGCGCCAGCGATCGGAACGCCACCTCCTTGAATACGAGCTCGAAGGACGCGGGGAGCGGATTCTCCTCGAACCCGTCGAGAAGGGCCGCCTGGGCCCCGAAGGCCTCCCTCAAGTCTTCCATGGCCTTCTCTTTGCTGACGAACCCGAGAATCTCCGCGTCCGGGATGCCCTTGAGGGCCTCGTGGATCTCGTTCCGTCGCTTTTCCGTGATCCCGTCCTCCAGGTAGACGGACATGGACAGGGACTGCCCCCATTGCAGGAGCCAGGTGTTCAGGTTGATCACCAGGAGCACGAAGGCCCCGAGCAGCAGGAAGGAGATGGTGATGGTTCCCATGCTGATCAGGTGGATGAAACGCTGCTCCCGGATGCTGGAAAACGCCTTTCGGACGAAGTATGCCCAGAGCCGGAGGATCATGGCTGCGCTTCCCGTGCGGCAGGGGACTCCTGAACCACGCGGCCGTCCTTGAGCAGGACGGTCCTCTGATCCGTGTCCCTGAGCAGCTCGCGGCTGTGGGTGGCGAACACCACCGTGGTTCCGCGGAGGTTGATGGTGCGAAAGAGGAGGATGATCTCCTGGGTGATGTCCGGGTCGAGGCTTCCGGTGGGCTCATCGGCCAGCAGAATGATGGGCTCGTTGATGATGGCCCGGGCGACGGCGATGCGCTGCTGCTCGCCGCCCGAGAGTTCGGGGGGGTACAAAGACTCCTTGCCGCTCAACCCCACGGCCCGAAGCACCTGGCGGGTCTTCTTGCGAATGACCGAGGGCCGTTCGCCGACGACCTCCAGGGCCAGCGCCACGTTCTGAAAGGCGGTCTTCCCTGCCAACAGCTTGAAATCCTGGAACACGAACCCGATCCGCCTCCGCATGAGGTCCAGCTTGGCCCGGCGGATGCGGCTCAGGTTGATGTTGCTGATGAGGATGGCGCCGTCGCTCGGCCTTTGGGAACCGAAGATCAGCCGCAGAAGCGTGGTCTTGCCCGCCCCGCTCGGACCGGTGACGAAGACGAACTCTCCCTGACGGATCCTGAGGTTGATGTCGGAGAGCGCCACATTTTGTCCGAAGTGCTTGGAAACGTGATAGAGTTGGATCATGCCCGCGGTGTGGGGATTCGACTCCGGGAGACTCGGGCGGCCGCGAAGCGTTCGCTACGGCCCGCCGATCACAGGATGCCGATGGCCCGCTCGAGCCTCGCCCGGGCCAAGTGGTGACTGTACAGGGCGCGGTAGTAGTTCGTCCGCGCCTCGGTGAGCAGAGTCTGTGCGTCCAACACCTCGGTGGACGTGGCGACCTGCGCTTCGTAACGCTCCCGGCTCACCCTCAGATTCTCCTCCGCCTGCTCCACGGCCTTGGTGGTGGTGGGAATGTTCTTCTCGGCCTCGTAGAGGTCCAGGTAGGCCTGCTTGATCTCCAGCCGAATCTGGTCCCCCAGTGCGGAACGGGTCTGCATGAGCCGGGCCCTCACGCTGTCCACCTCGCGGACGGCGCTGCGGGTCTTGCCCCACTCGAAAAAGGTCCAGGAGAGCATGGCCATGACCTGCCAGCGGTTCGCATCGTGAACCGGGCTCCCCCCCACGTAGGGCTCGTCCCCTTCCTGAATGTAGTCGTACTGGAGGGAGACGTCGGGGTAGTAATCGCTTCGGGCCAGCCGGCGACTCTGATCGGTCTGCGCCACCCTCACGTCCAGGGCCTGAATCTCCGGGCGCTCCTGGAGCGCCTTCAGAACGGATTCGGAGAACGGTTGGGTCTCGGGACGAAAGGCCTGGATGTCCTCGATCTCCACCGCCGTGTTGATGGGGCGGGCGAGGATCGTGTTGAAGGAGGCCCTGGCGAGCTTGGCTGCGTTCTCGGCCTGGATCAGATCGTGCTCGGCATTGGACAGCTCCACCTCCGCCTTGAGCAGGTCGTTGACTGGGATCATTCCCACCTTGTAGAAGCTCCGGGCCACCTTCACGTGGGACCGCAGGGACTCGACCGCCTTCTCAGCCACCTCCACGCCCCGGTCCGCCTCCAGGATTCGGAAGTAGGCCTGCTTGACCGCCAGCACCAGATCCAGCTTCTCCAGCTCGAGACCCAGCTCGGCCTCGTCGATGCCCAGCTTGCCGAGCCGGTAGGCGCTTACCAGGGCGAAGCCCGTGAACAGGGGCTGCGTGACGGTCCACTTCCACTGGTAGTTGTCCCGGACCGAGAGGACGCTTCCGGGAACCTGGAACAGGCCCAGGTCCACGGGCTCGGCGGTCTTTCGTTCGTCGAGGCGGGTGTAGCTGTAGGTCGTGCCGAGCTTGGGAAAGAAATCGGCCCAGGCCTGGTCCTTCACCGCCTCGGCCTCGTTGATTCTCTCCTTGCTGGCCTTGACGTTCCAGTTGCGGTCCAGGGCCGTCTGAATGCTCTTCTGAAGGCCGAACACCTCACCACGCTCTTCGGCCGATCCCTGGGCGGCCCCAAGAAACGCCGCCACAAGAACCCAGAGGACGCAGGCTCCCACTTTGCGCTTCATCTTCCATCCCTGCTTGCATCTTCGTGTTGCATCGCGCCCGGACAAAGGCATCGCGGGGGCAGCCCCCGCGACACTTCTTTCGGCAAACCCTACATGTTCCTTAGAATAGGACCCATCATATGTCAATCTGATTCCAGGGCGTTTCCGTCCGGGTCCTCGTGTCCGAGCAGCACCATGCGCTCCCTGGCGGCTTCCTCCTGACGGGTCCGCCATGCCCCCCACTCCGCGCGCAGTGCCCCCAGCTCCCGGCGGAGGTCCGCCCTCTCCGGGTCGGCGGCAAGCGACTGCTTGACCCTCCGGACCTCCTGCTTGATCCGCCTAAGAGCGTCGAGGGCCTCCTTCTCCCGCTCCGTGGGCACCTCGACCCGCCGGCAGGGCTTCCCGCAACCCTCACCCCGCTCCCGATCCTTATCTTTCACGTCATCGTCCTCCTTGTTCGAACCCCGTGTGCGTTCCGGACCGCTCACTCGACTGCTTGCTCTCGAAACCCTATCACAAAAAACAAGACGTTTGGTTGTTCCGGCACAAAGACCGCAGGCATGAAGGCTGGGGCTTTCCAGAGCGGACAGACCCCTCCCATCGCTCCGCGATGCACGTTCCGCCCGCTCGAACCACCAACGGAGCCCTTGACACCCTGGGGGGATCCGCATATGGTTTGTCTCGAAGTGCCGGCGCATCCACGGCGCGAACCCCCGCGCCGGCACCCGTGAACGGATGGGATTGCCTGAAATGAAGCTCTCGACCCGCGGCCGCTATGGAATGCGATTGATGCTGGAGCTGGCTCTGAACTACGGAAGAGGCCCGCTCAGCATGAGCATGATCTCGCGGTCGCAGAACATCCCCGTCAAGTACCTCGAGCAGCTGATCATTCCCCTGAAGAGAGAAGGGCTCATCGGAAGCGTGCGGGGACCGAAAGGCGGCCACATGCTGACCAGGGACCCCGCCCACATCAATGTGTGGGAGGTGATCAGCCTCCTCGAAACGCGGATGCTTCTGCTCGACTGCCTGAACGATCCTTCCGTGTGCGACCATGTCAGGGACTGTCTGATCCGTCCGGTCTGGGGAGAGGCGTACGAGGCCATGAAACGCATCTTCGAGCAAACGACCCTCGAGGACATCCTGCACCAGCAGAGCCCCTGAACGCCGGACTTGCGAAAAAACATCGAGGAGGTCGAGCGGGTCTGGTTGCCCTATCTGTAATCCGTAACCCGCATGACCCCCATGAGAAGGAACGCCGCCGTGTCAACCCGCATCGATTTCGACCTCCGGCAGCTCGAGGTGTTCTGCAAGGTGGTCGAGATGGAGAGCTTCTCCAGGGCCGCGACGGAGGTCCACCTGGCTCAGGCGTCGGTGAGCGAGCGGGTGGCCAACCTGGAACGGCTGATGGGGACCCGACTCCTGGACCGCCTGGGACGCCAGGTGGTCCCCACCCGCGCAGGAAAGCGGTTGTATCATCAGGCCCTGCCCCTTCTGGAGATGAAACGGTCGGTCTGCCTGGACATGGAGGCCTTTCTCGGCGTCCGTCAGGGCGACATTCGCATGGGAGGAAGCACGATCCCCGGCGAGTACCTGCTCCCCTCGTTTCTCGGCCGTTTTCACGCCCTCTACCCGCTGGTGGGTGTCCGCCTCGAGATCGCGGATACGGGCATGATCCAGGAAGGCGTCCTGAACGGACGTTTCGAGCTGGGCGTCGTCGGTTCCCCGAGCCGGGACCGGCGCCTGCTCCAGGAGCCCCTCTGGGAGGACGAGCTGGTCATCACCGTCCCTGCAGGTCATCCCTGGGCCGGACGCGAGACGGTGTCCTTCGAGGAGGTCGTGGAAGAGCCCTTCATTCTGCGCGAGGAGGGGTCCGGGACCCAGAGGAGCCTGGAGGAGCAATTTCCGCCATCCAGGGGTCGAGGAATTCACGCGCTGCGGGTGTCCGCCCGGCTGGGGACCTCCACCGCGGTCAAGGAGGGTGTGAAATCCGGGCTGGGTGCGGCGTTTCTCTCCCACCACGCCGTGGTCACCGAGCTCGAGCAGGGCGTCCTCGTCATCCTTCGACTGGAGGGCAACAGGATGACCCGCCGCTTTCACCTGATTCGGGACGGCCGCCGCACCGCCTCGCCCTTGTGCGAAGCCATGTCGGACTTTCTGATCGAAACCGCCCGCGAGGGACGCGCCCGGGGAAAATCCCGGGACCCCGTCCTCGAAGCAAGGAGGGACCGATGAACCGCCGGAGGCAGGAGATCATCGACTACCGGGGGGACTGCTGAAAGGCCTTTCAAGACGTAGGTCTATGTCTTCGCATCCTCCCACCCGGGAAGGGCTTCGAGTTCATCCTCGAGGCGGACAAGCTGGATCGAATCCGGCGGGTCGTCGAGCACAACGGCGGTGAAGTCGTCTCGGAAACCCCGGAGGACGGAGACGTTCGCGTGAAGGTCCGCAGGCCGGGGTGAGCCCCGCCCGCGAACCCGCCCTCCTGTGCCCTTCTCCTCAGCCGGCGCCCTTCTTCACCTTTTCGATCATCTCCTCGACCTCCTCGTAGCCTTCCTTGTAAAAGGACTCCTCCTCCGGGTCCAGATGTTCCACGATGGTTTCGTCAAAGAGCAGCTTCACTCGCGCCCCGTATCCTTCCCCAGGGTCTTCGTCACAGAAGAACAGCATCAGCGGAATGCGCGGAAGGGGTTGAAAACCTCCTTCTGGGCCTATGCCCGGATCTCCTCGTCCAGGTGGGGACAGCCGTCGAGCGGTTCCCCCTCGCTGACGGCCATGCTGGCGAACGCGAGGCAGCTCGGCTTGCCGCAGTCCCCACAATTGGTCTTGAAAAGGACCTTCCGGTAAACATCCAGCACGGACAGCGCCACCCGTTCACTCCTTTCGCCGAACGTCCGCAACCGCCCCCGGACCCAGGGCGGTTGATCTCGATTCCCCGTATCACCGGCGGACGGTCACCCTCGAGGACTCGAGGATGGCGGCCCGCCGTTCGCAGGCCTTCGGTTCACGCATACCCGAGGTCGGCCAACCGCTCCTCGTCCATTCCCAGGAAGTGGGCCACCTCGTGCACCACGGTGACCTCGATCTCCCAGGCCAGATCGTCCAGGGTCTCGCTCACCGCTTCCAGGTCCTCCTGGAACAGGAGGATCAGGTCCGGATAGAGCGGCGGGTCAAGGACGCTGCGCTCCGGCAGCGGCACGCCCTGGTAGACGCCGAGCAGGAGCTCGTCCGGCTCCATGCCCATGTCCTGGAGGAGCTCGGCGGACGGGCGCTCCTGTACCGAGATGGACAGGTTGGCCATGTGCCTTCGAATCTCGCCGGGGATGCGGCACACAGCCTGCTCCACCATGCGATCGAAGGCCTTGCGGCTCAGCTTCACGGCCAATCGTTGAACTCCCCTTTCCCGGATCGATCGCCGGCCCCGCCCATCACGGTGGCACCTCGCGCCCGGGCACCGGCCGGAACCGGCGAGGCACCAGCATGGGGACCTCCCGGCGGTACCGGCGGTAGCTTTCACCGAAGACCGACACCAGATCCCGCTCCTCCAGACGGGTGGCCGCGACGATCCACGCGGTCCAGAGCCCGTTCAGGAGCAGGCGGTCCGGGGTCAGGTCCGGGCACGCCCAGATCAACACCAGGGCGAACAGGTACATGGGATGGCGCACCCACCGATAGGGACCGCGCACCACCAGGGGCACATCCCCCTGAGGCCGGCCGCGAAGCCTGTTCACCAGGCACTGAACTCCGAGCGGGTCGAGCGCGCCGAGGGCGCGGCCCGCCCATAGGAACCCCGCGACCGCGAGAACATAGGCGATCCGAGGTCCCCAGCGCCACGCGCCCTGAATGGAGACCGGCTCGGGTCCCACGGGCTGCCAGAGAAACAGCAAGACCCACAGCGCGGTCCCGGAGGCCACGGCAAAGAATGCCCCGAAGCAGCCCTGGGGCAGCACGGCCTCCATTCGGCGCCGGAACGACGACCGAATCATACCGCTGTGCTGCAGGGAGAACGCCAGGGCGAGCGAGCCGTCCCACACCAGAGCGCCCACCCGACCCAGCCCCAGGTCGACCACCTCCACCGAGCCGTGGTAGAGAAACCCCGCCAGGGCCAGCAGGGACCCTCCCCCCAGCAAAACCGCGGTCGCCGGCAGGACCCTCAACGCACCTCGATTCGATCCAGCACCTCATCGCCTCCCGGGCCTTTGGCTCGAAGGAACACCGCCCGAAACGAAGAGGCCGACTCGGGCAGAGGCCGGGAAAGCACCATGGAGGTGCCCCTGTAGTGCAGGGTGATCCAGTGGGGTCCGGGCGAGGCGCTCGGGTCCAGCTCCCAGACCAGGACATGTCGGTCGTCCCGGGTGTCCTGTCGGTCCCATGGGCAAACCGACGGCTCCTCCGGTCTTCCATCGGTCACCGTCAACCGCGTCACGCGGTGCTCGATCGGTTCGGATCGGACCTCCCACGGCTCGGGCGCATGGGAGACCCGTTGCTCCACCGAAAGAATCGGGGGAAACGAAAGCGACGACCAGAGCGAGACCCTGCGTTTCTCCGCCATCACCCACCGGCCCTCCTTCAGCGCCTGGACCGTGACCTCCTTCACGCCCTCTTTCGAATCAATGCGCGTCTCCTCGATCCGGAACAGCTCGGGCACGCCGTCCACATACCGGTACGACCGAGTGACCCGGACGGTGTCGCTGCTCCTGCTCACGGATCGGATCACCCGCTCTTCGGGGAGGAAGCTCGGGGAGGGGATCTCCTCCAGCTTCCGGTTCCCCTCGAACCTCCCTGCCTCGGGGACGTAGAGCCAGTAGAGATAGGGGATATCGGTCCCGTCCGGCACAAAGGCCTGAATCCTGAGGTCCTTGTACCCGTCGAAGTTCACATCCTCCAGGAGGAACCCGGACCCCTGAATGCTCCGGGTCCTCGCCCCGCCGGTGGAAATGACCTGGGCGGGATCGTTGTCGTCCCCCCAGTAGAACTCGACGGACCGGAGCATGAGAACAGGCCCCTCCTTGTGCCCCTTGAGCTCGAAACGGACCGCGGGCAGGTCCGGGTGGATGGTCGCGGTCACCTCCCCCAGGTCGTCGGACCGGGCCTCAGCCGGGCCGGCGGCGGACACCGCCGCCGCCAGGAGCACGGAAATGAGTGTCCGGGTCCATGGTCGTACCATCGATGGGGTCTCCCTCCGCCGCAAGGTGGAGGAGGTCCGATCCATCCTGCATGCGAATCGTCCTCCCTCCCGTCCCGGGGACTCTATGTACCATAGGTCAGGCCGGGTGGAAATGCAATGCCGCGAGGGGATTCACGAAGAGGCAGACAAAGGAGGTCCGTTGGGTGGCGGCCTTCCCGGCAGCGCACAAAAAACCTCCGAAAGCCAGGTCCTGAACCTGCCCTCGGACGCTTGCCCCCTGCCGGGCTTCCGGGCGTTTGAACCCCGAGCCCCGCGACTCCGCCTCTCTACCGCGACAATGCCACGGAGGTTTGCTGGTTGCCGGGGCCGATGTGAAGGTTCGGAATTTCCTCGAACCGATGCCCGGCCTATCGAAACATCCTGTTTGACTCGCCTCGCCGCGGGCCTCTATAACGCAAGCTGTGGGATCCGGTGTGGGATCGGTGAACCGTACGGAGGATGCACCCATGGAACAGATCGACTGCCGGGGTCTGGCCTGCCCGGCCCCCGTGCTCGAGGCCAGGGGGGTGATCGAGAAGGACCGGCCTTCGGCCCTGGAGGTCATCGTGGACAACGACGCCTCGCGGGAGAACGTCTCCCGATTTCTGGCCCACCAGGGGTACGAGGTCTCCGTGGCCGAGGAAGGAGGCGTCTTCCGGGTCATCGGAACCTCCCAGGAGGGTCCTGAGACCCCGCGCGAGCCGGAGCGCGAAGCCCTTGAAGAGCCGTCCAAGATCGCCGTTCTGGTGACCTCCGACGGCCTGGGGCGTGGAGACGATGCCCTGGGTGCCCGGCTCATGGGCAACTTTCTCAAGACCGTCCAGGAGCTGGGAGACGACCTGTGGCGGCTCATCTTCCTGAACAGCGGTGTCAAGCTCACCACCGAAGGCTCCGAGGTGCTCCCGGTGCTCCAGGCCCGCGAACGGGACGGGCTCAAGATCCTGGTCTGTGGTACGTGCCTGGAGCACTTCCGTCTTCTGGAGCGGAAGCAGGCGGGCGAGACCACGAACATGCTGGACATCGTCACGTCGCTCCATCTGGCCGACAAGGTGATCACCCTGTAGCGCCCTCCTCACTCGCTCTGAAGTCTGCCGGGCTATTTCCTTGGAAGCCCGATCCATGCTGCATGCGCTTTGTCCCTCATGCAATTCCCATCCCCTCCTTTAGCTCCCTCGATCCTATAATTTTTGTATCTTTTTCTATAGCTTTGATCACCTGATGGGTCATGGCCGCCGGTTTTTCCTCGAGAAGCGCCAAAAAAGCCGTTGCAATCTTCATACATATGAAGTATGAAGAATCTATCTTCTCCTTGGAGATCGCGATGAAAGACGGATTCGATCGGCTCGACTTCCACAGCGCCAGCATCCCGGACCAGGTCCGCGACGCCATCAAGCAGGCCATTCTGGACGGCCGCCTGGGCTCCGGGGACAAGCTCCCGTCGGAGGAGCACATGGCCCGGACGTTTCACGTCTCCAAGACGGTCCTGCGCGAGGCCCTGGGACAGCTCGTGGCCGAAGGCTGGATCGAGAAGCGGCGGGGGGCCATGGGAGGCAGCTTCGTGGCCGAGGGCAACCCCAACCGGATCCAGCGTTCGGTGGTGGACTGCTATCACCTCGGGGGTCTCGGCATCGAGGAGGTGTTCGAGTTCCGCCGGCTCATGGAGCCCCTCTCCCTGGAGATGGCCTGCGAACGGCGCACGGACGCGGATCTCGCCATCCTCGAGCGCAACCTGGAGGACTGCCGTCGTGCCCTGGAACGTGGCAACGTGGACCGGGAGAGGCAGGTGGAGTTCCACCGCCTGCTCGCCGAGGCCTGCCACAACCGCCTGGTGAGCTCCTCCATGAGCGCGGCCGTGACCATCTCCAGGGAGTTCACCTCCCGTCTGCGCTTTTCCTACGAGGAGGGCCGGGACGACTTCGATTACAACCTCCGATTCTACGAATGCGTCCGGGACCGCAGGCCCGAGGACGGCAATCGGCTGATGACGGAGCACTTCGAGCGTTCCCGGGAGCTGGTGGAACGCTATCGAAGCATGTCCTCCGACCCGGACGAACCGGGCACCGCCTGACCTGCAGGAGAGGCGCATGGCCACACGTTTTACGCACGCCCGCATCATCAACGGCAAAGGGGGAATCATCGAGGACGGCTGGGTCCTGGTGGAAGGGGGCACCATCGCCGGGGTGGACCGCTCGAGCGTGTCCCCGCCGGACCGACCCGCTCGCGAGGTGGACCTGCGCGGTGCCGCCCTCATGCCCGGCTTGATCGACGGCCACGTCCACCTGGCCATGGACGCCTCCGCCGACCCGGCTGGCCGGCTCGCTTCCCTGAGCGAGGGCGAGGCCGCCCTGCACACGGCCCACCATGCGGCCCAGGCGCTTTCCGCAGGCGTGACCGCGGTGCGGGACCTGGGCTGCATCCATCACGTGGGCCTTCGAGTCCGGGACGCCGTGCGCCAGGGCATCCTGCCCGGACCGCACATGCGCTGCGCCGGGCAGATGATCTGCATGACCGGGGGGCACGGCTGGCAGATCGGGCTCCAGGCCGACGGTCCGGACGCGGTCCGAAAGGCCGTGCGCCTTCAGCTGCGCGCCGGAGCGGACGTGATCAAGCTCATGGCCACGGGGGGCATTTGCACGGAGGGTGTGGAGCCCGGCAACGCGCAGCTCACGGTGGAGGAGATGCAGGCCGCTGTGGAGGAGGCCCACAAGGCCGGGGTCCGGACCGCCGCCCACGCCCAGGGGCTTCAGGGCGTGAAAAACGCACTGCGCGCAGGCATCGACTCCATCGAGCACGGCATGCACCTGGACGAGAAGGCGATCGAGCTCATGCTCGCCCGGAACGTTTTCTACGTGCCCACGATCTCTGCGGGCTCCCACATGATCTCCCGCGGCGTGGAGGCCGGCATTCCGGCCTTCATGGTGGAGAAGTCCCGAGCCCACCGTGCCAGCCGGCTCGAGAGCGTCGCCCGGGCCCGGGAGGCCGGTGTGCGCATCGCCATGGGAACGGACGCCGGGACCCCCTTCAACTTCCACGGGGAGAACGCATTCGAGCTGGGCGAGCTCGTCCGGGTGGGTTTTTCCGCCCACGAGGCCGTGATCGCGGCCACGAGCACCGCAGCCGAGCTCCTGGGCCTCGAGCACGAGATGGGAACCGTCGCGCCGGGACGCCGGGCCGATCTGCTCGTGGTGGACGGCGACCCCCTGAAGGACGTCTCCGTGCTCGGCCGAAAGGACCGCTTTCGCGCCGTGTACCAGGGGGGCGTGCTGGTGGCGGAACGGGGCCGCCGGGTGGCCGAGACGGCCGGAGAGACCCCATGAAGACCTACATCCTTCGAAGGGCCGTCGAAGCGGTGGGCGTCTGTCTCGTGGTGTCCATGATCAGCTTCTTTCTGCTCTTTCTCAACTCGGACCCCGCCCTGGTCCTGCTGCCGCCCGAGGCCGAGGTGGCGGACATCGAGATCTTCAAGAAGGAGATGGGCCTGGACCGGCCCGTGATCGTTCAGTACCTGAACTTTCTTCGAAAGGTGGTGCTTCACGGCGACTTCGGCCACTCCTTCGTGAGCCAGGTGCCGGCCACGGAGCTGCTCTTGGAACGACTGCCGGCCACGCTCCGCCTCGCCGTGGCCGCGGTCCTCTTCGCCAACCTCCTGGCCGTGCCCGTCGGCATCCTGGCCGCGGTCCGCCGGTACTCCTTCCTGGACAACCTGACCACGTTCATCGCCCTCATGGGGCAGGCCACCCCCCTCTATTGGCTGGGCATCATGCTCATCATCGTGTTCGGCGTCTGGCTGGGGTGGCTTCCCATCTCGGGCAGCGAGGGCCCGGCTCACCTGGTCCTGCCGGCCGTCACCCTGGGGTTCTATCTTCTGCCCATCAACATGCGGCTGGTGCGCTCCGGCATGCTGGACGTGATGAACCAGGACTACATCCGCACCGCCCGGTCCAAGGGGGTCTCGGAGACGCGCATCCTGTTCAAGCACGCTCTTCGAAACGCGGCCATTCCTCTGGTGACCGTCACCGGCATGCAGATGAGCATCCTCCTGGGCGGGGCCGTGGTGACCGAGTCCGTATTCGCCTGGCCCGGTCTGGGCCGGCTGGCCGTTCATTCCATTCGCATGGGCGACTACCCGGTGGTGCAGGCCATCGTGGTGTTCTTCGCCCTGTGCGTGGTCGTCGGCAACCTGCTGGCCGATGTGGTCTCGGCCCTCATCGACCCGCGCATCCGGCTCGAGTAGGAAGGCACGACATGTCCCGAGCAGCCGTTCAAAAGGCGTGGCCGAGCCCCGGACCATCGATTCTCCGGCGATCCCTGGGCAAAATCTGGCGGCTGCGCCTGGGTGCCGTGGGCGCCGTGCTCATTGCGGCCTTCCTGTTCACGGCCGTGTTCGTGCCCTGGCTCGCTCCCCACGATCCCTACGACCAGGACATCATGCAGCGCCTCCTGCCTCCGGCCTGGACGGACGGGGGACAACCGGAGCACCTCCTCGGAACCGACCACGTGGGCCGGGACCTGCTCTCGCGCATCCTCTACGGGACCCGCATCTCCCTGGTGGTGGGGCTCTCCGCCGTGGTCCTGCAAATCCTGATCGGCGTCCTTATGGGTCTTCTGGCCGGGTACTACGGGGGCAAGACGGACACGGTGATCTCCTTCCTGGTGAACGCCATGATGGGATTCCCCTTCATTCTGCTCGCCCTTTCCCTGGTGGCGGTGCTCGGGCCTTCCCTCCGCAACATCATCATCGCCCTCGGGCTCACCGGCTGGCCGGTTTTCACCCGGGTCACGCGCATGGAGACCATCAAGCTCCGGGAGCAGGAGTTCGTCCTGGCCGCGGTGTCCCTGGGGTTTTCCACGGCCCGGATCCTGAGACGGCACGTGCTGCCCAACCTCCTGCCCTCCATTCTGGTGATCGCCACGGTGGAGGTGGCCCGGGCCATCATCCGCGAGTCCCTCTTGAGTTTTCTGGGTCTGGGAATCCAGCCGCCCACCCCGTCCTGGGGCATGATGCTCGCCGAAGGCCGCGACTACATGCTGCTGGAGTGGTGGCTGGCGGCCTTCCCCGGACTGGCCATCTTTCTGAGCGCTCTGGGCATCAACCTGCTCGGAGACGCCATGCGGGACCTCATCGACCCCTATCTGCGGAAGAGCTGACATGACGCCGTCTCCAGCGGACAAAAACCTCCTCGTCGTCGAATCCCTGCGGAAGCACTTTCCCATCCGCCGCGGTCTGCTGGGGAGGACGGTGGGACGGGTTCACGCCGTGGACGACGTGAGCTTTGCGATCCGGCGGGGGGAGACCCTGGGCCTGGTGGGGGAGTCGGGATGCGGGAAGAGTACCGTGGGCCGCTGCCTGGTTCGGCTCTACGACCCCACCGCGGGAAGGATTCTCTTCGAGGGAAAGGACATCGCCTCGCTGAGACGATCCGACCTCACGGCCTTTCGAACGCGGATCCAGATGATCTTTCAGGACCCCTACGCCTCCCTCAACCCGCGCATGCGCGTGCGCGACCTCATCGGGGAGGCCATTCGCGTCCACAGACCCCCTGAAAGGGAAAGCTGGCAGGACCGGGTCCGGACCCTTCTGGAAGAGGTGGGGCTTCAACCCGACCACCTGGCCCGTTACCCGCACGAGTTCTCCGGGGGCCAGCGCCAGCGCATCGGCATTGCCCGCGCCCTGGCCCTTCAGCCCTCGCTCATCGTGGCCGACGAGCCGGTGTCGGCCCTGGACGTCTCCATTCAGGCCCAGATCCTGAACCTGCTGGACCGGCTGAAGGAACGCTTCGGGCTCTCCTATCTGGTGGTGGCGCATGACCTGGCCGTGGTGGAGCACATCTCGGACCGCATCGCGGTCATGTATCTGGGCCGGCTCGTGGAAACGGCCCGGGATCGGCAGCTCTATCAGGACCCGAGACATCCCTACACTCAGGCCCTGCTCGCAGCCGTTCCCCGGGCCGAGGCCGGAGCCCGGAAACGAAGGAAGCGCGCCCTCAAGGGAGATGTGCCGAGCCCCATCGACCCGCCCCCGGGGTGCCGGTTTCACACCCGCTGCCCCCGCGCTATGGCGGTCTGCAGGGAAGACCTTCCGCCCCCGGTGCAGGTGGACGACGAGCACTGGGTGAGCTGCTTTCTGTATGCGTGAGGCCGATGCCATGGAATCGGACATCCTTCTCCGAGTCGACGACCTGAGGACCTCGTTCCACACCCCGGAGGGGGTGGTGCGGGCCGTCGACGGGGTGAGCTTTTCCGTGGAGCGGGGGCGGACCCTGGGTGTCCTGGGCGAGTCGGGGTGCGGAAAGTCCGTGACCGCCCTGAGCGTCATGCGCCTGATCCCGAGCCCGCCCGGACGCATCGAAGGGGGCCGGATCCTGTTCGAGAACCGGGACCTGCTGAAGGTGGGACCGCGGGACATGCGCCGCATCCGCGGAGAGCAGATCTCCATGGTGTTTCAGGAGCCCATGACCTCGCTCAACCCGGTCTACACCGTGGGGGACCAGATCGCCGAGACCATTCGGCTCCACCGGCGGGTGGGACGGTCCGAGGCCCTGTCCCGGGCGAAGGACATGCTGGCCATGGTGGGAATCCCCTCGCCCGAGAGGCGGGTCCGGGAGTACCCCCACCTGCTGTCCGGAGGCATGCGCCAGCGGGCCATGATCGCCATGGCCATGGCCTGCCGGCCCAAGCTCCTCATTGCGGACGAGCCCACCACGGCCCTGGACGTGACCATTCAAGCCCAGATCCTGGACCTCATGCTGGACCTCCAGGAAGAGGTGGGCATGGCCATGATGATGATCACCCACGACCTGGGCGTGGTGGCCGAGGTGTCGGACGCGGTCCTGGTGATGTACGCCGGCCAGGTCGTGGAGTACGCCGAGGCGGATCACATCTTCGAGGCACCCAGACACCCCTACACCATTGGAATCATGCGTTCCGTGCCCCGGCCCGGACGCAAGTTCGAGGAGGGGAAGCAGCCCCTCCAGGAAATTCCGGGCATGGTGCCCGGTCTCTCCCGGCTGCCGGCCGGCTGCCTGTTCGAGCCCCGCTGTGTCCAGGCCGTGGAGCGGTGCGGAAACGAACGACCGCCGCTCTTCGTGCTGGACAACGGAGCCCAGTGCCGGTGCTGGCTCGTGGAGAACGAGGCGGTCTCCGAGGTCTGACCCGGAACCCGTGCCCACCTTCAACCCATTTCTCGCAAAGGAGGTTGTCATGCGAATCCATCGATGGTCTTTGGTCCTGATTGCAGCGTGTCTTCTGATCCCGACCCTGGCCGGCGGCGCCTCGGCGGGAGGCAAGGACACCCTCG
The DNA here is from genome assembly GCA_964475045.1 of uncultured Desulfobacterales bacterium. GTDB lineage: Bacteria > Desulfobacterota > DSM-4660 > Desulfatiglandales > HGW-15 > JAIPEI01. The sequence continues at coordinate 2,458 of CAYYVD010000033.1, read as the reverse complement.
TCTGGGTGGTGAGCAGCAAGATCCCCACCATGGACATCTACGCCACCACCTCCCTGAACCTCACCAACATCTACCACATGGTGTCGGACTCCCTCGTGGAGCGCGATCTCGAGGACCTGTCCATCAAGCCCAACCTGGCCGTCTCCTGGAAACGCCTCGACGACAAGACCTGGGAGTTCAAGCTGCGCGAAGGGGTGACCTTCCACAACGGTCATCCCCTGACCGCCGAGGCGATCCGCTACACCATCGAGGACCGCATTCTGAACCCGGACATGAAGTCGCGGCTTCGAGGGGCCTACAAGTTCATCGAACGGGTGGAGGTGGTGGACGACCTCACCTTTCGCCTGCACACCAGCGGGCCCTACCCGCTGGTCCTCGAACGGTTCTGCACGTTCTTTCCCTACGACCCGGCGTGGTGCGAGGAAAAGGGCGAGGCCTACGTGGTGGAGCATGCCATGGGCACCGGGCCGTACCGCTTCGTGAAGTGGGAGAAGGGAAACCGTCTCGTCCTGGAAAAGAACCCCGACTACTGGGTCGAAGGCCTGCCCAAGATCCCCAACGTGGTCATTCGGGTGATTCCGGAGCAGTCCACGCGCATCGCCGAGCTGATCTCCGGCGGCGCGGACATCATCAGCAAGCTGGACCCGGACAAGGCCGCCCTGGTGTCCCGAAACAAGAAGGCCCAGGTGCTGGAGACCCCGAGCCACCGCATCAACTTCTGGCAGTTCGACTCCATGGGCCGCGCCGGCGAAACCCCATTGACCGACAAGCGGGTCCGGCAGGCCGTCTGGCACGCCATCGACCGCCAGGCCATCATCGACACCATGTTCCAGGGGCACGCCGAGGTCATCAACGCGCCCCTGAGCCCCTTCGACTTCGGGTACGTGCCGGACCTCCCCGCCCTGGAGTACGACCCGGAAAAGGCCCGGGCCCTGCTGAAGGAGGCCGGGTACGGCGACGGCATGAAGCTGGAGATCATGTACTACTACCCCATCCAGCACCAGTTCAACTCGGCCGCCATGGGATACCTGGAGAAGGTGGGCATCAAGCTCGAGCTCAACGACTACCGCGGCAACATCGGCCAGGCCATCAAGGCCCGCGACGGAGGCAAGGCCAAGGACATCGGGAACTTCGGTTGGGCCAGCTACATGCTGCTGGACGCCGACGGCACCCTGCCCATCTGGTTCGGCGAAGGGTCCAAGAAGAGCTACACGGACGACCCCGAGCTCTCCCAGTGGCTGGAGGAGGCGCGATTCAGCTTTGACCCGGACAAGCGCGCCGAGCTCTACCGAAAGGCCCAGAAGCGGATCATCGAGGAGGTGTACTGGATGCCCATTAGCACCGTGAACACCATCTACGGCGCCAACGCGAAGCTGAAGCTGAAGCTCCCCATCAACGAGACGCTTCTGCTCAAGATCGCCGACTGGAAGGAGTAAACGCCTCGACGCCTCACCTCCCGCTCCGGCGGGAGGCGGGCGCTGAGGAATCATCGCGAACCTCGCTTTTGAAAGAAAGGACCTGCCCTTGTCCATCCGCATCGAGCGCGTCGACCTCATCCGCGTGCAGATCCCCCTGCTCCTGCCCTACGAGACCAGCTACAATGCCAACTTCCATGTGGACAAGCTGATCCTCAAGGTCTATACACCGGATGCGGTGGTGTTCAGCGAGTGCGTGTGCAAGGACGTGCCCACCTCCACCTACGAGACGCCCGAGACGGTCCGGGCCGTGCTCAAGGGGTTCGTCCTGCCCGCGGTCCTGGGGCGGGATCTGGACGGGCCGGACACCTTTCAGGAGCTGGTGTCTCCCTTCAAGGGACACAACATGGCCAAGGCCGGCCTGGAGAACGCCCTCTGGGTGCTCCGGGCCCTGATGGAGAATCGCTCCCTGGCCGCGCTTCTGGGAGGGTCCAAGGACCGGGTTCCCGTGGGGCACGGGGTGGGCATCCAGCCGAGCATCGAGAAGGCCCTGGAGGTCATCGCCGGGTACGTGGACCGGGGATACCCGCGCATCAAGCTCAAGATCCGCCACGGCTGGGACCTGGGCCTGCTGGAGCGGGTCCGGGAGGTCTATCCCGACCTTGCCCTCATGGTGGACGCCAACACGGACTACGCCTACCCGGAGGACCTGGACCGGCTCAAAGCCCTGGACCGCTTCGGCCTGATCATGCTCGAGCAGCCGCTCACCTGGGAGGACCTGTACTTCCACGCCCGGCTCCAGGCCGACCTGGACACCCCGGTCTGCCTGGACGAATCCATTGTGAGCCCGTACCATGCCCGGGTGGCCGCGGCCCTCGGCTCATGCCGGATCATCAACATCAAGCAGGGCCGGGTGGGCGGGCTCGGACCCTCCCGCGCCATCCACGACATCGCTCGAAGCGCGGGCATCGGGTGCTGGGTGGGACAAATGATCGAGACCGGCCTGGCCCAGACCTACGGGCTGGCCGTGGCGAGCCTGGAGA
>CAYYVD010000032.1:0-22457 GCA_964475045.1 uncultured Desulfobacterales bacterium | reverse complement strand
CCTTTCTTCCCTTCTCCAGCACGCCGAGCAGGATCTCCTGCCCGGTGATGATGCCGTCCAGCGACCCGTCCTCCTTCAGCGCGATCACCGGGTTCTTCGACGTGGAGAGGCGTGCGCGCATGAGCTCTTTCAGGGTCGTGTCGTGCTCGGCCAGCAGGACGGTCTCGTCCCCCACCGTGGTGAGGTCCTCGGTCACGTACTTGAACTCCATGGCCTGCTCTTCCTGGTAGGCGGCCATGGGCTTCCCGTCCGCGTCCAGGCAGATCACGAGCCCGTCCCCCAGGGCAAAGGCGGCGGGCTGGGGATCCATCCTGCTGATGCCCAGCCCCTTGGGGGGCTCCTTGCTCACCTCCACCTGCCTGGCCACGGCGGTCACCGTGAGGACGCCCGTGGCGTCGGCGTGCTCCACGAAGTTGGCCACGTACTCCGTCTTGGGGTTCACGATGATCTCCTCGGGCGTCCCCAGCTGCACGATCCGGCCGGCCTCCATGATGGCGATCCGGTCTCCCAGCTTCAGGGCTTCGTCCAGGTCGTGGCTGATGAAGAGGATGGTCCGCCTGACCCGGTCGCGCAGGTTGAGGAGCTCCGCCTGCATGTGCATGCGGATCAGGGGGTCGAGGGCGCTGAAGGGCTCGTCCATGAGCAGGAGCTCGGCCTCCGAGGCCAGGGCCCGGGCCAGGCCCACCCGCTGCTGCATGCCGCCGGAGAGCTTGGGGGGATAGGACTCGGCCCAGACGTCCAGGCCGACGAGCTTGAGGATCTCCATGGCCTTCCCCCGCCGGGTGGCCTTGTCCACCCCCTGGATCTCCAGGGGGAAGGCCACGTTGTCCACCACGGTCCGGTACGGAAACAGGGCGAAGTGCTGAAAGATCATGCTGATCTTCTGCTCCCGGACCTGCCGCAGCTCGTTCTTGTTGAGCGAGGTCACGTCGATCCGCTCCCCTTCGAACTCGAGGTAGACCTCGCCCCTGGTGGGATCGATCAGCCGATTGATGCAGCGAAGGAGGGTTGACTTTCCGCTTCCGGAGAGCCCCATGATCACGAACAGGGTGCCGGACTCCATGCGGAAGCTGACGTCATTGACACCGATCACCAGCCCGGTCTCCGCCTGGATCTCCTCCTTCCCTTTTCCCTGCTCCAAAAGGGGAAACGCCTGCTCCGGGTCTTCACCGAAGATCTTGTACACGTGCTCTACGCCTATCGTCGCCATAGCTCGTCATTCCTGTTGAGGGTGAAAGATGCTCAGGATTCGAACACCCGCGCCACGCGCCTGAGGGCCTCGGCCGTCTGGGCGCGCGCGTCCTCCGGAAGCTCGTCCAAGAGCCTGGCCAGGGGTTCTTCGAACGGGGATTGAAGCCCCGAGGCCTTCCGGCGCCCTGGCCCGGTCAGGGAGACGTACACTCGACGGCGGTCGGTCGGCCGTCTCCGCCGCCGGACCAGATCCGCGGACTGGAGCTGATCCAGGATTCCCGTCACCGTCCCCCGGCTGATGCCCACGCGATCGGCCAGCTCACCGGCGGTACACGACCCCGCCGCGCTCAATGCCCGAAGGGCCATGCACTGGGAAACCGTGAGCTTGGTCCGCTCGCTGAATCGACGGTTGTACTGCTCGATGGAGCGGACGATCCGCCTCAGGGCCTGGGAGATTTCTTCTTCATAGGTGTCCGTCATGAAACGGTGCCTCGCGAGATGCATCGCGGCACGCCTGCACTGCAGCAGAAACAGAGGCGGGAGGCATGGGGGGTTGTGCCTCGCAGCGTCGTCGGGCCATCCTTTTGTATACCCGTAGCAGGCACCCGTGCATATGGGGTCTTCCCTGTATTTTTCGACGCTGTTCCTCGAGATCGAGTGCAGCCCTGCTGCGCGAGCCGTTTCAGCAGCCCCGAGGCGGCCCCCGCGCCCACGAGCGATCTGCACCTGGCGCATTGATTTGTATGCGAAACTTTATAACTCGAAATATTCGGCCCAGCATAGTCGGCCCCTGAAGGAATGTCAAGGGCATGCCTCGAAAATTTCGGCCTCTTCGAAAAGAGGAAAGAGACCGAAGGGTTCTGCGACTCGGTCGGGTTGAAGGTGCAGCTGTTCAGTGCGCGGGTTTCGTGTGCTCACCCCCCGAAAACAGGCGCCAGGAGGGTGAGCTCCATATCCTCGAACAGGGCGGTGTCCCGCTCGATGCGGGTCCGGCCCCGAATCACCGTGTTCACGGCCGGAACGGGGATGCCGGCCTCCAGCAGGAGGCCGCGTACGGTCGTCCCCGGAGGGACGACCAGGTCACGTCGAATGGGCACGGAGGCCAGCATGTCCTCGAGGTTGGGCGTGAGATGCAGACGGACTCGAATGCCGGTCATTCACTCCAGCCCCCGTGCCACGTCCTCGAGGCCCAGCCTCGTCAGGGTTTCGGCGGTGGGCCTTCCCTGCCGGTCCCAGCCCCGGGCGTCGTAGTACTCGTCGAGCAGCCGGTCCACCTCCTCTCGAGGCAGGCAGTGGCCTTTGTTCGGCCCGTTGGGCACCGGATCGTTCATGAGCCGGGCCGGGGGGTAGTCGCTCGCCCGGCCGAACCCCGGGACCTCGCGGACCGAAACGGCCCGGGTCAGGTTCCACACCCGCTCCGAGGTGTCCAAGACGTCCTGCCATTCGAGGGGCCGTCCGGTACACAGCTGAAAAAGCTCCTCGTAGTGCTCCACCTCGAAGCCCAGCTCCATGAACTGGAGCCGACAGATGCCCAGCAGGTCGAAGGCCGGGCGCAGGTGCTGGCTGGCGATCACCTGCTTGGACTGGCCTCCGACCTCGGCCTTGGGCAGCGCCTTGACCTCCCCGCCGCTCTCGATGAGGTCGTGCACACTCGCGGCCGACCCCACCACGTCGTGCCCCAGCACCCAGCTGCGGTTGTGATGGGCCCCCACGTCCGCGGTCATGTACGAGAGCATCATGCCCGGGGCGTTTCGGCACTCGTACCCCGACCACTCCAGCCCCTTCACCTGAATGGCGAAGTCCAGAGAGCCTCGCCCGACCGCCTCGGCGGCCCGCTTGGTGCCTTCGGCCAGGAGGTTTCCCAGGCCCTCACGCCGGGCCGTGATCTCCAGGAGGTGGACCACGGACTCGAGGTCCCCGAACCGGACCTCCCGGCCGATGTCCTCCCGGGACAGGATGCCCCGTTCGAAGCACTCGATGGCCCAGGCCGCCACCACTCCGCCCGAGATGGTGTCCAGTCCCAGCTCGTCGCAGACGTAGTTGGCATAGGCCACGTCCTCGATGGTCTGAAGATCGCAGTTCCCGCCCAGCAGCGCGATGGACTCGAACTCCGGCCCCTCCACCTCCACCTCCCCCAGGGAGGTCCTGGCGTGGCCGTATTTGCCGCACGGCGTGGGACAGCAGAAGCACCCCTTGTCCGTGACCTTGAGCCGATCGAGAATGGCCTTGCCGTTGATGGCCTCGTAGTGGTCGGAGATGGACGTCTGGAAGTTGCGCGTGGGAAAGGCGCCCACCTCGTTGACCCAGTTGGTGATGCCGGCGGTGCCCTCGGGGGTCCAGCCCAGAAAACCAGGCGTCGCCCGCACGCCGGCGTAGGCCCTCTTGGCGGCCTCGAACAGGCCGTCCAGGTCGTGGGCCTGGAGCGACCCGGTCCCCCGCACCAGCACGGCCTTGATCATCTTGGAGCCCAGCACCGCGCCGATGCCCGTTCGTCCGGCCTGACGCCCGAAGTCGTGGGAGATGCAGGCGAACCGGACCCGGTTCTCCCCCCCCGGGCCGATGGTCAGGATCTCGAAGTCCTCGCCGAATTTGTCTTTCAGCCGCTTCTCCAGGGTGAGGGAGCCCGTGCCCCAGAGGTCGCCGGCCGGGCGAATCTCCACGGTGTCGTTGTCGATCACCAGCAGGCTCGGCTCGGCCGCCGCTCCGGTGAGGACCATGCCGTCGTACCCCGCGTACTTGAGGGCGGGGCCGAAGTGCCCGCCCATGTTGGAGTCGGCGTACCCGCCCGTGGCCGGGGACTTGCAGCCGAAGTGGGTCTTGCCGCTTGCCGGCAGCAGGTGCCCGGACAGGGGACCGGTGGCCACGATGAACAGGTTGGCCGGGTCGAAGGGATCGATTCCGGGCGGAAGCTCCTCCCACATCAGACGGGCCACGAACCCCCGGCCGCCGATGTACTTCTCGGCCAGGGTCTCCGGCAGGGGTTGCTTCTCGATGCGCCCCGAGGACAGATCCACTCTCAGCAGGGTGCCTGCGTAGCCTTTCATGCGTGCACCTCCTTTCGGGCCTCCGGGGCCACCTCGATGGCGTCCCTCGGACAGATGGCCGCGCACTCGCCGCACCCCGTGCACAAAATGGGTTGCCCGGTATCGGGGTTCGGGCGGAGCACGTCGTTGGGGCAGGCCTCGATGCAGGTGCCGCAGGCCGAGCAGTCCTCCTCGCGAAGCACGAAGCGCTCCCCGTCCCAACCGATGGCGTCCTCGGGGCAGGCCTCGGCGCACGCGCCGCAGTGATCGCACAGATGGATGCGGTAGACCCCCGGTGCGGGAAACCGTGCCTCGATCCGCAGGGCCGCCTTGGCCGTGGTGATCTCCCGGAAGTTGGCCACGCTGCAGGCCAGGAGGCAGGCCCGGCAGCCGGAGCAACGGTCGTCATGAATGATGAAATCCAATGTCTTCACCTCGCGTCTCGTGTCCGCGCCGCGGTTCCTCGCAGGAGGCCTCGGCGTGTCACCTCTGCTTTTGGAACAGCCGCTGATCTCAAGTCCAGTGCTCGGCCATTCGGTCGATCTCCCGAACGGTCTCCGGCGGCAGGGGATCGGGCTCGCGAGCCATGAGCTTCTCGGTCTGCTCGTGGAGGCGCTCGTGAAACTCGGGCTTTCCCCGGGCGCGCCACTGGTTCATGGTGGACCGGTCGAAGAGCCTGGAGTACCAGATCTCCCGGAAGTACTTCATGGTGTGGTCCTCCATGAGGAAGTTGCCGCCCGGACCGATCTCGTCCATCACGTCCACGGCCAGGCGCTCGTCGTCCACGCCGATCCCGCCCATGTATCCGCCGACCATCTCGATGATCTCGTTGACGAGCACCATGTACTCCGGGGAGATCAGGGTGGCGTGGTCCAGCCAGCCGTTGTCGTGGACCATGTTGGCCCCGCTGAGGGCCGAGCAGAGGCAGGAGAACGTCGCTTCCGCGGCCGCCTGGGAGTCCGGCAGCTTGGCGTCCGAGCATCCGGACATGCCCAGAAAGGGAATCCGGTAAAAGTCTGCCATCTGGGCCAGGGCCGCGGCCATGACGTTCATCTCCGGGGCCCCGTAGGAAAAGACGCTCGTGCTCATGTCCATGATGGTGGCAAAGGCGCCGTAGACGAAGGGGGTCCCGGAACGCACCATCTGGCTCAGGACCAGGCCGAAGAGGGACTCCACACTGCCCTGGACCACGGTGCCGGCCAGGGTGGCTGGAGACGTGGCCCCGGCCTGGGGCCCGGAGTAGCAGACCTGGGGCAGGCCTTTTTCGGCCGCGTAGATCAAACGGTCCACCAGCGGGGTTTCGTACACCAGGGGGGAGATGGGGCAGTTGAACAGGACGATCGGCGGTTTTTCCAGGAGCCGCTCCTCTCCTCCCACGATGGCCGAGGCCATGGCAACGATGTCCCTGGCCGCCTGCAGGTTGTCGCAGCAGAAGAGCAGGGGCTTTTCGCAGTAGGTGAGGGCCTGGCGGGCGATGATCCGGTCGGCCGTGGCCGGCGGGGCGTCCGAGGCCACCCCGATGGTCATGGTCCAGGTGAAGTTGTCCAGGGCGTCGGCCAGGCTGGAGGTGATCCGGCAGTCGTCCACGGTAAAGGGCCTCCGGGACCCGTCCTCGGGATCGAGGTAGTCATAGGCGTCCACCGTGGGACCGAACCAGGTCCTATCCTCCATCAGGTCCACCGCCTGCTCGCCGGCCCGGTTGTAGAACACCACCCGGTTCGCCACGGTCCTCAGGGCCTGCTCCACGACCCGGGCCGGAAGGCGGACGCGCAGCCCGTCCACGGAGCAGCCGTGGTCCTGAAGAAGCTCCCTTGCGCCCTGGTGGTTGACCTGAATGCCGGTGCGCTCCATGAGCTCCAGAGACGCCTCGTGAATGCGCCGGATCTGCTCGTCGCTCAGGACCCGCTGGCGGGGACGGATGCGGAGCTCGGGTAGCCGGGAGGCCTCTTCGACCCCGGCCGGTTCGGCCGGCGGCTGCGGTGTGGTTTCCGAATCCGCCCCGGGGTGTCCCTCGGCGGTGCGCTCCTCGACGTTTTCGACCTGCATTTCGTTCATGGTCTTCTCCATCCCAATTCCCCATACGCACCGCAACGGCACTCGATGGTGGACCTCCCCCTCGTACTCAGCGAAGAGGCACTCGTACTCGGGCCTTCATGACGATCCCTCGAGCCGAAACAGCTCCGCCCCTGCCCGCGGCTGCCCTTTCGCGCCCGCCCTTGCGCCATCCCTTTCGCCCGTCACGAGCCCGACCCGGTCGCACCGGATCAATGCCCGCTCAGAAAGCTGCTCCCCTTGACGGCGATCCCCTCCTCGTACCGGCTCAGCCGCAGGGGATTGTCCCGGTTGTCCCGAACCCCAGTGATCAGATCGGCGCACAGCCTCCCCACGGCCGGGGAGACCATGATGGCCATCCAGTACCCGCAGTTCACATGGAGCCCGGGGACCTCGGGCACCGGCCCGATCAGCGGCTGCTCGTCCGGGGTGTACACGTACTGCCCGGCGGAGAGGGCCAGATCGTTCTTTTTCAATCCCTCGATGATCCCCGTCCAGAAGGGGCTCATGCGACTCACCTTGTCCAGGGCCATGGCCGGGAAGTCCCAGTCCCCGAGCGGGTTCTCCATGGGATCGGAGACGGGCTCGTCCGGGTCCACCCAGCCCACGAGGGCCCCGCCGGTTTCGGGCCGCCAGTAGGAGCCGTTCACCAGGTCCACGGTGAACGGGGCCTCTTCAGGGACCGCGTCCGTGGTGACAAAGACCTTCTGCCTGCGGACCGGCTCCAGGGGCAGGTCCACGCCCGCCATGCGCGCGATGACCCCGGCAAAGGGTCCCGCCGCGTTTACCACGGTCCGGGTCTGAATGGTCCCCCGGTCGGTCTCCACCGCCCGGACGCCCCGTTCGTCCGTCTGAATGTCGAGGACCCGGGTTCTGAGAAAGAACCGGGCCGAGGACGCCTTGGCGAACCCCTGGATGAGCTCGTGGACCGACAGCCAACCGTCCCTTCTTCGAAAGTTCGCACCGGCCACGGACGGGGCCAGGAAGGGAAACCGGGAACGCAGCTCGTCGCCTGCAAGAAACTCCGAGTCGGTCACAGCCAGGCGGCGATGCTGCTCCACGGCGGCCTCCAGGCCGGGCAGCATGGCCTCGTCGTCCGTGATGAACAGATAGCCCTGCTGGTGGAGGTGAAGGTCATAACCGGGAAGGTCCATGCGTTCGGCAAAGTGCTCGAAGAAGTCGATGCTCTCGAGGGCGAGGCTCGCCATGGCCGGCTCGGTGAACTGGGCGCGGAAGCACTCGGCCGACGCCCCCGAGGTGAGGTTTCCCAGGCCGTCGCGCGCCTCCAGGACCGCCACGTCCAGCCCGGCCCTGGAAAGCCAGTAGGCCGTGGCCGTGCCCACGACACCGCCCCCGATCACCACGGCGTCCGCGGTTCCCTCCACGCGCTGCGGTACGAACTGCTTCTGCATGTCTTGCTCTCCTTTGCTTCGAGGTCCGGGCTCGGGACCGCGTGCGGGTCATGCCTCCTGCCTCGTCCCTCTGCTCAGCCCATGAGTCTTCTGGCCAGGATCACGGCCTGGGAGGCGTCCCCGGCGTATCCGTCCGCGCCGATCTTCTCTGCAAAGGCCTCGTTCACCGGCGCCCCTCCCACCATGACCTTGACCGTGTGCCCGTTCTGCCGGAAATGGGACACGGTGTCCCCCATGGCCGGCATGGTCGTGGTGAGCAGGGCCGAGAGGGCCAGGATGTCCGCCCGGTTTTCGTCCACCGCATGGACGAAACGCTCCACCGGGACATCCACGCCCAGGTCCACCACCTGAAACCCTGCGCCCTTGAGCATCATCTTGACCAGGCTCTTGCCGATGTCGTGCAGGTCCCCCTTGACCGTGCCGATGACCACGGTCCCGGCCGAACGGGTGTTGCTCTCGGTCAGGAGAGGTTTGAGCACGTCAAGCCCCACCTGGGCGGTCTGGGCGGCCTGAAGCATCTCCGGAATGAACACCCGGCCCTGGCTGAAACGCTCTCCCACCTCGTCCAGCGCGGCAATGAGGCCCTGGTTCAAGAGCGCCGTGATGTCCGTGCCCGCGTCCACCTCTTTGTGAACGAGCGCGGCCATGCCCTTCCTGTCGAACTGCAGAACCGCCTGATACACGTCTTGAATCGCCATGTCGTCTTTCTCCTTCAAACGCCAGATACTTTCACGTTAAAGGCAAGCTGCTCAGGCTGTTGCAGTCACACGTCAAGTTTTTCCTTATAATCCAGCCCTGAGCCGCTACTAAGGCCGCAAGAACCAAAAGATCCACCCGACTCCGTTTCACTCCGCGGGTGATCTTTCCGGTTCCCGGCGACTGCGTCGCCGTTCCCTACCAGGAAGGCGGGCTTACCACCCAGACCACCACGCAGTCCTCATCGCCTTCGTTCAGCCACGAGTGGGACAAGAGACAAGAGTAGTAGAAGCTCGAGCGGGCCTGGACCCGGTAGACCTGCTCGCCCACGGTGAGCGTCATCTCCCCGGAGAGCACCACGCCGAACTCTTCCCCGGGATGGGAGAACAGGTCCCGGCTTCCGCGGCCCGGCCGTATCACCGTATAGAACGGCTGCATCTGTTTGTTGCCCGCGATGCGCACCATCTGCCGAATGGTGGCGTCCCAGCCCGGCATGTCCACATTGGTCCACATGGACTCGGGCAGGACCATGGGGTCATCGATGAGCTCGTTGATGAACAGGTCCACCAAACGGTGTCCAAGGGCCTTGGCCAGGACCCTGAGGGTGGCGATGGACGGCGAGGCCTTGCCGTTCTCCACCTGGGAGAGGAAGGCGGCGGACACCCCCACCTCGTCCGCCAGCTGCTGCAGCGTGAGGCCCTTGTGCGTGCGCCACTCATTGAGCAGGCGGCCCATGGCTTCGTTTTCCTGCAAGCGTGCCTCCCAGGGCTTCAGAGTTAAATATAGATTAAGAAATAAAGTAATAGTTAATGGTGGCCCGTGTCAAGGGGAAAGGTTCGATCCCCCTTTCCTGTGGCGCACCGCCGCCTGACGTGTTAGCCTTCGATGACCTTTTCGGTTCGGAGGCCAGAGGCTGTGCGAATCACCGAGATCCACGTTCATCGCCGCGATCTTCCCGTAGCGGGAGGGCCGTTTCATATGGCCAGCACCACCGTGTCCTGCCTGGACACGACCATCGTCCACCTGCGGACGGACACGGGGCTGTCCGGCTTCGGCGAGACCTGCCCCGTGGGTCCCGTGTACCAGCCCCAGCACGCCCTGGGAGCGAGGGCGGCCCTCGAGGAGATGGGGCCCCACCTGATCGGACGAAACCCGCTCCATGTCGACCAGGTCCGGGAGGCCATGGAGACCGCCCTGAACGGCTCCAGGTACGCCAAGGCCGCCGTGGACATGGCCCTGTGGGATCTTCTGGGCAAGGCCTTCGGCGTGCGGGTATGCGACCTGCTGGGAGGGCCTTTTCGAGAACGTGTGCCGTCCTACTACTCCGTCGGGGTGGTTCCGCCCGGCGAGGCGGTGAGCACCGCGCAGGAAAAGGAGGCCGAGGGGTTCAGGCGGATTCAGCTGAAGGTGGGGGGGCGGGCATTGGACGAGGACATGGAGTCGATCCGCCGGGTGCGCGAGGCCCTTTCCTCGAAAACGGCCCTGGTCGTGGACGCCAACCGGGGCTGGACCCGGAGGGATGTTCTCACGGTCTCTCTGGCGTGCCGGGACCTGGCCCTGGTCCTGGAGCAGCCCTGCTCCACCTACGAGGAGAACCTGTCCGTTCGACGGCGGATCGCTCACCCCCTGTTTCTGGACGAGTCCGCCGAGGACCTGACGGCCGTGATCCGGAGCATCGGGGACGACGCGGCGGACGGCTTCGGGCTGAAGGTCACCCGGGTGGGCGGCATCACCCCCATGCGCGCCATCCGCGACGTCTGCCGTGAGGCCGGGATGCCCGTCACCTGCGACGACGCCTGGGGCGGAGACATCGTTGCGGCCGCCTGCATCCACATCGCCGCCACCGTGAGGCCGTCCCTCCTCGAGGGGGTGTGGATCGCCGCGCCGTACATCGAAGGGCACGACGACCCGGAGAACGGCCCCGAGATCCGGGAAGGCATGCTCGACGTCCCCGAAGGACCCGGCCTGGGCGTGAACCCCTCCCCGGAGCGCCTCGGCGACCCCGTGCTCGTCTTCGACTGATGGAAGGAGATCATCGCCCGATGAAGGACCACGCACCTTCTCCGGTCCTGCTGTCCAGGGTCTTCGAGCAGCGGATGCAGCAGGCCGACATCCGCCGCATCCTGGACTCCCTGTCCACCTCGGACCGCGACGTCTTCCTGGACTCGATCTCGGAGACCCTGGAGAAGTTCACCGCCCTCATGGAGGTCTCCAACCGCCTCGCCGACTCCCTGGAACTCGACACCCTGTTCGCCCGGCTGGTGGAGCTCACCACCGAGGCCCTCCGCGCCGACCGGGGCACCATCTTTCTCAACGACGCATGGACCGAGGAGCTCTTCTCCCGCATCGCCACGGGGGAAGGCCTGAGCCGGGAGATCCGCTTTCCCAACCACCTGGGCATCGCCGGCAGCGTTTTCACCTCCGGCGAGGCCCACATCATTCCGGACGCATACGCCGACCCGCGCTTCAACCGGGAGGTGGACAAGGCCACGGGTTACCGGACCCGCAACATTCTCGCCGCCCCCATTCGAGACCGGACCCGGCGTGTGGTGGGGGTGATTCAGATCCTGAACAAGGAGGGGGAGGAAGACTTCACCGAATCGGATCTCTCCCTTCTGGAGGCCATGGGCTCCCAGGCCGCGTCGGCCCTGGTCAAGGCCCAGCTCTTCGAGGAGGTCCAGCGGGCCCGGCAGGAGGAGGCCGAGCTCTTCGAGGTGACCCGGGCCATCTCCACCGAAATCCAGCTCCAACCGCTCATCGAGAAGATCATCTCAACGGCCACGGCCATGCTGGACTGCGACCGGGGGACCCTGTTTCTCAACGACGCCCGGCGGGGAGAGCTTTGGTCCATGGTGGCCTCCGGGCTCGAGATCCGGGAGATCCGCTTCCCCAACCACCTGGGCATCGCCGGTCACGTGTTCACCACCGGCGAAGCGACCAATATCCCCGACGCTTATGCCGATCCGCGCTTCAACCCCGACGTGGACCGGAAGACCGGGTACCGGACCGAGACCATTCTGTGCATGCCCGTGATCAACCGCAAGGCAGAGCGCATCGGGGTCATCCAGCTGCTGAACAAGTCCGGAGGGGCCTTTGACGCCAAAGACGAGGCACGCGTTGCGGCTTTCTCGGCCCAGGCGGCCATCGCCATCGAGAACGCCAAGCTCTTCCAGGACGTCCTCAACATGAAGAACTACAACGAGGCCATCCTGGAGTCCATGACCAACGGCATCATCACCCTCAACGAGCAGCTCCTGGCCGAAAAGTGCAACGCCTCGGCCCTCCGCATTCTTCACCAAAGCGAAGACGGCCTCATCGGCAAGGGGGTGGAGGCGCTCTTTCCCGGCGATTCCAACGCCTGGGTTCGGGAAACCGTGGAGCGGGTGGTCCTGGCCCGCATCTCGGACACGGCCATGGACCAGGAAATCACCCTGGCCGACGGCTCCACCCTCTCCGCCAACATGCTGGTGGTGCCGCTGACCGGGGAGGAAAACGAGGACCTCGGGGCCCTGCTGATCATCGAGGACATCTCCGGGGAGAAGCGGCTCAAGGGCACCCTGGCCCGTTACATGACCAAGGAGGTCGCAGACCAGCTCCTCGAGGACTCCCGGGCCATTCTGGGCGGTCAGGTGAAGGAGGCCACGGTCTTCTTCTCGGACATCCGGCGCTTCACCACCCTCTCCGAAAGCCTGGGCGCGCAGGACACGGTGTCCATGCTCAACGAGTACTTCACGGACATGGTGGACATCCTCTTCCGCTTCCAGGGCATCCTGGACAAGTACATCGGCGATGCCATCATGGCGGTCTTCGGAACGCCGTTTCCCACCGGGCGGGATGCGGACAACGCCCTCTGCGCCTCCATCGAGATGATGCGCAAGCTTCGGGAGCTCAACGCCCGAAGGGCCGAGGAGAGCAAACCGACCTTCGACATCGGGATCGGCCTGAACACCGCCGAGATCCTGGTGGGCAACATCGGTTCGCTCAAGCGCATGGACTACACGGTCATCGGGGACGGGGTGAACCTGGCCTCGCGCCTGGAGAGCGCCAACAAGTACTACGGCTCCAATATCCTGCTCTCCGAGTTCACCCGAACCCAGCTCCAGGGGACCTATGCCCTGCGTCCGGTGGACCGAATCCGGGTGAAGGGCAAGACCGAGCCCGTAGCCATCTACGAGGCCCTGGACTTTCATACCCGGGATGTCTTTCCCCGCTTGGAGGACCATCTGGCGCTCTTCGAGCGAGGGCTTTCCTTCTATCTCGACGGAGACTTCCGGGAGGCCCTTCGCCGCTTTCGGGCCGCCTGCGAGACAGCGCCCTTCGACCGCGTCACCCGACTCTACGAGGAGCGCTGCCGCCACTTTCTCGAGGCCCCGCCCGGCCCGGACTGGGACGGAGTGTGGAACATGACCACCAAGTAGGAAACCCGTTTCTACCAGGACGGCTTTTTTGTATGATTCAAAGTCCGTTTTCGGCAGGTGTGGCTCAAAGCAAGGCTGCTGCACGAGGCGCCGCGCATGAAAAAAACGATCTTCCTGATGGTCTTCGCCGGCCTCCTGGTCCTGATCGGCCGGCAGATCTACGACAAGATCACGTCTTCGGACCAGGGCCGGGGGCGCTCCCAGGTGCCCCCGGTCGTGGCCGTGGAAGCCGAACCCGTGCTTCGAGGCGGCATCCGGAACGTGGGGGCGTTCACCGGCACGCTCCACCCCGAAAGCCAGTTCGTGGTGGCTCCCAAGATCGGAGGGCGCCTGGATCGTCTCCACGTGCACGTGGGGGACCGCGTCCTGCCGGAGCAGCTGCTGGCGGTCCTCGACCAGGGCGAGTTCGTGCAGCAGGTGGAGCAGGCCCGGGCCGAGCTGGAGGTGGCGAAAGCTCAGCTGGAGGAAAGTCGGAGCGCGCTGGACATCGCCCAACGGGAGCTGGAGCGCGTCCGGGCGCTTCGACGAAAGAAGATCGCCTCCGAGTCGGAGCTGGACGAGGCCGAGGCCGTGTTCAAGTCCCAACAGGCCAAACAGCGGGTGGCCCGGGCCCAGGTATCGCAGAAGAAGGCCGCCCTGGCCGCCGCGGAGGTCCGCCTCTCCTACACCCGGATCCACGCCGGGGGCAACGGGAACGGCGGATCCTGGGTCGTGGGAGAGCGCTTCGTGGACGAAGGTGCCATGCTCGCGCCCAGCCACGCCATCGTTTCCGTGCTCGACATCGGAACGCTGATCGCGGTGATTCACGTGATCGAGAAGGACTACCCCAAGGTCCGGGTCGGACAGATCGCCTCGGTCAGGGCCGAGGCCTTTCCCGAAGAACGGTTTTCCGGGCGCATCGTCCGGGTGGCGCCGCTCCTCAAGGAGACCTCGCGACAGGCCCGGGTCGAGATCGAGATTCCCAACCCCGATGCCCGGCTCAAACCCGGCATGTTCGTCCACGCGGAGATCGAGTTCGACCGGCGCGAGGACGCCCAGCTGATCCCCGCGAGCGCCCTGGTCCGCCGGGGCGGCCGTTCGGGGGTGTTCGCCGTGGACACCGGGGAGATGGAGGCCCGTTTCGTCCCGGTGACCACGGGCATTGAGGGCGCGGACACGGTGGAGATCCTGGAGCCGGCCCTGGAAGGGCCGGTCGTGACCCTGGGCCATCATCTGCTGGAAGACGGGTCCCGGGTTCTCCTGCCCGGCGCCCCTCCCCCCTCGGGGGCCGAGCCGTGAGAATCTCCCGCCTGGCCATTCGCCGGCCCGTGTTCACGATCATGGCGGTCCTGATCGTGCTCCTCCTGGGAGTCGTGTCCATGAGCCGGCTTCCCATCGACCTCATGCCGGACATCACCTACCCCACCCTGAGCATCATGGGGGAGTACCAAAACGCGAGCCCCGAGGAGATGGAGGAGCTCGTCACCCGCCCCATCGAAGAGGCCATGACCGCCGTGCCCGGGGTGGAGGAGGTCACCTCCATCTCGTCGGAAAGCGCCACACAGGTCCGCGTCAACTTCAGCTGGGGCACCGACCTGGACGCCGCGGCCAATGACATTCGGGACCGGCTGGATCGGGTCATGAACCGCCTACCGGAGGACGTGGACCGTCCGATCCTGAGAAAGTTCGACCTGGCGAGCTTTCCCATCCTGCTGCTCGGGGCTTCCAGCAACCTCGACCCCATCGAGATGCGCCGAATCATCGACGAGCAGGTCAAGTACCGCATCGAGCGGCTCCCCGGCGTGGCCTCCCTGGATGTGCGGGGAGGCCTGGACCGGGAGATTCACGTCAACCTGAAGGCCGACAAGGTCAAGGCCCTCTCCCTCTCCCTGAACGAGATCCTGGCGACGATCCGGGCCGAGAACGTGAACATCCCGGCCGGTGTTCTGGAGCGGGGCCGAATGGAGGTCATGCTCCGCACCCCGGGCGAGTACACGAGCCTCGAGGACCTGCGCAACACGGTGCTCACGGTTCGGGACGGAGCGCCTGTGCTGCTTCGAGAGATTGCGGAGGTGGAGGACGCCTGGGAGAGGATCACCCGCATCGTCCGGGTGAACGGCCGGCCGGGCATCCGCATGGCCGTGCACAAGCAGTCGGGGACGAACACCGTCTCTGTGGCACGTGGCGTGCTCCAGGAGCTGGACCGGCTGAACCGGGACCTGCCGCAGATCCGGATCGTGCCCATCATCGACACCTCGGACTACATCGAACGATCCATCACCAATGTGGGTTCCTCACTCCTCTACGGCGGGCTCCTGGCCGTGCTGGTCCTGCTCGTCTTCCTGAGAAACGTCCGAAGCACGGCCATCGTGGCCACGAGCATCCCCATCTCGGTGGTCGCCACCTTTGCGCTCATGTACTTCGGCGGGTTCACCCTGAACCTCATGACCCTGGGAGGGCTGGCCCTGGGGGTGGGCATGCTGGTGGACAACGCCATCGTGGTCCTGGAGAACATCTTCCGGCTGCGGCATTCCACCGACGCGCAGGGCGCGGCCGTGACCGGGACGGAAGAGGTGACGCCCGCCATCATCGCCAGCACCATCACCACCCTGGCGGTCTTTCTCCCCCTGGTGTTCATGGGCGGCATGTCCGGGGTCATGTTCAAGCAGCTGTCCTACGTGGTGAGCCTGTCGCTCATCTGCTCCCTGGCCGTGGCCCTCACCCTCGTCCCCATGCTCTCGGCCCGCCTGCTCCGCCCGCCGAAGCACGGGCCGGACTCCGGTGATCGCCCGAGGCGGGGGCTGCTCGACCGGTTCTTCCACGCGCTGGAGGAGGACTACCGCCGGGTCCTTCGCTTCGCCCTGCGCCGCCGGGTGACCGTGGTGGTGGTCTCCCTGCTTTGCCTGGCAGGCAGCCTGGCCCTGGTTCCCCTGGTGGGGATCGAGTTCATGCCCAGCACCGACGAGGGGGAGGTCCGGGTCAACGCAGAGATGGCCGTGGGCACGCGGGTCGACGTGGTGAACGAGCAGTTTCTCGCCATCGAGTCCGTCGTCCGGCGAGAGGTCGCCGAGATGACCAACATGGTGACCTACATCGGCGGGTCGTTCTGGCGGGGCAAGACCTCCCACACCGGAGAGCTGCGCATCGCCCTGGTCCCGCGCTCCCAGCGGGAGCGATCCAGCGAGGAGATCGCCAATGCCCTGCGACGGAAGCTGACCCGTATCTCCGGGGTCACCATTCGCACCCGGGCCGGGCAGGGGCTTTTTCTGCTCCGCATGGGAGGAAGCGACTCGGACCGGATCGAGGTGAACGTCCGCGGGCACGACATGGACGTGGCCGACGCCCTCGCCGCCCGCGTCGCGGGGATCATGCTGGGGGTGGAGGGCGTCACGGACACCCGCGTCAGCCGGGAAACGGGCAACCCCGAGGAGCTCATCCTGGTGGACCGCCGCCGGGCCGCCGACATGAAGCTTTCCGTCTCGGAGATCGCCAACATGCTCCAGACGGTGATCTCCGGCACCCGGGCAGGCAACTTCCGGGAAGGCGGCGACGAGTACCGGATCCTCGTGAAGATCGGGGAGGCGGAGCGGCTCCGGCTGAAGGAGCTCCTGGACCTGACCCTGACCAACCGGGACGGCGAGCCCGTGGTGCTTCGCAACGTGGTGGACGTCACTCCCTGGAGCGGTCCCGTGCTGATCGAGCGCAAGGACCAGGACCGCGTGGTGAGCATCTCGGCCAACTTCACCGGCCGGGACATGGGATCGGTGCTCAGGGACATTCGAGAGGGGCTTCGGGCCGTTCCCGTTCCCCAGGACTTCAGCATCGTCTTCGGGGGAGACTACGAGGAGCAGCAGAAGGCCTTTCGAGAGCTTCTTCTGGGGTTCGTCCTGGCTCTGGTGCTGGTTTACATGGTGATGGCCGCTCTCTACGAGTCCCTGCGGGATCCCTTCGTGGTCATGTTTTCCGTGCCCCTGGCCATCATCGGGGTGGTGCTGATGCTGCTGCTCACAGAGACGACCTTCAATGTACAGTCCTACATCGGCTGCATCATGCTGGGCGGCATCGTGGTCAACAACGCCATCCTGCTGGTGGACTATACGAACCTGCTCCGCCGGCGCGACGGCCTGGACCTGTCCACGGCCGTCGAGGAGGCGGGCCGGCGCCGGCTGCGCCCCATCCTGATGACGGCCGCCACCACCATCCTCGCCCTGGTCCCCCTGGCCCTCGGCCTGGGAGAAGGTGGAGAGGCCCAGGCCCCTATGGCCCGTGCGGTCATCGGCGGTCTCCTGAGCTCCACGGTGATCACCCTGATCTTCGTTCCCACGGTCTACTCGCTGTTCGAACGAAAGAGACGGTTTCAGCCGGAACGCAGCCCCGGGACCTGACACGGAAAGGAGGGAGGCCCCTTGGATCGTGCACGCAGTCCACGGCAAATCCTCACAGCGTTCCTGCTGAGCCTGCTCATCGGGCTTCCCGTGATCGGATCGGCGGAATCACCCCGACGTTCCCCTTCCGGAACCGGGGGCGGAGCCCCCTCGCCAAAGACCGTTTCCCTCACCGTCCAGGAGGCGGTCCTCACGGCCCTGGAGAACAACCGGGGCCTGAGCGTGGAGCGGATCACGCCGGAGATTCGGAAGACCTTCGAGGAGCAGGAGCGAGCGGTGTTCGACCCGGTGATCGACGCCGGGGCTGCGGCCTCCGAGGTCAAGACGCCCATCGAGTCCCTTCCGTCCGAGAGCTCCCGGGTCGATGAAACCGAGTTGGAGGTAGGGGTGTCCAAGCGCTTTGCCACGGGCACGGACGTGCGCGCAGGCCTCACCGGGGAGCGGCTGGATTCCAATCGGATCGATACCCGGTATGCGACCCGCGCGGGGCTGAGCCTCACCCAGGCCCTCCTGCGGGGAAGAGGCCGGGAGGTGAATCTCGCCACCCTTCGGCAGGCCGAGCTCAGCACCCGGGCCTCTCGATACGAGCTTCGCGGGGTGGCCGAATCCCTGGCGGCCCGGACCGAGGAGACCTACTGGGACGACGTGCTCGCCCGGCGGCAACTTCGCATCTTCGAGGAGTCCGTCGCCCTGGCCGCGCGGCAGTTGGAGGAGACCCGGGAGATCGTCCGGGTCGGGCGGCTTCCCGAAACCGAGCTGGTGGCGGCCAGGGCCGAGGTGGCCCTGCGGCGTCAGGAGCTCATCGACGCCCGCAACGAAAAGGCCCTGGCCCGGCTGCGTCTGCTTCGGCTGGTCAATCCCCCCGGGCCGGACCTCTGGTCGCGGGAGCTCGTGCTGGAGGACGATCCGGTGGTCCCGGAGATCGATCTGGACGACGTTCGCTCCCACGTGGAGGTGGCCCTGCGCATGCGGCCCGACCTGAACCAGGCCCGTCTCTCCGCACGGCTGGAGGAGCTGGAGGTCGTCAAGACCCGCAACGGGCTCCTGCCGCGCATGGATCTGTTCATCTCCCTGAGAAAGACCGGCTATGCAGACGCCTTCGGCGAGTCGGTTCGAGAGATCTCCGGCGATCACTACGACGCCCTGGCCGGCCTGACCTTCCGGTTTCCAGTCGGGAACCGGGACCGGAAGGCCCGGCACGAGCGGGCGACCCTCTCTCAGGATCAGGCCCTGGAGGCCCTGGACAACCTGGCCCAGCTCGTGGTCCTGGACGTGCGCACGGCCTACATCCAGCTGGACACGGCCCGGCAGCAGATTCGTGCAACCGCGGCCAGCCGGAAGCTCGAGGAGGAGAAGGTCCGGATCGAGACGGAGAAGTTCCGGGTGGGACGTTCCACCAGCTTCCTCGTGGCCCAGGCCCAGCGGGATCTGGTGCGGAGCCGGATCGCGGAGATCCGCGCCGTGGTGACGGTCCTCAAGGCCCTGGTGAACCTGTACCATCTGGAGGGCTCCCTTTTGGAGCGTTGGGGCATTCAGACGCCCGGCAGGGAACCGGAACACGCGGGGATCGAGGGGGTGAAATCGCCTTGAATCCAGAGGAGAACCCCTGAAAGGTCCGGACGAACCAGAGGGAGGCCGGGGGCGGATCCGAACCGCCGGACCCACCCCCAGAGGGATCAGGGTTCACCCGAACCCTGCGCCGAAAGATCGGGAATGTGATCCACCCAGATGTCGGCGAAGACATCGTACTCGGCCGTACCCTTCAGGACGGGAACGCAGTCGAGCCCGGCCCGGGTGAGGACCGAGGTCCAAGAGTCGTCCTGGTCGCCCGCCATGTCGTTCTTGGCGTGGTCGCCCGCCACTGACATCAGAGGCATGAGATAGACCTTTCGAATTCCCTTCCGAAGCAGGAGATCCCGGATCACATCGATCCCTGGAAACCCTTCGACCGTTCCGACGAAGAGGTTGGCATCCGACAGCTGAAGCTGAAACATGAGGGCGGCATAGAACGCGTTGGATGGATGATGGGTGCCGTGCCCCATGAGCAGGACCGCCTCGTTCGGTCGCCGGCTCGAAGGGATGGTGCTCAGCACCGCTTCCACCACACGCTCCATATCCTCCTGGGAGGCCAAGAGGGGATCGCCCAGGAGGACGCAATCGAAGCCCCCCATGGACCTGAACGCCCCCACGACCTGCTGCAGCTCATGGTACTCCGCCCCGCCGATGGTGTGCAGGGATTGCACCGCGACATGGGTGAACCCTTCGTCCCGCATCCTGGCCAGGGCCATCTCAGGCGAGTCCAGGAGCTCTCCCCGCCCGGCCAGCTTGTGCCGAATGATGTGGGAAGTGTACGCCCATCGAACGGGGATCTCGGGATGGGCGGCCCGGGTTCTTCGCTCCAGGTTCTCGAAGGAGACCTGTGCGCTCGCCTCGCTGGACCCGAACGCCACCAGCAGAATCCCGGGTCTGGTCTCCTGTCGCCCTCCGTGTCCTCCGGCCGAAGCACCCGTGGCCAGCCAGACGAGCAGCACAAACAGTGACAACAACGTCCTCGATACGGCTCGGTGATTCATGACAACACGCTCCTTTCTTCACGGCGTTCTTGCACAAAAAAAAGCCCTTCAAACGATTCGCTCGTTTGAAGGGCTGCACCCAGCTTCCTTGGCCCATTCAGGCGGAGCCGATCCCTCTGTCATTCCGCAGAATCTCGGCCCATGTTGAAGGCGGGTCTTCTGGCTTCCCCGCCCTTTCAGCGGCCTTCCCATCCCGAGCCTTCAGGACAGTGGCACAGGATGCTGAAAGGGTTCCCTCGTGGAGACGGGCAGGGTTACAGCGGCGGGACCGCTCCCGACTTTCACGGGATTTCCTATTAAGCCTGTCGGCACCTTGTTGGATCACTACCTCCAAACCGACGTTTTGTCAAGCCCCTTTTTGGAAAGGGAGGAACGCCGTGTTTACTTGCTTCCAAACGCCTCGCAACCATTCCCCCGGGACCATTTTTGTGCCGGCCCAAGACCGGCGGCTCCTTTGACATTCAGAATAACACATAGCCTATTCTCAATTTTTTCTTAATCTCATCACCGCCCTTCTCCATATACCAAATGAATTCTCTTTTTTCTGCAATTCACACTTGAATTTTGGATCATCATCATTAACTATACTGGAGGCAAGCGTTACCTCAACACTCAAATCAGCCAAAGGAGAAACATCATGCCAAAATCACTTTATGAACTGGCTGCGGAGATTGTCACCGCACAAGCGGGAGTCGCCAAGCTTTCCGCTGAAGAAATCGACGACCTCATCAAGAAGACCTACGACTCTCTGAGGAACGTCAAGGTCAACGAGGAAGGGGGCGAAGAAGAGGCCGCCGCCCCGGTCATGGATCCGAAGGACTCCATCAAGCAAAACTCGGTGACTTGCCTCGAGTGCGGGAAGAAGTTCAAGATCCTCACCAAGCGCCATCTCAAGGAGCACGGACTCACCCCGAAAGAGTACAAGGCCAAGTACGGGTTCAAGGCGAGACAGCCCCTGTCCGCAAAGTCCCTCTCGGCCAAGCGGCGAAAGGTGGCCAAAGAGCAGAACCTGGGCCAGAAGCTGGCGGAAGCTCGGAGGAAGAAGACCGGTTGATGTTGGAATCGGGCCGGCTTACCATGGGGAGGGGACAAGGACGTCCCCTTCCGCTGTCAAGCCCATACGGACAGACGCCGGACGGACAGCCTCGATTGTTCCGCCCGGCGCGGGAAATCGACAAGCCATGGAGGATCCCATGTTCGAAGACAAAGACATCCTGACCATCGAGGAAGCGGCTCAGTACCTGAGCCTGGGGAAGCGTTCGGTGTACAAGCTCGCCAAGTCCGGACAAATCCCCGCAAAAATGGTCCTGAACAAGTGGCGGTTCGAAAAGGAGGCCCTGCGCGACTGGGTTCGGAGAGGCGGTAAGTAGCCACGTTTCCACCAGAGACAGCAGGCCATGGTTCCCGGCGGACCGCCACCGGGGGGTCGAGCCCATCTGTGCCGGGCTATCCCCCGTGCATGACGGTCATCGGGGACATCCACCCTTTCGAATGCGCTCAAAAAAATCCAGGAGAATACGACTTGCGGGAAGGCCGCCACAAACCGGGCCGAAGAGCCCGGAGGTGGACGGGGCGTGGGTTCCCGGCCAGTCGTGCCCGGCCCCGTCGATGCGGTAGAGAAGAACGGGATGGGACGCGCCGGAGCGGCCGTAACGAAGGGCCTGAAACGACATCCCGGCCTGAAGAACCCCCCCCTCTTCGACCGTGACCGCCTCGCCGCAAGCATTGCAAACCGCCCACCGGCGGGCCGTCTCCTCGGCCGGCAGCGTGCCGCCCTCGGACCGCTTTATGCCGTCGTAGGGGATGACCGGGTCCGCGGTGCCGTGCATGAAGAGGATGGGGACCGCGGCTTCGGGACGCAGCTTCTCGGCCTGCTCCGAAGAGAGCGCGGCGGACACGACCCCGAGGGCGGCGAAGCGGCCGGGGAACGCCAGGGCCAGGCTCTGGGCCATGAAGCCGCCGTTGGAGTGGCCCGCAAGGAAGACCATTCCCGCGCCCCCGGGGAGGAGGTCCGGCAGCCTGTCCAGAACCCGATCCAGAAACACCGTGTCCCGGACCCCCAGGCGATCGGCTGGGGAGATCCCCCGGCCGTCGGCCCAGCTCCGCTTCACCCCCTCCGGAAACACCACCGCGAAGCCGGCCCGGCCGGCCATGGCGCTCAAGACGGTCTCCTTGCGCATCCTGCCGGCGCTCCCGTATCGGCCGTGGAGGAGGAGAAGGACCGGGGTGGGTCCGTGAGAGCGGACACCCGGCGGGACATGCAGGTGAAAGCGCCGCGGACGCCCGTCCACCCGGAGCGTGACCACCCCGTCCGGGGGCCGGTCTTTCCCATCCCTCTCACGGCGGCCGTCCGAATCCACGCAAGCCCTCTTTCAAGAAAAAACGGGAGGCACCGAGGTCCCTCCCGTTCATTGCGGACGGCGGAGCCCTGTTCGAGCCCCGCCTGAGTCATTGGATTACTTCAGGTCCTTCAGCAGCTCCTGGAGATAGGCCTCCCTCTCCTTGAACATCTTGATGACCGCCTCCCTGGGGAGGACCCGCATGGGGCTGCCGCTTTCCTTCATCTTCTTGACGATTTTCGCGTTCTGGAACATCCTCGGGAACACCTCGGCGCACTTGTCGATCACGTCCTGAGGGACGCCTTTGGGAAACGCCACGCCCCTGAAGTTCACACTGGAGTCGTCCACGTCGATGCCCTGCTCCTTGAGGGTCGGGACATTCGGCAGAA
>CAYYVD010000031.1:0-22460 GCA_964475045.1 uncultured Desulfobacterales bacterium | reverse complement strand
CGGCGGAAGCGTGCTGGACACCGGAAAGGCCGTGGCCGCCCTGCTGACCAACCCCGGAGCCGCGACCGACTACCTGGAGATCGTGGGGAAGGGCCTGCCCCTCCAGAACGACCCGGCCCCCTGCGTGGCCGTTCCCACCACCGCCGGCACCGGCGCCGAAGTGACCCGGAACGCCGTCATCGCCTCCCCCGCCCACCGGGTCAAGATCAGCATGCGCAACCACCGCATGCTGCCCCGGCTGGTAATCGTCGATCCCGAGCTGACCCTGACGGTCCCCCCGGAGGTAACGGCCGCCACCGGCATGGACGCGCTGACCCAGCTGATCGAGGCTTACGTGTCGCGCAAGGCCAATCCGCTCACCGACGGCTTCTGCCGGGAGGGCCTTCCCCGCTGCGCGCGCGCCCTGCCCCGGGCCTATGAGGACGGCGCAGACCTGGAGGCCCGGGTGGACATGTCCCTGGCGAGCCTCTTGAGCGGCCTGGCCCTCGCCAACGGCGGCTTGGGGGCGGCTCACGGCATTGCGGGTCCCCTGGGCGGGTGGATCGACGTCCCCCACGGGGTCGCCTGCGGTCGCCTCCTGCCCCCGGTCTTCGAGACCAATGCCCGACGACTCCGGTCCGAGGACCCGGCCCATCCAGTCCTTCGGCGCTTCGAGGAGATCGCCCGCATTCTGACCGGCGATCCCCGGGCCGGTCTTTCGGACGGGGCGACCTGGCTGAACGGCCTGTCGGAGCAGCTGGCCCTCCCCCCGCTGGCCCGTTTCGGCCTCGAGGCATCGGACCTGCACCGCATCGCGAACAACGCCATCAGGGCCAGCAGCATGAAGGGCAACCCGGTAGAGCTCCCCGAGGCCGACCTTGTCGATATTCTGAAGAAAGCCTGAAACCCTCCCGGCCGTTTCGTCCGCTCTTGACCTGCGCCGAACCAGGCCGTATGGTTCCTCTCATGAAGTTTCTCTTCAGCCAGGTCGCCACCCTGTTCAACAGGTCCCGGGAGCAGGATATCCGGACTCTGATCAAGTTCATGGGTCTGCTGCTCCTCATGATCACCGTCTACACGATCCTGTTCCACGTGATCATGCTTCAGGAGGGCCAGCAGTACTCCTGGGTCACGGGGATCTACTGGACCCTGACGGTCATGTCCACCCTCGGCTTCGGGGACATCACCTTTCACTCGGACCTGGGACGCCTGTTCTCCGTGCTGGTCCTCCTCTCCGGCATGGTCTTCCTGCTGATCATGCTGCCCTTCACCTTCATCCAGTTCTTCTACGCACCCTGGCTGGAGGCCCAGGCCAAGTCCAGGGCCCCGCGAAGGCTCCCCGAAGAGACCCGCGACCACGTGATCCTGACCAGCTTCGACCCCTTCACCATGCAGCTGGTGGAGCAGCTCAACCGGCATCGGACCCCCTATGCCATCGTCACCGAGGACCTGCAGCAGGCCCTGGACATGCACGATCGCAAGTACGACGTGGTGTTGGGTGACCTCGGGGATTCCCAGACCTACCGCAACCTGAGGGTGGAAAACGCCGCGCTGGTGGTGGCCCACTCCGGGGACATGCTCAACACGAACATCGCCGCCACCGTGCGGGAGGTGTCCTGCAGCGTCCCCATTGTGACCTCCGCGGAGCTCCAGGAGTCGGTGGACGTCCTCCAGCTGGCCGGGAGCACCCATGTCTTTCAGTTCATGCGGCTTTTGGGCCATTCCCTGGCCCGGAAGACCCTGGGGATCAGAACCCAGGAGAACGTGGTCGGCGCCATCGACGCCCTGCTCATCGCAGAGACCCCGGTGATGCGTACGCCGCTGGAAGGGAAAACCCTGGCGGAGAGCCGCGTGCGTGAGACCACGGGGCTCAACATCATCGGCCTGTGGGAGGGGGGAAGGTACATCGCCCCTCAGCCCGAGACCCTGATGGACGCGAAAAAGGTGCTGCTGCTCGCCGGAACCGATGAACAGCTGAAACGATACGACGAGCATTTCGGGAGTCGCCCCCAATTCCACGGGCCGGTTCTGATCCTGGGAGGCGGCCGGGTGGGACAGGCGGCCGCCGAGACCTTGACGGCCAACGGCATCGCCCACCGGATCATCGAAAAGAACAAGAAGCTGGTTCGAGACAACCCCCATTATGTCGTGGGAAGCGCAGCCGACATCGAGACGCTCAACCGGGCCGGCATTCAGGAGACCCCCTCGATCCTGGTCACCACCCATGACGACCACACCAACATCTATCTCACGATCTACTGCAGGAAGCTCCGACCGGATATCCAGATCATCAGCCGGGCCAACACCGAGCGGACCCTGCACAAGCTGCAGAGCGCCGGGGCGGACCAGGTCCTGTCTTACGCCACCATGGGCGCGAGCCTGGTCTTCAACCTGCTGAAGCCGCGCGGCCTTCAAATCCTGGCCGAGGGGCTCAACCTCTTTCGAACCAAGGTCCCTCCTTCGTTCGTAGGCAGGCCCTTGTCCCTGTGCGGTATCCGCCGGTCCACGGGGTGCAACCTGGTGGGGGTGGAGACCGGAGAGGCCATGCGCATCAACCCGGCGCCTTCCTATGTCTTCTCTCCCGGGGACGAGCTGTTTCTGGTGGGCTCCTATGAGTCTTATCAACGGTATCTGGATACCTTCCCCGGGAGCAAGGAGCGATAGGGAACGATGCCTCCGGGAATGAGACCCGCGGGGTACTCAGGAAAGGGGAAGCCGACATCACTGGAGCCCTCGAGACGCGCCGTCAGTCCTCGGGCGCGGTCCAGAGAAGCTGCACGAGCTGGACCAGCAGCTTGTCCTGCTCCTCCTGCGGGGCCCCGGCATCGGCCTTTTCCAGGAGCAGGTTGACCGTGTTCCGGTACCGGACCTCCAGCTTCCGCAGGACGTCGCTGAACACGGGGCCGTCTCCCACCTTCTCGGCGAGCTGCGTGAAGAACCGGTTCAGCACGAACGCGCAGAGGAGACGGTCCGGCCGGTCCTCCTCCCGGCAGTGCCGGGCCATGTCCAACAGGTTTTCATAGTGGAACCCGTTGATGGTCAGGTCCCTGGCCTGCTTCAGTCCACTCTGGCCCATGTCCGCCTCCTGGGCAAAGGGGTGAGGGGTTGCGGGCTCAACACCGATGTGCGACGCGAAGCAGACGCGGCTGCTGAAACAGGTCGAGCCGCTCGGTCAACCAGGTCCAGAAAGACAGCGGCACCGTGCCCCAGCACTTCACGCGTTCCGTCAGGGAGAGCGGTCCCAGCTCACGCTCGATCTCCTTCATGAACCGCAGGGCCTCCATTCGGCGCGCCGGGTTGGGCCCGAACCGGAAGGCGGGGTAGATCCCGGGAAGGGCCCTGCGGACATACCCGCGCATTCGCTCGGCGCGCAGCTGCAGGAGAGGGTCGGGGGAGCGTTTCAGGTTCCGGTATCCCTCGAACCAGGACCGGAGGACCCGAACCACGGACGGTCCGAGCCGCTCGAAGGCCTGGCGGTAGAGGGACTGCTGAAGTACCTCCAGCTCCCTGGGCTCGAAATGGGCGTGCTCGAAGTGCATGGAGAACCCGTCGAAGGTCCGGTAGTCGGGGTGGTCCCGGTAGGCTGCGAGATAGCGACCTTCCTCGAGCACCTGCCGGTGGAGGGGCGTTCCGGGAAAGGCGAAGTAGATCAGGATCTGCCACAGGGCCGGTTCCAGGTCCAGAAGCTGCTCGAACTCCTCCAGAACCGTCTTCCGGTCCTGGTAGGGGAAGCCGATGATCATGGACGAGAGCACGGCCACCCCCCGGGAACGGAGATCCCGCAGCAGCTCGTCGATGGGCCGGCCCTCCAGCTTCTTGTAGCCGGAACGCCGCCCCTCGAAGGCCGTCCAGATGAGGTCGAACCCCATCTCGGCGACCTCGTCCGGCGTGAACTTCGAGAGCCCGCGCACGCTGCCGAACGCCATGATCGACGACGAGACGCCCTCCTCGCGCACGCAGTCGAGGAACTCCCTGGCCCGCTTCTCGTGAATGAAGAAGTCCTCGTCGATGAGGATGAAGCCGCTCAGGGTGTCTCCCGCCGCCCGCGCCTTGCACTCCATGACGCGCATGGTGTCGAAGAGCTCACGGCCGCTCTGAATGAAGGGAATGTACTTCCGTTTGAAAAAGTGCGACGTGCAGCAGAAATCGCATCCATTGGGACAGCCCAGCCCCCCGGTGATGTGTGCCACCTGCGTCCCGAGCGGAACGGAGTAGGCGCGGGGGGACTCGATGGGGACATAGGGATGGCGAATGGCCCCCTCCGAAGGTTCCTTCAGATACCTCCGCATGAATCCGACGCCCTCCTCCCGGCAGACGGCATCGGCATAAGGGGCCAGGATCTCGTCCGGGAGAACCGTGCCGTAACCGCCGAGCACGATCTTCGAGCCCGGCGCGTGCCTTCGAATGAGGTCGACCATCCGCCCCACCTTGTGGAACGTGGCCACCACGAAGTTGATGCCGATGACGTCATAGCGCTGCTTTCGAAGCTCCTTGCGGAGCTCCCGCTCGGACGGGTAGTGGAGCACCACCGCGGGGGCCTCGATGTTCTCGGCGATGTAGTCCAGCCCCCAGCATCGAATGACCTGGCGGTAGCTGAAGATGCCCTGGCTTCGGGTCACCTGGGCGTGAAACAGCTCGGCCCCGACGGAGTCCCCTTCCCCCCCTCCGCCGAAGGGGCGGCACACAGTGGTCAGAAGCACGTTCGGCACAGCAGAATCCTCGCATCTTGAAACGACATGCGCCATGCGCCGTCCAGGCGGCGCGGCCGTGGCGGACTCACGAAAGCCACCGGACGATCCCGTAACCGGCCGTTGAAACGATCCCGCTCAGGACCACGCCCCAGAGAATGTCCACCGCCGTCACGGGGACGGGCCAGTCCTTGATGAGCGCCAGGCTGGTGAGGTCGAAGGTGGCGTAGGTGACCAGACCGAACAGGGCCCCCATCCACACGGCCTGTCCCAGGGAGCCGCTCTTGAAGGCTGGATGGACCACGAAGACCATCAGCCCCAGGACGAAGATCAGATAGAACAGAAAGGCGGCTCCCCATTGGACCTGCTCGGCGAAGAGGTGCCCGAGCTGTCGCTGATAGAACCGCTTGGCCACGAGTCCCAGCCAGAGAAAATCCACGGCCAGGAAGACCAGAAACGTCAGGCCATAGGCCTTGGCCAGCTGTGTCCACGTCATGTCCATCCCTCCCTGCTGTGCTTCAGCCCGTCCCGGGTCCGGTGTCGCCGCCGGGCGCACCGCCCGGCGGAGGCCGGGACGTTGGGTGCTCGTACCGAATGTCCACGGGAATGCATTCCCCCGTGGCGTCCGAGATGTTGGAGATCCCTTCATAACGCAGCAGACGCCCCTGCCGGTCGTAGAGGACGTCGATGTGCGGTGCGAACCAGCGCACGTACCAGTGATCGCTTTCGAGCCGGATCCGCACGCGGTTTGCTTCCAGGCCGGTCCGGCGAATCCGGAAATCGAAGACATCGAGCCGGGACGGGAGGGCCAGTCGGACCTGAAAGACCTGTCCTTGAGCGATGTCGTCCAGGTGCTCGACGATGAAGTGGTGAAAGCCCTGGCCGACGATCTGGTTGCTCTTCCGCTCCAGGCAGGCGGTCTCCTCCTCCGCCCCGGGATCGGTTCGTCGAAACAGGCAGATGGCGTCCTCTTTCAGACGGACACCATCCATGTATCGGTTCCGCTCGTCGATGAACGTGTAGTCGTTGAACTGAGGCGAGGCCGCGTACTCGGACACCAGGGAGCCGATGACCCGGCCTTCCGGGTCAAAATAGGTGGTACGGCCTTCGACGACGCCGCCCTCGCCGTACACCACGGTGTGGCGCTCCACGTACCCGAGGCCCCCCGCCTCGTTGTAAGCCCTTCCCGTAAACGTCCGGGTTCGGGGCTGTGCCTCCGCACCTCCCTGAAGGAGCAGAAAAGCGGTCAGTTGAAGCGCCAGGCAACAGGTCGACAGCCCGACCTTCACGGCCCAATGCCTTCGCCCACGAAACATCCCGTCGCATTGCCTCTGCACCTTTCCTCTCCTCGACGGGGGACCCGGCCTTACCCGCAAGCAGGGAGCGGGTTCTGTCGTGATGGGATCAACGAGCCAGGGTTCATGGTAATCACTTCCTCGAGCAATACAACCTTCGCGATCATGGACCGGGTCCGCAACCAAAGGAATCGGCCTTCACAAACCCTCGCAGATCGCTTTCACCACCCTGGATTCACATTCACTTTTCCGGATCTTGTTTGATTCTTCGAAAAAAGCCCTTATCCTGTTTGAACGGCCCTGCAAACCCCCTCTCGATCCCCCTGCAGTTCTTCGGGCGAAGGCTGGGCCCAGAACCGGAAAGGGGTCCCATGCCGAAGCGGATGGAACACAAGGTCCCAACCCCCAAGAGGTTGGCCTACGCTGCGCCTGCCTTCTCCCTGGCCGTCGCCGGCATCCCCATCTACGTGTACATGCCGAAGTTCTACACCGACGTGGTCGGTGTCCACATGGCGGTTCTGGGTTCCATCATCCTGGGAATCCGCATCTTCGACGCCGTCACCGACCCCCTGATCGGCTTTCTCTCCGACAAGACCCGCTCCCGGTTCGGTCGAAGGCGCCCCTACATGGCAGCCGGGGCGGTGGCCCTGGCCCTGTCCATATACTTCCTGTTCAACCCTCCGGACAGGCCGACCACCTTCGAGACGGCGTGGTTCGGCCTCTGGATGTTCGGCCTGTTCTTCTTCTGGACGCTGGTGGAGGTGCCCTACGAGTCCCTGGGACCGGAGATCAGCTTCGACTATCACGAACGGATCGCGCTCTTCGGCTGGCGGGACGGCGCGCTCATCGCCGGGACCCTGGCGGCGGCCGCCTCCCCCGCCCTGGTCTCCCGGCTCCTGGGGCTTTCCACCGGCCCCGCGGACGAGCGACTCAAGTTCCTCACCATCTCCCTCTTCTACGCCCCGCTGGTCGTGGTCTTCTGCTGGTGGTGCGTTCTCTCGATCCGGGAGCGGCCCACCGAGGCCCCGGCCCGGCCCTTCGTCGCCGGGTTCAGGGACGCCCTGCGAAACAAGCCGTTTGTCATTCTCCTCGTATCCTACACGGTCGCGGCCTTTGGAAGCAATCTTCCAGCCACCTTGATCCTGTACTATGTCGAGTATGTCCTTCAGTCGAGCCGGGCGGATCTCTTCCTGTTTCTCTACTTCGTCACCGGCATTGCGTTTCTGCCGGGGTGGGTGCTCCTGGCCCGGCGCATCGGGAAGAAGAAGGCCTGGATCCTCTCCATGATGGTGAACACGGGCGCCTTCGCCGGTGTGCTGCTCCTCGGGCCGGGGGATGCCGGCATCTACGGCGGCCTGGTCGCGCTCTCGGGCCTGGGGTTCGGGGCCACCATTGCCATCCCCTCGGCCATGCAGGCCGACGTGATCGACTACGACGAGCTCATCACGGGTGAGCGCCGGGAAGGGACCTACGTGGGCCTCTGGTCCATCACCAAGAAGCTCGCGGCGGCCTTGGGCGTCGGCCTTGCGCTTTCCCTTCTGGGTACGGTGGGGTACGAGCCCAACACGGTCCAGCCCGAGGGGGTGGTGCGCATGCTTCGCGTGCTCTACGCCGGGGTCCCGTGCGTGTGCAACGGGGTGGCGCTGCTCATCGCCCTGGCCTACCCCATCAGCAGCCGGGTTCACGAGGACATTCGAGACGCTGTGGCCCGCCGAAAGCAGGGGCTGGAGGTGGAGGACCCGCTGCGCCCGGGCCGGGTCCTCACCTAGCCGCACGGAAGAGCCCGGCGGAAAGAAGCAGCGAAGCCCAAAGGAGGGGACGACATGGACTCGATCGCGAGCATTCTGGGATGGAACCTGGCGGCTGTCCTGGCTTTCATGGCCGGGGCCTGGCTGCTCAGCCTGGTCCTCGAGGACGCCAGCATTGCGGATGTCTTCTGGGGCCTCGGGTTCGTGCTCGTGGCCTGGGTCACCTTCTTCCTGGCGGAGGACGGTTCCCTTCCCCGCAAGGTGCTCATCACGGCCCTGGTGACCGTCTGGGGCCTGAGGCTGGCCGTCCACATCGGGTGGAGGAAACGAGGCAAGGGGGAGGACCGCCGGTACCGAGCCTGGCGGAGCCATTACGGCAAGGCCTTCCCGTGGGTGAGCCTCTTCACGGTCTTCGGGCTTCAAGGAATGCTCCTGTGGATCATCTCGCTGGGGGTCCAGGTGGGACAGGCGGCTTCGGCGCCCGCGACCCTCGGCTGGCCGGCGGCCCTGGGCTCGCTGATCTGGCTGGCGGGCTTCGTGTTCGAGGTCGTGGGGGACGCTCAGCTCGCGCGCTTCAAGGCCGATCCCGCCAACCGCGGCCGGGTCATGGACCGCGGGCTCTGGGCCGCCACCCGCCACCCCAACTACTTCGGGGAGTCTCTCATGTGGTGGGGGCTCTTCGTCATCGTCCTGCCCACGCCCCACGGTCTCTGGACCGTGATCAGCCCCGTCACGATCACCTTCCTGCTGCTCCGGGTGTCCGGAGTCACGCTTCTGGAGAAATCCATCGAAGAGACCCGGCCGGCCTACCGGGCCTACCAGGAACGCACGAGCGCCTTCATTCCCTGGTTTCCAAAGAAGCGTTCCTCATGAGGACGGGGAAAGGGGAGGCAGGACGGGCTCGGGCCGGGCCATGGGCTTGAAAAACCGCATCTGCACGTCCCCGAGGTAGCGCTCCTCGAACCCCGCCTCGCAGTAGCAGAGATAGTACTCCCACATGCGCACGAACGCGTCGGAGAAGCCGAGGGCCCGGACCGGCTCGAGGTTCTCGAAGAAGCGGCGCCGCCAGGCGCGAAGCGTGCGGGCGTAGCTCGGGGTGATGTCCTCCAGGTGGTCGAGCTTCAGGTCGGTGGCCCTGGCCGCAGCCCGGGTCATGGCCGCGATGGAGGGGATGCAGGATCCCGGGAAGATGTACCGTTTGATGAAGTCCACGCTGTGCTTGTGCCGCTCGTACACCCGGTCCGTGATGGTGATCGCCTGAAGCATCATCATGCCGTCGTCCTCGAGCCGGTCGCTGCAGGCGCGAAAGAAGGTCTCCAGGTAGTGGTGGCCCACGGCCTCGATCATCTCGATGGACACCAGCTTGTCGAAACGGCCCTCCAGATCCCGGTAGTCCTTGAAGAGCACTCGAATGCGATCCTCGAGCCCCGCCTCCCGAACCCGCTCCATGGCCAGGTCCCTCTGCTCCCTCGAGATGGTGGCCGTGGTCACGCGGCACCCGTAGCGCTCCGCGGCGAACAGGGCGAACCCTCCCCAGCCGGTGCCGATCTCGAGCACGCGGTCCGAGGGTTTCAGGGCCAGCTTTTTGCAGATGCGCTCGTACTTGGCCAGGCTGGCTTCCTTCAGGGTGCTGTGCTCCCGCTCGAAGATCCCGCAGGAGTAGGTCAGGGTCTCGTCCAGAAAGAGGCGGTAGAAGTCGTTTCCCAGGTCGTAGTGGGCGGAGATGTTGCTTCGGCTGCCCTTTCTCGTGTCCCGTCGAAGGGTGTGGTACAGCCGGTAGAGCGGGGTCGCCAGCCGGGTCCACCGCTGGTCCAGGCCCTGAAAGGCGTCCCGGTTGCGGAGGACGATGCGAATGAGGGCCGTCAGGTCGTCCGTGCTCCAAAGCCCGGCCATGTAGGCCTCTCCCGCACCCACGCTTCCGCCGAGCAGGACGCGGCTGTAGAAGCCCGGGTGCAGGACGCGGACCAACGCCTCGAGGGGGACCTCCTCGGTCCCGCGGCCGAAGGACAGCTCCTGGTCCCCGTCGCGGATGCGGATGCGCCCTCGATGCAGCCGCTCGAGAAAGGAGAAGAAAAGGCCTCTCGCCGTGCCGTGGAGCAGCGCCAGCCGGGGGCTTTCCACCACCCCCCGCTCCATGGGACGAATCAGTGTCTTCATGGGCGTCGCCCCTTCCCTCGTGGCCCGGTGCTCCCGGGATGGGGGTACACCCGGGCCCCTTTTCGTTTGAGTCGAAGCGCCTGGCGATAGATCATGGCGGTGACCTTCCAGGTCATGAGGGGGTAGGCCAGAAGGACCCGCGTCAGGGAGCGCCGCGTGAGGGGCGTCCGTTTCAGGGACAGGGTGGCGTCGAAGCGTTTCACGGCCCCGGCAAACAGGTTCATGTAAACCTGAAGCTCCTCCCCCGGCACTCGAAACCGCCAGTCGTAGTGGATCTCCATCTCCATGAAGGGCGAGACGTGAAAGGCCTTCTCGAACCGGAACTGCTTCCAGCCCGCATGGGGGTGGACGTCCGAGGCGTTCCGGAACACGTAGCAGTGCTCCTCGAGCCACGGGGTGTTGTGGACCTCGGCCACGATCGTCTCCACGGTCCGGTCCGCTTCGTCCCAGCAGTAGTAGAAGCTCACCGGGTTGAAGCAGTACCCGAGGTGCCGCAGGTGGGTCAGCATCCGGATCGGCCCGGAAGGGCGCTCCCCCGTCTCCTGCTCCACCAGGTCCCTCACCGCCCGCGCCAGAGGGACGCCCGGGTGCCCCAGGTGATCCCGCCTTCGAAAAAAGGCCAGGTTGACCCGCTCCGCAGACCACAGAGGATGCACATCGAACACGCGGGGCAGCTCGTCCAGGTCCAGGTACATCAGGTAGATCCGGTACTGGAACGTGTTGACCACCGGCGTGAACCGACGGTGGCGGACCCTCCCCTCGTAGACGCAGCTGTTCATGTCACAGGCTCTTTCCGAAGGATTCGCACACGGCGAGTGCGCTCTTGACGCCGTCCTCGTGAAACCCGTACCCCCAATACGCGCCGCAGAAGTGGGTCCGGTTCTGCCCGCTGATCTCGTCGAACCGCTTCTGCGCGGCAAACCCGGCGGTGGTGTAGACGGGGTGGTGATAGGTCATCCTTTGAATCACCTTGCCGGGATCCACGGCGTGCTCCCGATTGAGGGTCACGCAGAAGTCCACGGGCGCCCGAAGCCCCTGCAGGATGTTCATGTTGTAGGTCAGGGTCACGCCGTGCCCGTCCTCCTTGGGGAGAAAGGAGTTCCAGCTGGCCCAGCAGGAGCGGCGGGTGGGCATCATGGAGGCGTCCGTGTGAAGGACGGTGCGGTTTTTCTGGTAGGGGAAGGCGCCCAGCACCTCGGTCTCCCGGTCCGTGGGGTCGGCGATCATGGCGAGGGCCTGATCGCTGTGGGCCGCGATCACGCACTGATCGAACCGCTCGACGTTCCCGTCGCGCGACTGCACCTCCACGTGGTCCCCCCGGCGCAGGACGGACGAGACCGGGCAGCCCGGGCGGATCGCATCCTGAAAGGGGCGCACGAGCTTCTCCACGTACCGTTTGGATCCCCCCTGAACCACGAGCCACGGGGGCTTGTCCCGAATGTTGAGGAAGCCGTGGTTGTGAAAAAACAGGGCAAAGGAGCGGGCCTGAAACTCCTGGAACCGGAGGGGGTCTGCAGACCAGACCGCCGACCCCATGGGGAGGATGAAGAAGTCTCGAAACCAGGGGGAGTACTTCCGGGCCTCGAGGTACTGCCCGAGGGTCGTCGCCTCGTCCTCCGAGCGGATCAGGTCCTCGGACTCCCTTCGAAAGCGCAGGATCTCCGTGATCATGCGAAGAAAGGCCGGGCGAACCAGGTTCCGGCGCTGTGCGAACAGGGAGTTGAGCGAGGTGGGGCTGTACTCCAGGCCGGTCCTTCCGCATTTTACGCTGAAGCTCATGTTGGACGGCTTCCAGGCCACGCCGAGCTGCTTCAGCAGCGTCACGAAGTTGGGGTAGGTCTTCTCGTTGAACACGATGAAGCCCGTGTCCACCGGGTAGGTCGTACCTTCCCTGTCCACGTCCACGGTGTGGGTGTGGCCGCCGATGTCCTCCTCGGCCTCATACACCACGATCTCGTGATCGCGGCACAGGAGGTAGGCCGACACCAACCCCGAGATCCCGGCACCGATGATGGCAATCCGCATCGCTTTTCCCCCCGCTCGATTCCGATCCATGCGGTTTTTTTACCATACCCTCCTTCAGGGAAACCATCCCTATTTCGGGGACACCATACGAAATAGGGAGTTTCGGGGACACCATACGAAATTCCCAGGATCTCCGGGCCGGCAGTCCCGCGATGCCGCTGCAGATTGCAGGTTCCAGGTTCCAGGGAGATGACCGGGATTTCGGAGACGCCACCATCGATTCATCGGACATTCACGCTGCACCCGTCAAGGGCGATCAGCGACCAACGATCGCACTCACGGGCGGCGGAACGACGTCCCGTGCCGTGCGTGGTTCGTTACCGCATCCACGAAGGACACGACGTTCACGAAGGGGTTTCTTTATTGCTGCGTTCAGGCGCGCTGTCAAACGTCGCCTGGTACGCTTGGTTGGGGCTCCTTGTCTTCTCCATCCAAATCGCTATCGGGATCGGGATCGGGATCGCGATGTCCTACCTCTTCTCGGAGGCCGCTTGCTTCTCTTGAACCCGGTCTCCCCTCCCTCCCAGTGAGGCGATGTTCAACGGAATCCACTGGCTCGCCCGCAGCCATGGGTCGCGTGCAGGCCGGTGAACTCCGTTCAGCCCCCCAACCGTTTCGTATTCCCAGGCAACGCAGCCGATCGACAACCGATCAACGTCCAGTCCCTCGTGTCCCCGTGTCATGATGCTTCGATCCCGATAGCGATTTCGATGGTACCAACCCGTGACCCGAAGCCTGCAACGAACGTTTTCCCACTCGGCATTCTTGAATTTCCGGTTCATTTCTGGGTAGGTTTGGTGTACGGTACCAGTCCCGAACGGGCCGGGACCTCCGGCCCGGAAGCGCCATCCGCGGCCTTCGGCACCGGTCCTTCCAGCCCATGCAATCGAACGGGAGCATTTGCGACCATGGAAACCGTTCCAAAAGAAGAAATCCACGCCCGCATCGCCCGGTTTCAGGCCGCCCTGGCGGAGCGGAACGTGGACAGCGCCCTGGTCATGCACAACGTGGGGGTCTACTACTTTTCCGGCACCATCCAGACCTCCTTTCTCTTCATTCCGGCCCGGGGGGAGCCACGGCTCCTGGTCCTCAAGTCCCCGGAGCGGGCCCGGCACGATTCCCCTCTCGAGAGCGTGACGCCCATCCCGGGCAGGCGGGCGCTCCCCAACGTTCTCCGGGAGGGCGGCGCCTTTCCTTCGGGGTGCGTGGGGCTGGAACTGGACGTCCTGCCGGCGGCCTTCTTCCTCTGGCTTCAATCCGCCTTCCCCGGGTGCGAGTGGAAGGACGTCTCCGGGCTGATCCGAACGCAGCGCATGGTCAAGTCCGCGTACGAGTCGGCCCAGATTCGAAAGGCGCTTCGGGTCGAGCACGACTGCTTCATGGATTTGACCCGGTTCATGCGGGAGGGCATGACCGAGCTGGAGGTGGACGGCCGGCTGGCCATGCTCGGGCGAAGGGGCGGCCATCAGGGCATCGTGCGCATGCGGGGCTGGAACCAGGAGATGATGTACGCCCACGTGCTGAGCGGCGTCAACGGGGATGCGGCCTCCTACCTCAACAGCGCCCACGGCGGCGCGGGCACCTGCCCGGCCATGCCCCAGGGCGCCGGACACAAGCGTCTCGGCCGGAACGAGCCCATCATGGTGGACTACAGCGTGGGCATCAACGGCTACCTGGGCGATCAGTCCCGCACCTATGTGATCGGCGGGCTCCCGTCCTCCCTGCGGAAGGCCCACGACTGCTCGCGGCGCATCCACGACCGGTTCCGGGAAACGGCAAGGCCCGGGGTGCCCTGCAGGGACGTGTACGCCATGGCCCTGGAGGAGGCGAAACGATGCGGGCTGGCCGAGGTCTTCATGGGGCACGGCGCCAACCAGGCCCGGTTCGTGGGCCACGGCATCGGCCTGGAGGTGGACGAGCTCCCCATCCTCGCCGCAGGGTTCGACACCCAGCTCGAGGCGGGCATGGTCCTGGCCCTGGAGCCCAAGTTCATCCTGCCCGGACAGGGCGCGGTGGGACTGGAGGACGACTACCTGGTCACGGCCGAGGGGGTGGAGCGCCTCTCCCTGACCGACCAGGAGGTCCTTCGCGTGGTGGAGAGCGCCTGAGGCACGGGTGAGGAAGAGTGAAGGAGTTCGAGCATGGAGAGGCTGCCGTTCGCCGTCATCGGGGGAGGGGTCGTGGGCTGCGCTGCGGCCCGGGCCCTGTCCGCCCGCCACGAAGGCGTGTTCCTCTTCGAGAAGAACCCCGGCATCACGCGAGGAGAGAACCAGTCCAGCCGCAACTCGGGGGTGATCCACTCCGGCATCTACTACGATGCGAAGACCCGCCCCCTGAAAGCGGCCCTGTGCGTGGAGGGCAACCGCCTGCTCTATCGCTTCTGCGAGGAGCACGCCGTACCGGCCCTTCGCACGGGCAAGCTCATGGTGGCCGTGAACCCCTCCCAGGAGGAGGTCCTCGAGCGCTACCTCGCCCGGGGCCGCGCCAACGGCGTCCCCGGCATCGAGCGGATCTCCGGTGCCGCGGTCCGAAAGATGGAGCCCAACGTCCGGGCCTCGTCCGCGCTCTGGATCCCGAGTGCGGGCATCGTGGATCCCGGCTCCCTGGTCTACCGCCTTCACACCCTGGCTCAGCAGCAAGGGACCCATACCCTGCCGGGCACCGAGGTGATCCGCCTCCGCCCCGGGGACCGCGGCGTGGAGATGACGTTCCGCTATCCGGACGGCCGCACGGACCGGGCCCTGGCGGAGTGCGTGGTGAATGCCGCCGGCGTGGACGCGGACCGGCTGGCGCGCATGATCGATCCGGACGCCCCCTATGTCCTGGACCCGGTCCGGGGGGAGAGCTGCAAGTTCTAC
Organism: uncultured Desulfobacterales bacterium; assembly: GCA_964475045.1. Classification (GTDB taxonomy): domain Bacteria; phylum Desulfobacterota; class DSM-4660; order Desulfatiglandales; family HGW-15; genus JAIPEI01. The sequence goes on along the minus strand of CAYYVD010000031.1, from coordinate 7,710 downwards.
AGCCACCGCCGGCCGGAGCTCGGGGTGATGGGCCGGAACATCTACCCCACCCCCGAGGCCGTCAAGACCGCCCGCGGCCTGCACTTCACCGTGGGGGTGCACCTCACCCCCACGTTCGAGGACCTGTCGTTCCCGCCGTCCCTGGGAACCACCGTCACCGTGGGACCCCGCCTGGCGCCCGCACCGGACCGGGACGCCTGGAGCGGCGAGCCGGTTCCGGCCGAGGCCATGGTGGCGCGGGTCCGGCCCTTCTTTCCCGGCCTCGAGGCCGAGGATCTGATCTGGCACCAGGCCGGTCTTCAGGCCCGGCTCCTTCACCACCCCGACTTCGCCCTGGTGAGGCTCCCCGCCGCCCCCCGGGTGATTCATCTCCTGGGCATGGACAGCCCCGGGCTCACGGCGGCCCTGGCCATTGCAGACCGTGCGGCCGCCATGGTCAAGGCGTGCGGACGTGCGTGAGGGGACGTGCGCCGAGCAGCCGATGGAAGGCCCCTTGACGCCCGCGGGCAGGACCCCACCCTCTCCGGGATCGGATTCCCCACACGAAGCGCTTGCCCTCGAAACGCTTTTTCCATATATATCGAAGCGCTTTGGTGTTCTTTGTCCAGGGATGACCGGAAGGCGGAAAGGAGGACACGCATGGCCCTGAACGTCCTGTTGTGCGCGATCGGGTTCCTGATGCTCTACTACGGCGCGGAGTGGCTGGTCAAAGGGGCGTCCAGCCTGGCCCGAAGCCTCGGGATCACCCCCGTGGTCATCGGTCTCACGGTCGTCGCGTTCGGTACCTCGGCCCCGGAGCTCGTGGTCAGTCTGATCTCCTCCCTCACGGACAAGAGCATGATCGCCGTGGGCAACGTGGTCGGAAGCAACATCTGCAACATCGCCCTGGTCCTGGGGGCGGCGGCGCTCTTTCAGCCCATCACCAGCCACCGCTCCGTGGTGCAGCGGGACATCCCCCTGATGCTCGTCGTCTCCGTTTATCTTCTGGTGCTGTCCATGAACTCGGTCCTGGGGCGCATCGAAGGGGCGACCCTGTTCGCCGGGATCATCCTGTACACGGCGTTCAACTACCTGGTGGCCAAACGGGAGGCGCAGCGGGGGCTCAGCACGGAGGCCGTTCTCGAGGAGCTCGGCGTGGAGGAGGTGGCGTTCATCGCCTCCCGCTCCCGGCAGGTGGTCCTGATCGTCGCCGGGGTCCTCGGCGTGGTCCTCGGCGCAAAGCTCGTGGTGGACTCGGCCGTGGCCATCATGCAGGTGCTGGGGGTGAGCGAGAAGTTCATCGGGCTCACCATCGTGGCCTTCGGGACCTCCCTGCCCGAGCTCGCCACCTCGGTGGTGGCGGCCATCCGCAAGGAGATGGACATCAGCATCGGCAACCTGGTGGGGAGCAACGTCTTCAACATCATGAGCGTGCTCGGCGCGGCCTCCCTGGTGCGGCCCATCCCCATCCCCGGCGGGTTCATGGAGAGCGGGCTGGTCATCGACTACGCCGTCATGATGTTCACCAGCGCCCTGCCCTGGTTCTTCATGCGCAAGACCAGCACCATCAGCCGGGCCGAAGGCGGCGTGCTCGTGGCCTGCTATGTGGGGTATGTGGTGTTTCTCGTCATCAAGGGCTGACGCCCGCGCAAGAAACCCTTTTCGAAGCCGCCCCGGAAGGCCGGCGGGCCGGTCACGTCCGCTCCTCTCGCTCCGGGACCTTGAGGCCCATGGGCGCCAGCAGGCGTTGCTCGATCTCGGCCTCCACCTCGGAGAGGGGGCGCCCTTCTACCCTGCGATCAAAGGCCTCGGTGATGACGGCGGCGTGGCGGGCGGCCCGGTCCCGGACGGCCAGCCGGGCCTCCTCCACCGCTTCCCAGCTGTCCTGGTCCTGAAACCGGGAGAAGGCCCGGGCCATCTCCGGAAACAGGGCCTTGCGCAGGCCGTCCAGGAAGGCCGCGTAAAAGCCCAGGGACGCACGCAGCCGTTGATCGATGATGTAGCGGAGGGTCCCCGCTTCGTTGGTGTCGGCCAGAAGGTCCTTCACCGCCCGGGCCAGGAGCTCCACCGGGGTGTGTGGAAACGCGGCGATCACCCCCTGCCAGGTCTCCCGCTCGAAGGTCCCGTCCCGGGCCTCGCCCAGCTCGTGCCGGAGCATGACCTCCAGCTCGCAGCCCACGATCTCGTCGAGACGGGCGGCCACCTCGTCGAGACGGCCGGCGTCCAGCCCGTACTGGGCCAGGGCGTACCGCAGGGAGGCCCCTCCGCCCTGACCGGCGTAGAAGATGTGGTCCCAGAGGAAGCGCCGGGCCGTGTCCCGGCGAAGAATCACGGTGTCCTCCCGGGTCACGGCGGGGAGCGTCAGAAGCCCCCGGGCCAGCTCCCGGCCCAGGACGTACACGACCAGGCCGCCCGCACGGCGCCGCTCCTCCACGCAGGCCAGAAAGAAGACCGGCATGAGCCCGCCGGCCAGCCCCGCGCCGTAGCGCACCCCCTCGGGCTCGACCAGGGCGTTGACGCCGGACACGTCAAAGGGGTCGAGCTCCGCGTCCGAGATGCGAATGGGCCGGTAGTCGGCCTCGGCCAGGGCCTCCCAGCGCTCCTCACGCCGCCCGATCCACTCGAGCACCTCCCCGCTATCCCCCTCGACCCACGGATCCAGCCCCAGCTCCCACTTGTAGAGATCCCGAAGACGAAGGACCAGGCCGCAGACCGAGAAGCCCCCTGCGTGCCGGGCGTCCGCCACGGTGCAGTTCTCCGTCACCTGAAGCGCAATGTCGTCGAGATCGATCACGAGGAATCTCCGTGGCCCGAAGCACCCTCTCCGGAACGCCTTCAGGCCTCCTGCCGCTTGAGAAACAACGAGAAGCCGGCCCCCACGAGGGAGACGCCGCCCGCCACCAGAAAGGGAATGGTGAACGATCCGCTCGTGTCCGCGAGATACCCGCCGATGGCGGGACCCAGCGCCTGCCCCACCCCGAAGAAGATGGTCACGAAGCCCAGGCCCGCCGGGGCCAGCCGCGGCCCCACCAGGTCCCCGGCCGTGGCCGCCATGATGGTGGGGATGCTCCAGGCCGTGAGCCCGAAGAGCGCGGCGGACAGGTAAAACCCGAACGGGACCTTGACCAGGGCATAGACGATGTACGCCGTGGCCAGGACCACATAGGCGAAGGCCGCCCCTTTCGCCCGCCCCAGCCGATCCGAGATCCCGCCCCAGATCACGCCGCAGAAGACGCTCAGCCCCCCCACGGCGGCCCAGAGCCCCCCGGCCCACTCCTGGGAGAGCCCCATCTCGTTCACCAGGTAGGCGGCGAAGAACACCATGTAGATGATGTAGGACAGCCCGTAGAAAAAGTAGGTGACGCCCAGATACCAGACCGACCCCTTCTTGTACACCAGCCCCCAGTCCAGGGTCGAGGCCTTGGCCGCCGCCGGCCCTTGGGTCTCCCCCTCCTCCTCGCCCACCTGCCGGAGCCCCTTCTCCTCGGGCCGGCTTCGAACGAAGAGAAACACCACGGCCGCGATGATCAGCACCGCGCCCCCCAGGTAGTACCAGGAGTACCGCCACCCTTCATGACCGTAGGTGAGCAGGATCGGGGGCACCACCAGTCCGGAGATGAGGGTGCCGGCCCCGATGCCCCCGGACACGATGCCCGTGGCAAAGCCTCGCCGCTTCATGGCGAACCATGCGGATCCGAGGGCCATGGCCGGCACATAGGCGGCGCCGTTTCCAAGCCCCGTGAGAAGCCGCATGGTGAACGCGAACCCGAACGAGTTGGCCAGGCCGGTGAGGATCAGGGTCATCCCCATGAGCAACAGGGCGCAGGTGATGACGATGCGGGTGCCGAACCGCGCCGCGAGGAACCCGCCGACGATGGCCATGGTGAGGTACCCGATGAAGTTACCGGTCCCCAGGAGCCCCAGCTGGGTGTAGTCGAAGGCCAGGCCGTCCTTCATGGCCGGAAGAATGATGGTGTAGGCCATGCGCCCGAAGCCGTGGGCCGCAATGGTGGTGAGCAGTCCCGTGAAAATGACGACCCAGCCGTAGTGAAGCCTTGACGCTCCCATGGCACCCCCCTCTTCGGTTGACGTGGACGGACGGTCCCTCGACCGGGTCCCTTTTCCACGAGCGGACCCGTATCCTACCACAACCACACTCGATCCTGAAACGGATTGACATCGGCCGTCGGGCTCACGAATCGCTCAACCCTCCACGCCCCCATTCGGCATGAAGGATGCGTAACACCATGCCTGGGTGGTTCCGGGAGGACACCACAGGCCGCTTAAGTTCCGTTCAAGAGGGGTCGATGAGTCCAGTGAAACTGAACCGAGGCCGGCCGCATTATGAAACCATCGAAACACGCCGGGGAGGCATCCCCGTCCCATGGAGTCGGACCCATGAAACAGACGAAAAAACGATTCTGGAGCTTGACCCTCTTCCTCGTCCTGAGCGCCGGCGGGCTGGTGCAGCCCGCCGGCGAGGCCCGGGGAGAGCCCAAACGGTACGTGGGCTCGGCCGTCTGCGGCGAGTGTCACAACCTGGAGCACCGCCGGTTCACGGAGCACTCCAAGAAGGCGCACTCGTACGAGAGCGTCGCCATCATGAAGGCCGGCCTCACCGAGGCGGAGTACCGCAACTGCCTGGAGTGCCACACCACGGGGTACGGAAAGACCGGCGGCTTCGTGTCCGTGGAGGAAACCCCTCACCTCAAGGACGCGGGGTGCGAGGTCTGCCACGGTCCGGGGAGCCTGCACGTGGAGACGAACGACAGCGCCGACATCCGCTCGGAGCTCACGCTCGAGGACTGCCAGCGCTGCCACAACGAGGAGCGGGTCCGGTCCTTCGACTTCAAGCCCCTGCTCTTCGGAGGAGCGCACTGAAGCACCATGAACGCCCTCCGAGCCATCCGCCGGACCCTGCCGCCTCCATCGGCGGCCTCGAGCTGGACCGCAAGGGCTAGAAGTACCGGCTCTTCTTCTCCCCGTGCCCCAGCATGCCCCGGGCCACGAGCAGGACCTGGCTCCGGTCCTCCACGCTGAGGGCCTGCTCCAGCCCCCCCGCATCCAGGTTCATGTTGATGGCATCCTTGGTCAACCGCAGACCCATGGGGTTCTTCTCGTTCATGGTCCGGGCGAGCTCCAGGGCCGTCTCCAAAAGCCCCCCCTTCTCCACCAGCCGGCTCGCCATGCCCAGGGCCATGGCCTCCTCGGCCGTCATGAAGTTCCCCGTGAGCATGAACTCATAGGCCCGCCCCGCCCCGATGAGCCGGGGCAGAAAGTAGCTGCAGGCCATGTCCGCTCCTCCCAGCCCGATGTTGATGTAGGCCGCGGAGAACCGCGCGTCCGGCGCCACGACCCGCACGTCCGAGGCCAGGGCGAAGCTGAAGCCCAGCCCCGCGGCCGCCCCGTGCACCGCGCACACGATGGGCTGGGGCGCACGCCGCATGGCCAGGGTGAGCCGGGCCAGGCGGACCTGGAACCGGTACAGGGCGTCCACGTCCATCTCCTGGTTCCGCTGCATGGTCTGCTTCATGTCGAGCCCCGCGCAGAACCCCTTGTCCCCGTTCCCCTTGAGCACCACCACGTGCGTGTCCAGGTCCTCCATGCGCTCCCGCCAGAAGGCCTCCAGCTCCTCCATCATCTCCCAGCTCACGGCGTTGTACCGCCGGGGCCGGTTGAGCGACAGCACCCCGATCCCCGGCTCGACCGCCTCGTACTCGATGGTCTCCCAGCCCATGCGCGTTCCCCCTACTCCCCGTAGATGGTCTCCTCCACCAGCCGGTAGGCCATTTCCGTCGGCGTGAGCCCGGCCCTCTGCGCCTCCTCCAGAAGCCGCCGGGTCTCCTCCCGGCAGATCCGCTCGATCCGGACCATGAGGGCCTCCATGTCCGCCTCCTCCTGGTGCACGTACTCCTCCCAACCCGTCATGACGCCGCCGATGTTGTGCCACCAGTCCAGCACGAACAGGATCCCCGCCTTCTCCAGCTTCCTCGAGAGCGCGATCTCCTCCTCCTGGCTCGACGCCCGAATCTGGTTGTTGGCCGGACCCGCGATCACGCGAAACCCCATCTCCGGAATCCGCTCCTCCGTGAGCACGCCCCCCAGCGCACACGGGCTGAAGAGATCCGCCTCCACAAAATAGATCTCCTCCGGCTCCACCACCCTCACCGCCGCCCCGGGATGGGCCCTCACAAAGGCGTCCATCACCTCGACCCGCACATCGGTCGCCACCACCGAGGCCCCCTCGTCCAGGTAGTACTCGGCCAGGTGGGAGCCCACCGCCCCCAGCCCCTGCACCGCGATGCGCTTCCCCTCCAGGGACTCACTCCCCTCCAGAAACCGCACGGCCTGCTTCATGGCATGATACGTCCCCCAGGCCGTGGGACGCCCGGTAGGCCCCAGAACCCCCCTGATCCCCCCGGCAAACCCCAGGGAGAAGTGCTCCCGGACCACATCGGCCAGCTCGGCCGGGTAGTTCATGTCCGGCCCGGTGGTGTTCCTCGTCCGGTCGTTGGCATAGGCCAGAAACCCCACCTCGTCCAGGTCCTCCAGATCCACGGGTCCCGCGTGCACCGTGATCTTGCACCCCCCGCACGGCACATGCGCGGCCACGTTCTTGAAGCTCATGCCCCGGGCCAGGTTCATGCCGTCCACCAGCACGTCGAACTCCGCCTCCTCGGGCTCGTGCCGCCGAATCCCCCCCATGACCACGGTCTGGCTCCGGTTGTGGATCCCCTGTTTCACGCTGTGAATGCAGTTCACGAACCGCACATCCTTCTTCTTCCAGTAGAACCCCTCCAGCAACAGATGCCGCCCCTTGCGCATGAGCCCGATCACCCGCTCCAGATACCCCCCCAACCCATGCTTCTCGAACATACCCCGGCTCTCGGCATCGTTCCGAAAAACTCCATCCCCCGTCAACGCCGAGTACACCGTAAAGGACCGGTTGTACTCTCTCCACGCCTGGTCGTCCTCCCACTCCCGGGCCGTGTAGACCACCGCCCGATCCTTCCGCCAGTCATAATGAATCCGAATTCGATTCAACCCCTCGTCCCGCAGGACGTCGAACAAGCTCTCTCCCATGTGAAACCTCCTTTCTCCCGCTGGGCCTTAGCACAGGAGCCCCCACCGAACCAATTGAAAAAACAAGGCCGTAGTCCTCCCCGCCCAGGAACGCCTTCAAAGCGTCCACTCCATGCCCTTCCCTGCACCCCCGATGCAGGCTTTTCCTTGACTTCGGTTCACATATCATACAGAAAACGATCCCTTAAGCCCAACAATCGGCTCCACCTGACCGGAATTCCGCTGCTCTGCACCCTGCCAGGTGAGCCATGTGTTCCCGGCGACTGCGGCGACGCGAACGGCCACGTACCCAGCCTTCCCCCGGAGGATCTCGAGGAGCCGGTGCCTTTTCCCGGCCCAGCCCGCCGGTCTTGCCGAGCTCGATCCAGTTCGCGGGCCGGTAACAGCCCCCGTAGAACCGCTCCCGGCCACCCACAGATAACCCGGAAGGACCAATGATGAAGGCCGTTTCTTTTTCCCGCCCATTTTGTCGGGAGAACCCGGCGATGGGGACCAGACCGGAGTTCTACCTGCCTCTGGCAGCTTGCGCCGGAGGCGGCTCCAATTCCGGCTTGCCGAACCTTGCCCGCAAGCGGTTGATTCCCCTAAAAATACGCCTGTAGCCGAGGATACGGTGAACCAGAATCCGTTTGCGGGGAAAATCGATCA
>CAYYVD010000030.1:13334-22739 GCA_964475045.1 uncultured Desulfobacterales bacterium | reverse complement strand
TGGTCTGGGCCAGCTGGGAGGTGGCGAAGAGGTAGTTCTCCACCTCGATGGTGGCGTTCGTCGGGTCCATGACGCGGAAGTAGATCACCGCGTTCACCTTCACCGACACATTGTCCCGGGTGATCACGTCCTGGGAAGGCACATCCATGGCCACGAGACGCAGGCTCACCTTCACCATCTTGTCGATCACCGGGATGAGGATGATCAGGCCCGGCCCCTTGGTCTTGATGACCCTTCCCAACCGAAAGATGACCGCCCGCTCGTACTCCTTGAGGATCCTCAGGGCCGCGGCCAGGAACATGACGATCAGAACAGCCGCCACGATGGTAAACATCGCTCTTCCTCCTTTTCGGGCCGGATCGTTGATTCATACCAGGAGCCGGCCCGGCATGCAACCCCGGCGGCCCGTCCGCCGGGGCGTTCCGAGACGGCCGCTAGCGGCCGGGGGCCGGGCGCCGCACTCGAAGCGTCAGCCCCTGGACCTCCACCACCTCCACGGGCTCGTCGGGCTCGATCTCCTCGTCGGCCTCGGCCCGCCAGGTCTCCCCGTGCACGAACACGGTACCCCGGGGGGCGAGACGGGTCCGGACGACCCCGCTTTCGCCCACCAGCCCCTCGGAGCCCCCCCTGGGACGGTTCCGATAGGCACGAAAGGCGAGCGCCGCCACCACCATGAAAAATCCGCCCACCAGGGCGACGGTGGGAAGAATCACCCGCAGCGGCACCCCCACGTCCTCGAACAACATGATCGAGCCCAGGGTCAGGGAGACGAGCCCGCCCACCGAGAGCAGGCCGTAGCTCGCCACCTTGATCTCCGCGATGAAGAGGACCACCGCGAACAGGATCAGCAGCAGACCGGCGTAGTTGACCGGCAGGGTTTGAAAAGAGAAGAACGCCAGAATGAGCGAGATTGCGCCAATGACCCCCGGCAGAATCGCCCCCGGGTTGCTGAACTCGAAGTACAATCCGGCCAGGCCGATCATCATCAGAATGTAGGCGATGTTGGGATCGCTGATGGTCCTGAGGACCTTGTCCCGGAACCCGGGACGGTACCGGACCCGCTCGAGACCCGACAGGCTCAGCACCCGGGTCTCTCCCTGTACAAGGACCTCCCGCCCGTCCAGCTGCCGAACCAGCGCGTCCAGGTCCGGTGCGATGAGGTCGATGACGTTCTTCTCCAGGGCCTCCTCTGCGGTGGCGGAGATGCTCTCGCGAATCGCCCGTTCCACCCACGCCCCGTTGCGGCCCTTGTCCTCGGCGATCCCCCGCCCGTAGGAAGCCATGTCGTTGACCACCTTTTTGGACATCTCCTCCTGAATGTCCTTTCCACCCGCCGCCACCGGGTGGGCGGCCCCGATGTTCGTGCCGGGCGCCATGGCGGCCACATGCCCCGCCACCGTCACCATGACGCCTGCGGACGCCGCGCCTGCGCCTCGCGGGCCGACGTAGACCGCCACGGGGACGGAGGAGTTCAGGATGGCCTTGACCATGGATCGCATGGAGGACGCCAGTCCCCCCGGGGTGTCCAGACGCAGGATCACCATCTCCGCCCCGAGGTCCGGGGCCTCTTCGATGCCTCGGGCCACGAAGAGGGCGCTGCCGGGGTTGATGGGCCCTTCGATGTCCATGATCAGGAGCGCCTTTCCGGCGGAGCGTTCTGCAAACGCTATGGGGGACGCGGCGATCAGCGCCCCCAGCGCCAGCAGGAGTACGGCTCGAAGCGTGCGCATCTCAGACACGGCTCCCTCCTTTCAGCCCCAGGACCTTCATGATCTGCTTGACGTCCTCCCAGACCGGGCGCTTGGCGGCCGCGTTGCGCAGCAGGTAGGCCGGGTGATAGGTCGGCATGACCGGAACACCCCGGTACTCGAACCACCGGCCCCGATCCGCTGTGACGGAGAAGCTCCTGCCCAGGAGCTCCCGCCCCGCCACCCGGCCGAGGGTGCAGATCACCTTCGGTCCGATGAGGTCGATCTGCCGCTCGAGGAAGGGCCGGCAGGCGGTGATCTCGGGCGGCTGGGGGTCCCGGTTGCGGGGCGGGCGGCACTTCACCACGTTGCAGATGTACACCTGGTCCCTCGAAAGGCCCATGGCGCCGATAATGCGGCTGAGCAGTCGCCCCGCTTCCCCCACAAAGGGCCGGCCGGCCCGGTCCTCGTCGCCGCCGGGGGCCTCCCCCACGAGCACGAGGTCCGCACGGGGGTCCCCCTCGCCGAACACCACACGACGCCGGCCGGCGTGCAGCGGGCAACGGGTGCACTCGCCCAGGAGCTCCCGCAGCGCCTCGAGGTTGCGGGCCTGTCCGGGACCGGCCGGGTCCTCCGCAGGCGCCCGCGATTGCAGTCTCTCCACCACGGAGGCCGCCATGGGCGGATCCAGCCCCAGGTCCCGGTCGCCCTGAAACAGCCCTTTGAGGAGACGCACCGCGTCTCTCAGCTCACGGGTGGGTGTGGGTTCCTGCGCCATCGGTCCAGGATCCGGTCCAGAATTCGGTCGGCGACCTCCTCCTTGGACATCAGTGGAAGCTCCTCCACCAGGCCGTCCCGGTGAAGGATCTTGACCAGGTTGGTGTCCGTGTCGAAGCCGGCGTCCGGGCGGGAGACGTCGTTGGCCACGATCATGTCCACGTTCTTCTTCTCGAGCTTTTCCCGGGCGTTCTCCAGCAGGGCGTCGGTCTCGGCGGCGAACCCCACCAGAATGCAGGTTCCGTCCCCGGTCCCGCACCCCAGCTCGGCCAGGATGTCGGGGTTGCGGATCAGCTCGAGGACCCGGTCCGCCTCCCGTTTCTTCAGCTTTCGGTCCGAGGTCTCCCGGGGCCGGTAGTCGGCCACGGCGGCCGCCTTGATCACGGCGTGGCACCCGGGTCGCTGGCTCAGAACCGCCGAGCGCATCTCCTCGGCGGAACGGACCCCGAGAAAATGGACGCCCCGAGGGGGCTTCAAGCCCGTGGGTCCGCTCACCAGGACCACCGATGCTCCACGCCGGACCGCGGCCCGGGCCAGGGCGTACCCCATCTTGCCGCTGGACCGGTTGGTGATGTACCGGACCGGGTCGATGGCCTCCACCGTGGCCCCGGCCGTGACCAGGACCTTTCGCCCCTCGAGATCCTGAGGGGCCAGCAGCCCGCGAATGCGTTCCAGGATGTCCGGGGGGTCCGGCAGCCTCCCGCGCCCGCGGCTGCCGCAGGCCAGGTCTCCGGTCCCGGGGTCCATGACGTGCGTGCCCCGCTCTCGAAGCACACGGAGGTTCTCCTGCACCGCGGGATGCTCGAACATGCGATCGTTCATGGACGGGCAGAGCAGGACGGGGGCCGTGGCTGCGAGCATCATGGTCGAGAGGAAGTCCTCCGCCATGCCCGAGGCCGTTCGGGCGATGAAGCCGGCCGTGGCCGGTGCGACCACCACGAGGTCCGCCTCCTGGCCCCAGGTGATGTGATCCATGGGCTCGTTGGCGGGGTCGAACTGCTCGTGGACCACGCGGTGTCCCGAGAGGGCCTCGAAGGTCAGGGGCGTGACAAACCGCGTCGCGTTCCGGGTCATGGCGACCCGCGCGTCCGCTCCGTCCCGAACCAGCGCTCGAACCAGCTCGGCGGCCTTGTAGGCGGCAATGCCTCCGGTGACCCCGACGATGATCCGCCTCCCCTTCATACCTCCCTCGATCTCCGCTCTTTTCCTTCGCCGCCATGAAAGCGGATCGTCACCACACACCGCAATCCGCCTCATCGCTTCAATGCGGAGCCTTGGATCTTCCCTGCTCTCCCCCTTGCGTCTCGGCGTCTCAGCAGGCTTTTCCACAAGCGCTGGGACAAATCACTCCCGGACTTTCACCACGGACGCCTTCGTGTTCTTCGTGTCCCTCGGGTGAAGCAAGTGCTCATTTTACCACGAAAGTCACGAGACGACATCCTCCGTTGCCCGGCCCGTCACCCGGAACGCCGGTCCTCCTCATGAAGCGGAATCAGGATGTCCGCATACTCGGCCTGCTCCTCCGGCCCGATTCGGACGGGCCACGAGTCCTCCTGTCCCAAGACCTCCTGAAGCTCCCGGCCCGCCTGGACGGCGGCCTGACGATCCTCGAAGAAACCCACCCGAAGGCGCATCCACTTCTGCCCTTTGACCGTGGCCCGACTGATGTACACGGAGTAGCCCCTCTCCAGGAGCCGGGCCGCCGGACCGTCGATCCGGTCCGCCGTGGGCGAGGAGATGACGTTGACCACCCAGGTCCGCTCGGGGCCCTGCCCGGGCCGGTCCTCCCCCTTCCCGCTCAGGGTGATGCGCAGGTGCGCCCCTTCGGGCAGCCGGCGCTCGGGAAGGCGCGCGTCCAGGGGCATGCCCTCCAGGATCTCCCGGTTGAGCTGGAACAGGATCGGCCACTTGAGCGGGTCGCCGAACACGTCCTCACGGCCGGCCACCACGGCCAGGGAGTCCCCCGCTCGGACCGTGTACCCGGCCTCCTCGGAAGGCGTCTCCGCCGGAGCCGGCTCCTCCTCCTTGCCGGAGGCCGCTTCCCGGGGAGCCGTCTCCGCCGCTTCGGCGGTTTCCGGAGCGGCGTCTGAAACCGGCGCCGCCTGCGGCTCGGTCGTCCCGGGCGGCTCCTGGATCTCCGGGGCGTCCCGGGAGACCGCCGCTGCGGGGGCCTCGGGCTGCTCCAGCCCGGGCGCGGACGGCTGTTTTCTCTGCTGCGCGCCGCCTGCCCCCCCGGGTCGGTCTGCGGCCGGCGGCGCGGAGATCGATTTCCTTACCACCTCGGGCTTCCGGGGCGGTGGGGGTTCCTCGGAGGAGCACCCGATCCACCAGCCGAGTGCACAAAGCGCGATCAACGCCGACAAGCCCGCAAACCGCATAGCTCACCCCTCGCCGTTGAGAAATCGGACGGCCGTTCACAAGGGCCGGGTTCGGTCCGCCCCCGCCTCCGTTCATGGGTGGCGGAGTGAACGCCAAGAGGTCATTAAACCCCAAAACAGCCCGGCTGACAATCAAAATCACGAAGCATCCCGTTCCCTTCCACTCACCCTCGAGGACGTGAAGGATCTCCACCAAAAACCGAGCGGCGTCAATTCTCTCGTGTCCCGGTGTCATGATGTTTCGATCCCGATAGCGTTCCCGATTTCGATTTCGATGCCCCCGCCCCGCTCCCGTACGTTCGTTTGACACCGCCGACCCGACCTCGTAGAATGTTTTCGCCTCACGAGGGGTTGGAATGGTCCTCGTGAGCGCCGCGGTCGTTCCGTCCGTGGGTCCGTGCAGGCCAGACACACCGTCCACCCGGGAGGAAGCGCCATGAAGGTCATGATCATCGGAAGCGGAGGGCGCGAGCACGCCCTCGCATGGAAAGCGGCCCGCTCGAATCGCGTGGAGTCGGTGCTCGCGGCCCCGGGCAACGCCGGTACGGCCCTGGAGCCCGGAGTGAAGAACGTCGCGGTCCAAGCCTCGGACATCGAGGCACTGGTCCGCCTCGCCCGGGACGAGGCGGTCGGGCTCACCATCGTCGGTCCGGAGGACCCTCTGGTCCGGGGAATCAAGGACGCCTTCGACCGGGAGGGCCTCCGCTGCTTCGGCCCTTCCCGCGCCGCGGCCCGGCTCGAAGGATCCAAGGCGTTCGCCAAGGAGTTTCTGCACCGCCACCGCATCCCCACGGCCGAGCACGCCGTTTTTCAGGACCTGGAGCCCGCCCGGCGGTACATTCGCCGACGCGGGGCCCCCATCGTGGTCAAGGCGGACGGGCTGGCGGCGGGCAAGGGCGTCATCGTGGCCCGCTCGGAGCAGGAAGCCCTGGAGGCCGCCGAGGGAATGCTGACGGGGAGGGACTTCGGGGACGCCGGCCGGACCGTCGTGGTCGAGGAGTGTCTGACCGGGGAGGAGGCCAGCTTCATCGTCATGGTGGACGGGAAGAACATCCTGCCCCTGGCCACCTCCCAGGACCACAAGGCCCGGGACGACGGCGACCTCGGACCCAACACGGGCGGCATGGGCGCCTACTCCCCCGCTCCGGTGGTCACCCCGGAGATGTGCGACCGCATCATGGACGAGGTGATCGAGCCCACGGTTCGAGGCATGGCCGAGGACGGCCACCCTTACACGGGCTTCCTCTACGCGGGTCTCATGGTCGGGGCCGACGGGGTGCCTCGCGTGCTGGAGTACAACTGCCGGTTCGGAGACCCCGAGACCCAGCCCATCCTCCTCCGCCTCCGCTCCGATCTGGCCGCGCTGTGCTCCCTCGCCCTGGACGGGTCCCTGGACCGGGTCGAGGCGGAATGGGACGAGCGCGCGGCCCTCGGTGTGGTCATGGCTGCAGGCGGCTACCCCGAATCCTACCGCAAGGGCGATCCCATCAGCGGGCTTCCCCGGGACGAAGCCGGCGACCTCAAGGTGTTCCACGCCGGGACGGCGCCGCGGGAAGACCGGGTGGTCACGAACGGAGGCCGGGTCCTCTGTGTCACGGCCCTCGGGGGATCAGTGGGCGAGGCCCGGCGCAGGGCCTACGACCAGGCCCATCGGATCTCCTGGGACGGCGCCTACTTCCGGACGGACATCGGGCACCGGGCCGTGGCCCGCGAGCAGGGGGCGTAGCGGCGAACACCTTTCGGACGCTCAGGAGGTCCGCAAAAACACATGGGACAAAACCGCGCTCGGATTTGGGTCCCATTTGGCTGGGGGGATTGAGCAAAACCCCAGGCGCAGCTGGACTCCGTCGAGGATTGTGCGATTGCGCCGCGGCCGAAGATGGCCCGAAGATGAGAGGCAAGATGTTCAAGTTGTTTTTGCCGGCCTCCTCAGTCCCGGACCGGCTGGTTGAAGTACCCCAGAGAGAGATCAGGGAATCCAGCGGTGAGCTCGGCCGCCATGCCGCGCATGCCGAGCACCGGGGATCCGTCCTCGGGCATGTGAGAGAGATAGAGCCCGGGGTCGATGCAGAGGTTCTTCAAGTGGAGAAACTGGACGCCGGTGCCTCCGATCATCCCCATCGAGGCTTCCACCTCCTCTTCCGTGTCCGACACCCCGGGAAAGACCAGGTAGTTGATCATGGTGTAGAGGCCCATCTCCCGGGACAACCGGGCGGAGGCCAGCACATCCTCCAGATCGTACCCCCTGGGGCGGTAGTAGGCCCGGTAGAATGCCGGACGGGGGCTGTTGAGGCTGATTCGAATGGAGTCCAGGCCGGACGCGGCGATCTCGCGCACGCGCTCCGGCAGGCTTCCGTTCGTGTTCAGGTTGATGGTTCCCCGGTCCGTGCGCTTGCGGATGGCCCGAATGCTTTCCGAGACGAGCTCGTGCTCGGTGAGCGGTTCGCCCTCGCATCCCTGACCGAAGCTGACGATGGCCCTGGAGGAGGCCTCCAGGTGGCCGACGGCCAGGGACACGATCTCCTCCACCGAAGGCGTGAAGGAGATTCGATGGTGGCTCGCCTCACATCCGTCCTCCGGCTGAAGCGAGAGACAACCGAGGCACGCGGCGTTGCACGCGCGGCTCACCGGCAGGGGGGCCTCCCATCGCTTCAGGAACAGGTTCTTGGCCGCGAAGCAGTGGTTGCTCGTGGCGCATTGGGCCAGGTGTTCCACCAGGGGCCCGGTGTGGCGGGCCCGATAGGCGTCCATGGCCGGGAGGAGCTCCCGGTCGTCGTAGTTTCGAGGGTCCCAGCGGGGATTGTCCTCCACCCGAAACCCGGCGGCCCAGTACCGGCCTTCACGGAACCCCACCGCCGTGTAAGCCCAGGACGGAAGCACCCGGTCCTGGTTCCTGCACTCCGCGGCCGGGAGGTGCGTGCGTACGATCCCCGGCTCGAGAAAGGCCGCAACCGCGTGGCAGGGCCCCATGCGCCTGCCGAACCGGGCCTCCTCCAGGACCTCGTACTGCCCGGTATCCTGGTTCACACCCACCGGCGGGCAGCCCGGCAGGAAAAACAGCTTGCTGAACTCCGGCATGGGAACCAGGTCAGCCTCCTCCAGAGGCATCGGATCCGTGCCCGAGAACCCGGCCATGCGCAGAAAGGGATGCTCGTACACGCGGCCTCGATCGTCCGCATAGAGAAGGAAGGGAAGCTCCAGGGCCTGCCGGTCCGTCATGGGTTTCGGTCCCTCTTCCGCCCGGCCGCGCCCGGACCACGCACCGGGCCGCGTCCGCGGGGTTGTTCGCCGTCCGAGATGGTGCTATAACGGTTCATCCGGAATCCGGACGGCGCGGTTCGAAGAGGATGATAGGGGATGCGTTCCCTCGTGTCCACCGTCCTTTTGCGGTCGCGTTCTTTCATGGACCAGGTGCCCGCATGACCTCGAGCCCGACCCTCCAGAAGAATCCCGAGGGCAAGCAGTTCCGCCTCGTGAAGTTCTTTGCCTCGGCAAGCTTCATCGTCCTGGTGATCTTCAGCTTCCCGTTCTCCCTTGCGATTTCCCAGAAGGCCAAGGAGATCCTGCTTCGAAGCTACGAGAACTACGCCCTGCTCGTGGGACAGAACCTGAACCACCAGGTCTTTCAGAACTTCGCCATCCCCGTGCTGCGCCGCTACGGCCAGATCCGCCTGCGTGACGAAGACCAGCAGGAGCTGATGGAACGGATCGTGCAGAACACCATCCACGGCTTCAAGATCGACCTGGTGAACATCTACGACATCGAAAAAGGCGTGGTGGCCTACAGCACCGACCCCCGGCTGATCGGGGAGACGGTGAAGGAGACCCGCGGGTACCGAAAGGCCGTCCAGGGGGAACGATCGTCCCGCATGATCTCGAAAACCGATGACCTGTGGGGCTTGGACGTCCATGCAGTGGGCGGGGAGCGGAAGCTCCAGACCTACATTCCCTTCCGTGGCGCACACCCTTACCTGGGCACCCGGAGCTACGTGGCCGGGGTGTTCGAGCTCATTCAGGACATGAGCGAACAGTACGAGTCCATCGTCCGGTTTCAGTACCTGGTCTTCGGTCTGTCCATTCTCATCATGGGGGCCATCTTCGTGGCGCTGCTCCTGATCGTTCGAAAGGCGGAGACCATGATCGAGGATCGCGCGCGGGAGCAGCGTGAGCTGGAGAATCAGCTGCACCAGGCCGAGCGGCTGGCCGCGCTGGGTGAAATGGTGGCGGGTGTGTCCCACGAGATCAAGAACCCCTTGGGCATCATTCAGAGCACGGCCGAGCTCATGGCCGGGCTGCCCGACGCCGACGAGACCCAGAAGCGCCTCTCCGGGGTCATCCGCGAGGAATCGGGAAGGCTGAACGGCATCGTGACCGAGTTCCTGGACTTTGCGAGGCCTCAGACCCCCAACCTGCAGGACACCTCGCTGGCCGACATCCTCATGAGGAACCTCTCCTTCCTGGAACCGGCGCTTGACCGCAAAGACATCCGCCTGGTGCACAACCTGGACGGCCGGCGTTTCGAGCTTCAGGCCGACCCCGACCTTCTCTACCAGGCGTTTCTG
>CAYYVD010000030.1:0-13324 GCA_964475045.1 uncultured Desulfobacterales bacterium | reverse complement strand
TGAACATCCTGATCAACGCGATTCAGGCACAGGACCAGGGGGGTACCATCCGAATCGCCGTGACCCCCGAGCGAAACGCCTACCGCGTGGCGTTCCGGGACCGAGGCCGGGGCATCGACGAAGCCAACCTGTCCAAGCTCTTCAACCCGTTCTTCACCACCAAGGAGCAGGGAACCGGCCTCGGCCTGTCCATCGTCAAGAAGATCGTGGAAGGCCACAACGGGAACATCGAAATCCAAAGCCGTGTCGAAGAAGGAACCACCGTCACCATCCGCCTGCCCAAGTAGGTCCACCCAGGCACGCACAAGGCGCATGCACATGGAAACCATCCTGATTGTCGACGACGAAAAGAACTACCGTGTCGTGCTCGAGGCCCTTCTCGCGCCCGAAGGCTACGAGGTCCTCACCGCAGGGGCCGGGAGGGAGGCCCTGAAGCTGGTCCGTGAAGCGGATATCGATCTGGTGATTACGGACATGAAGATGCCTGGCATGAGCGGCATGGAGCTCTTGGAAGAGATCAAAAATGTCAAAAAAGATCTCCCTATAATTATGATGACGGCCTACGGAACCATTGAAAAGGCCGTCGAGGCCATGAAAAAGCAAGCTTTTGACTACATCACAAAACCCTTTCAAAACGAAGAGCTGAAGCTGACCATCAAGAAGGGCCTGGAAAACTACCGGCTGATTCGGGAGAACCAGCGGCTGAGCGATGCGCTCCTCGCCCAGTACCGGCAGGGCAACATCATCGGCAAGAGCAAGCCCATGCAGGACATCTTCGACCTCATTCGCAAGGTGTCCCGCTCCAAGGCGTCCGTCCTGATCACGGGTCCGTCCGGAACGGGCAAGGAACTCATCGCCAAGGCCATCCACTACAACAGCCCCCGCCGCGACCGTCCCTTCGTCTCCATCAACTGCGGTGCGCTCACCGAGACCCTGCTCGAAAGTGAGCTCTTCGGGCACGAGAAAGGGGCGTTCACAGGCGCCGTCTCCATGAAGAAGGGCCGTTTCGAGGTCGCCGACGGCGGCACCCTGTTTCTGGACGAGGTCGGTGAAATGCCCGCGCCGCTTCAGGTCAAGCTCCTGCGGGTTCTCCAGGAGATGGAGTTCGAGCGGGTCGGCGGCACGCGCTCCATCCGGGTGGACGTGCGGGTCATCTCGGCCTCCAACCGCAACATCAAGGAGGATGTGGCCAACGAAGCCTTTCGAGAGGACCTGTTCTACCGGCTCAATGTGATCCACATCGAGGTGCCCCCGCTGACCGAACGGACCGAGGACATTCCCCTGCTGGTCAATCACTTCATCGAAAAATACAGCCAGGAGGAGAACGGGAAGCGGATCCAGGTGAGCCCCGAGGCCTGGAAGGCCGTCTACCGGCACACCTGGCCGGGGAACATCCGCGAGCTCGAGAACACCATCGAGCGGGCGGTGGTGCTCAACACGGACGGGGTCGTCAAGCAGGAGGACCTGCCCGAGGCGCTCTCCAACCCCCGGGACGAGGTCCCCGTGGAGCGCTTCATTCCTCTGGACGCGCCCCTGCAGAAGACCCTGGAGCAGATCGAGGAGAAGCTCGTTCGCAGGGCGCTCGAGCACTGTGGTCACGTGCAGGCCCACGCCGCGGCCATGCTCGGGATCACCAAGAGCCTCATGCAGCACAAGATGAAGAAGTACAACATCACCGCATGAGGGTCCAAGAAATTGAACCCACAAATCTTCTTTTTATTTCGAAGCCTTATATGGCACGCTCGAAAAACGGCGGATCGGGCGGTACAAGTTTTTGTACCGCCCCCCGCACGCCCGCTCGAGTGGTCGATCGAACAAAAGGCCAACTTTTTCCATAAAAATCGAACCTTTATCACCAAGCCCCCTCTCGCCGCAAGGTGCTGGCAAGCAAGTTGCATGATTGTGAGCCGAAATCAGAAACAAACCCTTTCCTCCTAAAAAAAGAAACCAACCCCTCTCCCAGGGTTGGTTTTTTTTTGCCCTTTGGACCCCGAGCTCAGGTACGACCGGAGAGCCCCGACCCCCGGTCAGTAGCCCAGCCGTCGAAGGGCCCGCGTGTCCCGTGTCCAGTTCTTCTCCACCCGCACGGTGAGCTCCAGGTAGACGCGCCCCTTGAAGCGGGACTCCATCTCCCGCCTGGCCTCCTCGCCGATCGTCCGGATCATGCGTCCTCCCCGCCCGATCAGGATCTTCTTCTGGCTTGCGGACTCCACGTGGATGCGCGCGGCGATGGTCCGCATCCCCCGTTCGTCCGGCTCCCTCAGGAGGTCCACGGTCACGGCGGTGGCATAGGGAATCTCCTGCCCGCTCTTGAGGTACACCTTCTCGCGAATGATCTCGGCGACCGTGAAGGCCTCCGTCTGATCCGTGACCATGTCGTCGGGGAAAAAGGAGGGGCCCGGCTCCAGGAGCCCTCGAACGGCCTGGAGGAGGACGTCCACGCCGTCTCCCGTCAGGGCGGAGACGGGGACGATCGCCTCGAAGGGATGGCGCTTTTGATAGGCGTCCATGATGGGCAGCAGGGCATCGCGGGGACCGGTGTCGATCTTGTTGATGACCAGGACGGCCGGTTTGCGCGTCTCGCGCAACTGGGACAGGATCCGGTCGACGTCCGGATCCTGAGGGCGGCCCCGATCGATCATCACAGCCACCAGGTCCACCTCCTGAAAGGACTCCTGCGCAGAGGCCACCATGCTGCGGTGGAGCGCGGTCCGGGTGCGATGAACACCCGGGGTGTCCACGAACGCGATCTCGCAGCCCGGCTCGTGGTGGATCCCGAGAATTCGGTTCCGGGTGGTCTGCGGCTTCGGGGAGACGATGGCGACCTTTCGACCCAGGATCCGGTTCAGGAGCGTGGACTTGCCCACGTTCGGCGGACCCGCCAGCGCGACGAAGCCTGAACGGTGCTCTGAGCCTGCGGGGCTACGGTCATGCAGTGACACGGGGCAAGCCTCCTGGTCCGGCCGGCCCTGGGGCCGCTGAAACGGTTTCGACGATCGGGCTCCCCGGGGGCAGCCGGTCGTCCGCACGGATTTCCAGGGAATCGGCGCGGGTCTTGCGCTTCAACGCACGGGTGCCGCGGTTTCGATACCCTCGAAGCAGCGGCTCGTCTGCGGGGTGGACGGAGATGCGGAGATCCCCGCCCGAGTCCGCGGGAAGCAGGGCCTCGAGCCGTTGATGGTACACCGAGGAACGGACCAGGTCCCCGAAGGCGGGATGCCACGGTCCGGCCAGGACCTCCCCTTGGTCCAGGCTCTCGGGCGAGACGAGAAGACCGAGGCGAACCACGGGGATGTCCCGGGCGGCGAAGCGGACGCAGGCCTCGGAGCAACGATCCACCGCCTCGTCCAGGGTCAGGGGCCGGTACCGGCTTTTCCGGTACCAGGCGGCCAGACGGGTGCCCTCCAGGACCACCGTGGGGTAGAGGCGGACCAGGTCCGGTTCGAGGGCGAGGGCCTTCGTCACCGTATTCCGCCATCGCGCCCTGCTGTCTCCGGGAAGGCCGGGCATGAGCTGGACGCCCACCCGAAAGCCTGCGGCCCTGAGCGCCGGCACCGCCCTTTGCACCGCCCCTGCGGTGTAGCCCCGCAGGCTGCGACCGAGCACCCGGTCGTCCAGGGACTGAACGCCGAGCTCCACCGTGGCGACGCCGTAGCGCTTCATGAGGGACAACCGCTCCCGGTCCAGGGCGTCGGGCCGGGTGGAGACGCGCACCCCGCAAAACGGCCCCTCGGCCACCCAGGGATGCACCACGCTCAGGAGCGCCTCCATGGTCTCCAGGGACAGCCCGGTGAAGGTGCCTCCGTAAAAAGCGATCTCCGGGCTGCGCTCCGGCTGAAACCTCGGTGACCGGACCGCGCCAAGGAGCGTCTCCTTGACCTGCCCGTGAGACGGAGGGCCGGTCGTCCCGGTGATGCCCTCCTGACGGCAGTACACGCAGCGATGGGGGCAACCCTGGGTCGGAATGAAGATCGGAACGATCAACGGCCGCTTTCTTGCTCTGTCAGGCACCGGTATGCCTCCCTGGCCACCCGCTGCTCCGCGGTCTTCTTGCTCTTGCCCGTGCTCTCGGCCACCACGCGGCCCTCCAGCCGAAGGGCGATGCGAAACACGCGCTCGTGGGGGGGGCCGCTTTCCGACAGCAGCACGTACTCGGGCAGGGTTTTGAGGCGCCGCTGGGTGTACTCCTGGAGAAGGCTCTTGTAGTCCCGGACCGGGATCTCCTCGCCCATCTCGTCGATCAGGGGACCGAACAGACGCCTCACGATCCCGTCGGTTCGAGCAAAGCCTGCATCGAGGTACAAGGCGCCGATCAACGCCTCCACCGCGTTGGCCAGAATGGAGGGCTTGTGTCGTCCGCGGGACCTCTCCTCACCCCTTCCCAGGAGGAGACAGGCACCGAGATTCAGGGTCTCTGCGATCCGACAGAGGCTTCGCTCGTTGACCACCATGGCCCGGAGCTTGGACAGCTCCCCTTCTCTCGCCTCCTCGAACCGCTCCATGAGCAGGTGGCTGATGGAGAGGTCCAAAACGGCGTCCCCCAGAAACTCCAGGCGCTCATTGTCACGAAGGCGGGGATCGCCGATCTCGTTCACGTAGGAGGA
Source organism: uncultured Desulfobacterales bacterium (assembly GCA_964475045.1). Classification (GTDB taxonomy): domain Bacteria; phylum Desulfobacterota; class DSM-4660; order Desulfatiglandales; family HGW-15; genus JAIPEI01. Next base: position 8,720 of record CAYYVD010000030.1, on the reverse strand, counting down.
GTGCCGAAAGGCCTCTTCGAGAAGCAGCCGGCTGCGGAACCCATACCGCAGCCCCTCCATCAGCATGTTCCGATTCTGCTCCACGCCTTCCGGCACGCCTCCTGTGCATCAAATCGGGCTCCCGAACCCTCGTCTTCGAGGCCAGGAAGCCTTGTTTTTTCATTGATTTCTACAGGACGCCATAATATAGTGCAAGTTTTTCTTCGGAGTACCGGAGCGTGGCGGACATGACCAAACGCGTGATTCTCGAGCAAAAAGACATCGCCGAGCACATCGAACGGATCACCTTGGACATCCGGAAGCGAAATCCAGCCATGGCGGACGTGGTTCTGGTGGGCATTCGAACCGGCGGCGCTTATCTGGCCAACCGGCTGCAGGAGGCCATTGCCCGCACCGGTGCAGAACGTCCCCCGACGGGTGTCCTCGACATCACCCTGTACCGGGACGACTGGACGCGAATCGGGGTGACGCCCCTTGTGGGCAAGACCGAGCTTCCCTGCTCCATCGACGACAAGACCGTCATCCTGGTGGACGACGTCCTGTTTACCGGACGGACGGTGCGGGCGGCCATGGATGCCCTGATCGATTACGGGCGGCCCAAGAAGATCGAACTGGCCGTTCTCGCGGACCGTGGAGACGGGGACCGCGAGCTCCCCATCATGGCCAACTATGTGGGGGGCATCTGGGAGACCTCTCCCCAGGAGACGATCAACGTGTACCTGGAAGAGGAGGGGTATGAGGACCACGTAACCATCGAGAACCAAGAGGCGGCCTGACGCACCGTGGCAAAGAAAAAAGGCTCCAGAAAGAAAAAGCGCTCCTCCCTTCCTCCACTCTCGCCCGATCAGTCCGAACGCTTGAAGATCGCCCTCGAAGCACCTGAACGCATCGACACCTCCGATGTCCGAGCCAGTCTCCCGGATGCCGCCGTGGCCGCTGCGTTTCTGGAGCGCCTTCCGGCCGGCGGCCCGGCGCTCGTCCCCGTTCTGACGGCGGTGCGGGACGCATTCCCGGAGAAATCCGTTCGAAAGGCGGCGCGCAAGGCCGCCTTCCGTTTCGAGCAGCAGGGCACGGACGTCCCGCCGAGCCCGTCGTCGGAAGCGCCCGTCCTCCGCTTCCAGGGAACGCCGGAGCAGGGGCGGCCGTTCGCTTTCCTGACGCCCACGGACGGCATCGGTGTAAGGGGGGTGCTCCTCGCGCTTCCGAAGGCCCCGAAGGGCATCGAGCTGGGAGCGGCCCTGGTCAGCGACGAAGCCGGCATCCTGCAGTACACCGGCGGGGCCTTCAGCAAGAAAAAGGCCGCTCTGGCCCGGGACGACTTTCTCGAGGGGTTCGAGCACGTGGTGCCCGCCTCTCCGGAGCACGCCCTGTCGGTCCTGGAGCAGGCCCAACGGGCCAAGCCGGACGCCCCCGGGACCGCCGCGTACCTGCGGGCGCGCCCGTGGCTCCTGGACCGAATCACGCCGGCAAAAGAGCCGCCGGCCGGAACCCTGATCCCCGTTGAGGGGGAGGACGGGCGGGTGTTCACGGAATCCATGGCCGTCAGGCTGCTGGGCCACGAGATCCTGACCTCCTGGATGGTGGACCCTCGAGAGGCGCAATCCCTGGCCGAGGACATCCGGGAGGCCGAGAACAGCCCCATTCACCTGTCGGAGGATCAGCAGGATCGTCGAATCGACGAGATCAAGCGGGCCTGGATTCCGGACCACTTCTCCGGAGACCGGCGGGAGCGTCTCCGCCTCCGGCTGGAGGAAACCGCCTATGTCCTCCATCACCTCGGCGACCCGGAGCTTGCCCGCCTGGCACGGATCGCGGCCCGATCCCTCGAGGCCCCGGAATCCTTGTTCGATGCCCATCCCCTGCTTCGCCTGATGACCGAGAGAACGCTCCTCCTGTTCCACAGGGGTCTGGAGGACGCCGGCTTCCCCGAAGAGACCGGCGGGGAGGCCGCCCCGGACACAGACGAAAAGCCTTCGGGCATCATCATTCCCTAGCCGCCCGGCCCCGGGAGCGTCTGCGGTCCGCTTCGCGTGAGGCTGGAAGAGGAGGCACGCCATGCCCGCAACCATTCGTGTGAGCACCCGCTCTCGAAACCAGATGGTGGACATCACCGGCGAGGTGCAGAAGGAGGTCTCCGGGCAAAAGGCCCGGAACGGCATCTGCATGGCCTACGTTCCCCACACCACAGCGGGCGTGACCATCAACGAGGGCGCGGATCCGGCGGTCTGCGAAGACATCCTGAGCAAGCTCGAGGACCTGGTTCCGCCGAACGCCGGCTACCGCCACATGGAGGGCAACGCGGACAGCCACGTCAAGGCCTCGCTCGTGGGGAGCTCGGTGCTGGTGATGGTGGAGGACGGCCGTCTGGTCCTGGGAACCTGGCAGAAGATTTTCTTCTGCGAGTTCGACGGGCCCCGCACCCGCAAGGTGCACGTCTCGTTTTCGTCCCTGTAGATGGATCTTCGAGGCCCGTGAATTTCGGGGACACCATACGTAATTCGGAAACCTACACCAGGCCGACCCGGCTCGAGTCCAGCCCCCGCTCTCGAAGCCAATCGCAAACCGCTTCGAACAGCAGCCGGTAGAACGCCTCGCTGCCGCCCAACCCCCGGCGGCCGAACACGTGGTTGATCTCCAGGATCAGCGGGCTCGGGTCCGGGGAGGTCATGTCGAACACCAGGTCCAGGCCGGCCAGATTGATGCCCAGCGTCTCCCCGATGTTCAGGGCCAGCGCCTTTCCCTTGTCCTGCAGCTCGGGTCTCCAGGAAGGATCGATCCTCGCTCCCCGGGACACGGTGGCCGGGGAGCTCCCGTCGGGGTTCCGCTTCCAGTACGTGATCACCCGCCGGCCCAGGATCACGGCGCGAAGGACCCTGCCGTTGGAAGGAACCAGGCTCTGGGTCACGAGGCCTTCGCGGGTGCGGCTCTTCCTGCGCGCCAGATCGTCCAGCGCCGGCATGAGGTCCTCTCTGTCCCGAACCAACCGAATGCCCCGTCCCTCGTGGTCCGTGTCGGTTTTGACGAGAAAGGGCGGCCGATGGGGCAGGAATCCTGAGCCCTGCAGGGCCTGCAGGAGCTCGGCCATCGTGCTCCAGACGCAGGTCTCGGGATGCGGGAGGCCTTGCTCCCGGAAGAGACGCGCCTGGCCGACCTTTCCCGGATAGGCGAAGCGGAGGTCATAGAAGGGAAAACAGGGAGCCCCGCCCTCCCGGCAGAGGCGGAACAGGGACTCGGGACAGGTCTGAGGGAGCACCACGGCTTCCGCCCGGGCCGCCAGCTCGGCGTCCCGGCGGTCCGGGGCCCTGGACCCCAGAATGACCTGGCGGTCCGCGGTGATGCAGGGGTGAAAGGAGAGGATCATGGCGGTGCACGGCCTCCGGTGCCCGGGTCCCGCCGGGAGCGTTGATTGACTTCCCGGTCCCCAGTCATTATAGTGCATGCGAAAGATAGCACAAGCGGCCCTATGCGGCCGCTCGAGGAGGATTCCCATGCCCATCTACGAGTTTCGTTGTGTCTCTTGTGGACAGATATTCGAGAAGATCTTCATGTCGACCGAAGAAAACGTGGAGCTCGCCTGCCCGGAGTGCGGTGCCGCCGTGGTGGAACGGGTGGTGAGCGTGACCAACCATGCCATGGGGGGCGGCTCGGAGGGCAGGCAGGCCCGCTTGGACAGCAAGTCCTGCGGTCCCGGCAACTCCTGCCACACGCTCGAGCTCCCCGGTCACAGCCGTTGAGCACCTCGGCCCTCGAGCCCTCCTTGCAATCCGACCGGGGCACCGCGCGCAAGAGCGAGCTCGACCAGGACGACCTGGTCCACATCGAGTCCGTTTTCCAGGAAGACGTCGTGCCCAAGCTCCGGCGATACCACGCGCGAAACGGCGTCCTGGGCTGCGACTTCGCAGGCCGCGCCTATGCCGGTTGGATGCTTCTCTTCACCAGCGCCGGAAAGGGCTTCACCATCACGGGGTTCGAGTACGACGAGAACGGGGCCGGCATCGACCTGGATCTCTGAGCCGGATGCCCGGCCGCGGGAGCGAACCATGCTGGACCGTAAGCTTCAAGGAAGAGACTTCGTCAAGCGCCCCACCTGCCCGTTCTGCGGGCTGGTCGTGGAGAGGCCCCGGGAGCTGGACACCCGGCGCCCGGGCGAGATGCCCGTGGGAACCTGCGCCTGCAGCGCGGTCTATGCCTGCGATGAAAGCGGGCGGAACGTGGGGTCCGCCCAGGTCGAAGCCCTGGTGTTCGGTTGCGATATGGACTGGGACCTGGCCTGGAGCCTCCTTCCCGAGGAGGACTACCGTCAGGAGATCGTCGAGCACTATGACCTGACCAACCACCTGATCGTTCCCGGCGGATTTCTCGAAAGCCGGCGGATCCCCGGCGTGCTCCTGTTCGTCCGTCTTCACGACGACGTTCTGGAGGTCACAGCCGAAGGGGTGCGAAAGCGACTGGACCGGGCCACGCCGGCCCCTTCTCCGGCGTCCGCCCCGGCGGCCGCCGCCGGGCGGGCGGTCTCCCTGAGCAAACGCGAGGTGGAGCGCTGCGTGCGCGACCTCGACCTGGCTCCGATCCTCGAGGCCGCCCCCACGGATCGAAAGCTGCTTCGAACCCTGCAGCGGCTTCTCTACACGGGTGACGACACCCTCCGCCGCCGAGCCGCAGAAGCCATGGGGCGCGTGAGCGCCCTGGCCGGGGAAACCAGCCCCGCCGGAATCTCCAAGCTCCTCCAGGGGCTCTTCTACGCCATCACGGACACCGCGGCCTCCAGCTGGGGCGCCTTCGAAGCCATTGGAGAGATCATCCGCCACAAGCCCGAGCGGTACGCAGGATACCTGCCCCAGCTGTACCCGTTTCTGGGCGACGAAACCCGCCGCGCGGCCACCCTCGACGCCATCGCCCGGGTGGCCGAGGTCCAGCCCGATCTTCTTCGCAGGCACACCTTCCATTTTCTGAGGTTCCTCAACGATCCTGATCCGTGCGTGCGCGGTCAGACCGCTCGTCTCCTCGGGCATCTCGGCGCACAGGAGATGCGGGACGACCTGGAGAAGCGTCTCGAGGATCCCGGCGAGCTCCGGGTCTACGCGGGCGGCCGGGTCCGGCAGACGACCGTGGGCCGGCTCGCCCGCGAGGCCCTGGAACGGGTGTAGGCCTTGGACATCACCTACGCCGCGTTCTCACCCCACGGCGAGATTCCCCTCAGCGCGGAGGACCTGGCCGCACCCTTCCAAGTCTCGCTCCACGAGCGGCACCCGTTCCTCACCCTGGGGGACTACCTGGAGGGGGTCCGGCGCTTCATTCTGGAGGACCACGCCCGCCTTCTTCAGAAGGTCCTCGAACCGAGGCCTCCCGCGGGTGCCACCCCGGGCCGCCTCGAGTCCCTTCGAATCTGCACCCAGAAGCACGGAGCGCTCTACCACGTGGCCAGCGTGGAGGTCCGCACCGAAGAGGAGAGCCTCAAGCTCTGCGCCAGCACGGCCGTGTCCGAGCAGGCCCGGCGCTGGCTGGCCCGCGAGGTCGAGGTCCTGGAGGAGCTTCACCGTCGGTTCGGGCTTCCCTGTCTGCCCGTCCCCCTCGCCTTCGGTTCGGCTGCCCTGGGGCCCCAAGGAAGACGGGTCAACGCCTGCATCCTCGTGGCCGACTGGTTCGAGGGCTTCTGCGAGTGGCACATGCGCCCCGACCCACTCGGGGGGGCGCCCGAGGTGTGGATCTGGGACCCGGGCCACGGGGAACGCCGGGCCACCGAGGAGGAGGTCTCGTCTCTGTTCGTGGAGTGCGCGCGGATCCTCACCCGTTGCTACGACCCCGACGGCCGCCGGCAGATCCGGGCCTGGCATCACGCAGCCGGGGACTTCGTGGTGCGGCCGCGAAACGGCGCGCTCGAGGTCCGGCTCACCACCGCCCGCAGGTACGAACCGCTTTCGGGAATGGCACCGGAAGACGGTCTGCCTTCGGCGGCGGCACTGGTCTACTTCTTGCTGGACACGGCCCTTCGCATGCGCCTGGACCGGGCCGACGGGGTGGGACGCCCGCAGTGGGCCGGAGAGGAAACGCTCGAGGCGGCGATCCGCGGCTTTCTTCGAGGCCTGGCCGAACGCACGGGATCGGACGCCCCCTTGCTCGAGCAAGAGGCTGCGTTCCTCGATCTCTTGCGCTCGTTTTCCTCGAAGGAGCTCCTCACCCTGCACGCCCCGGTTCTAGGGGCGCTGGGAGCGGACCCTCTGGAGCGGGCCCTGATCGAGAGCCGTCTCGAGGACCACGTCAAGACCCTTCACCGAACCCTTCGAGTGGCTCGTGAATGAGGTGGTCCAGCGGGGTGGTGAGGACCTTGGACATGGAAAAGAGGAGCCCTGCGCGCTCCGGATCCTCCCCCCCGGCCTTCTCCACGAGCTCCCGGGACATGTCGTAGAGGTCCCGAAAGACGCCGTCCAGATCGAAGGCCGGGTAGGTGCCCTCCGGCTCGAACCCGGACCGGCCGCACACCCGGGCCTTTCCCTGGACCTTGGTGGGTACGCCGTAGATCCGGCAGGTGATGGGCCGCGCGGTGTAGAGCACGCAGTCCCGCTCCTCGTTCAGGAGGGGACATCGCACCCGAGCGACCGCCAGAGGGTCCTCTTGCTGCCCTCGACCGTCCCGAAGGGCCTGCTGGACCCGGGCGAGGTCCCGATCGGCCTGCCCGCAGCGAACCACGACCCCGGCCTTTTCCTCACTCGAAAGCCGGCCGAAGTGGTGCTGGAGGTAGGCCGCCTCCACGAGAAAGAGGCCGAAGACCGCGTGGCAGCAGTCGTCGCAGTGACGTTCGCACCGGAGGCAGCTCGCGTGGGCCTGGCGCATTCGGTCAAACGCCTGGTCCGCCATGGCGGCCAGGGACTCGTAGCTTCGAAACAGCTGGGACAGATCCGCGTCTTTCACCGGTGGGGCTCCAATCGCTCGAGAAAATCCGGGTGAACACGAAACCCCAGGGCCGCCGCTTTGTCCACGTGCTCGATGGCCTTGTCCACCTCGTCCCGGTTGAAGTAGGCGGCAGCCAGGTTGTTGTGGCCGAGGCCGAAGTCCGGGGCCATCTCCACGAGTTTTTCCCCCACCTCCACGGCCTTGTCCATGTCCCCTTTCTGCAGGTAGGCGTTCACCAGATTGCTCCACGCCTGGACGATTCTGGGGTTCAGCTCGATGGCCTTCTCCAGGGCCTCGATCGCCTCCTCGCTTCGCTGCATCTGGAGGTAGGCGAAGCCCAGGTTGGCGTACCCGCGGGCGTACCGCGGCTCCAGCTGGACCGCTTTTTGGTTGCAGTCCACGACCCGGTCCAGCTCGCCCTTCTGAAAGTAGATGTACCCGAGGTTCACGTAGCCCTCGAACATTCGGGCGCTTTCGTTGATCGCGTCGTTGAAGGCCCCGATGGCCTCGTCCCACCGTCCCTGCTCCATGAGCGCCACGCCCAGGTTGTAGGAGGTGTTGGCGCACTCGGGGTTCTCGGCGAGCTGCTGCTTCTGCTCGGCGATGAAATGCTCCGCGTCCTGCGGCGTTTTCATGACATGCTCCATGGCCTGCTCAGGCCTGCTGCACGGTTTCCCAGCAAGCGCCCCCACGGCGAAGCCCCCTTGAACCTCCCGGGAGGCTCCCCTCTTCGAGGACCCTGAGGCCGCCTCGCCGTTTTTCCTGCGGGAAGGCCAAGCCTCAGCGCAACAGGGCCCCGAGGGCCCTGTCCCCGACCTCTGCGAGACCGTGCCGGTCTCAGCGTCTCTTGGATGCGCAGACGGAAAGAGGCCGCACTCCACGGGGGAGAAGCGACCTCTCACCGCTGCTCGTTTTCAACGGACCGGAACTAGTAATCTTCCGTCTGCCCCCGGCCCTTCATGCCGTACATGGTGCTGCTGCCCGTGGAGAAGTAGATCAGCTTTTCTTCGTTGATCAGGGCGGTCGCCGCCTTCTTGACCTCCCGGGCCTTGACATCGGGCTTCACCTTTTTGACGGCCTTTTCCAGATCGCTGAAGTAGAACTTGGTCTTCTTGCTCTTCTCAGCATAATCCATGATGGCCTGCTTGAGCTCTTCCATGGAACGCTCCCTTTCTGTCCGCGCTTGCGGGCGTGCTACTCGACGCCGCCGGCGGCCTTGGACACCGCCCAGGCGGCCTCGGTGTACTTGAACTGCGTGGAGGTCCTGTAGGTGTCGTACTGGAGCCGGTAGTCGTCAATGAGGTGCTCGGTGAAGTCCAGACCGCACTTCTCGAAGAACTTCTCCCAGCCGATCCGCTCGGCCCAGTCGCCGATCCGCTCGTACTTGTTGGCGCCGGCCGCGTAGGCCTCGACGATCTTCTTCACGTCTTCGCACACTTCCGGGTACCTCGGGAAACTGTTCGGCAGGAACGGCACCACGACCTTGGAGAACTTGGGAGGCGAGATCCGGTTGGAGATCTTGCCGCCGGCCAGGATGGTCACGCCGTCGCCTTCCTTGTCCGAGAGCGGAAGCGCCATGCACATGGTGTAGCAGTTGCCGCAGAACATGCAGCGCTCGTTCTTGATCTTCACGGTCTTCTTGCCGTCCTCGGTCTTGGCCGGGGAGATGGCGCCCGTGGGACAGGCCGCGATGACCAGGGGGATCTCGCAGACATTGTCGAGGACCTGGCTGTCGATGATGGGCGGTTTCCGGTGGTAGCCCAGGAGCGCGATGTCCGAGCAGTGGACCGCGCCGCACATGTTGAGGCAGCAGGCCATGGAGATGCGGA
>CAYYVD010000029.1:0-22910 GCA_964475045.1 uncultured Desulfobacterales bacterium | reverse complement strand
GAAGGCCCCGTCCACGCTCGCCTCGATGGCCTCCATGTCGTGATGATCGAAGGGGAGACGGCCCTCGTCCACGAGCTCCCGGTTCAGGTTCTCCAGGATGCGCTCCGCTCGAACCCGTCGGTGCTCCCTCAACGCCTGAAGCTTCTCCAGGAGGCGCGGGTCGTGAACGTCGAAGTCATAGGCCAGAAAATCCAGGGGGGCGGGTTTGCCCTTCCGGTAGTCCGGGTGGGCGAAGGAGACGTTCAACTCCAGCCCCGTGATGTAGCCGACGCCGAGCTCCTCCGCCATCACCATGGCCGACTCCTGGCAGTCGACAGAGTCGTGGTCCGTGATGGACAGGACCCGGATGCCTCTGCGAACGGCCTCGGCGAAGATCTCCTCCAGGGACATCCGTCCGTCCGAGCAGGAGCTGGAATGGATGTGAAGATCGATCATGCGCTGAAAGCCTTTCCTCGTCTCCGCCGAAAAATACCGGCAGCCTTTCTTGTCATCATGGATGTTTCCTCAGCGCTCATCCTGCCCGGAATCTTTCCTTCGTCTTCGAATCCGTAAAGGATCAGCAGCGGATCGAGCCAGAAACGCGTTACAGGAGATGGACAAGCGATCATCATGATGTATCCCAGGGGCAGAATGGCGGTCAAGGCCTTTTCTCCTTCAAGGCCTTTTCACGGCCCGCGTTCTGTGGTATCAAAATCCGGCCGAAGCCCGGAACTCAAGGAGACGCCTGCCCATGATGAAGTCCATACAAGAGGCTGCAGACCACCTTCAGAAAAGGATCCATACCCGTCCGCGGATCGGTCTGATCACCGGAACGGGGCTCGGCGACCTCACCCGGACCATGGAGGTGGGGTTCCGCGTGCCCTACGAGGACATCCCCCATTTCCCCAGCTCGACCATCGAGGGACACAAAGGGACCCTGGTCTACGGCGGGCTTTCGGGTGTTCCCACCCTGGCCATGGAGGGTCGCTTCCACCTCTACGAGGGCTACACGGCCGGGCAGGTGGGCTTCCCGGTGCGGGTCATGGCGCGGCTGGGGATCACGCACCTGCTCGTCTCGAGCGCGGCGGGCGGGCTGAACCCCCAGTTCGCGGCCGGGGATCTCATGCTGGTCACCGATCACATCAACCTGACCGGAACCAACCCGCTCATCGGCCCCAATCTGGACGCCTTCGGACCCCGTTTCCCCGACATGACCCAGGTCTACGACCGCGAGCTCATCCGCTTGGTGCGGCGGGAGGCACTGGCCCTGGGCGTGGAGCTCAGGCAGGGGGTGTACGTGGGCATTCGGGGACCGAGCATGGAGACTCCCGCCGAAACCCGGTTCCTCCGCATGATCGGAGCGGACGCCGTGGGCATGTCCACGGTGACCGAGGTCGTGACCGCCGTGCACTGCGGTCTTCGAATCGGCGTCATCGTGGCCGTCACCAACGTCAACCGCCCGGACTGCATGGAGGAGACGTCCCTGGAGCAGGTCATTGCGGCGGCCGGACGGGCTGAGCCGGTCCTGACGCGGCTCTGGGAGGCGGTGGTCAGGGGGCTGTCCTGAGCCGGGAGGGCCCGAACACGAACGACTGAACCCACATTGCGCACGAAAGGACGCTGCATGGAACCCGCGGACCTGGTCATTGAAAACGGTACCATCCTCACCATGGATCCCGAAGATCGGGTGGTCGAAGACGGCTTTCTGGTCGTTCGCGGCGACGCCATCGCAGACGTGGGAACCCGACCCGCGATCCCGCCGGCCTCGGCCCGGCGCATCGACGCCCGGGGAGGCCTAATCCTTCCCGGTCTGGTCAACGCCCACACCCATGCGGCCATGACCCTCTTCCGGGGCCTGGCGGACGACCTCCCCCTCATGGACTGGCTCAACCACTACATCTTTCCCGCGGAGAGCCGCATGGACGCGGACTTCGTTCACGCGGGCACCCTGCTCGCCTGCGCGGAGATGATCCTCTCCGGGACCACTACCTTCTGCGACATGTACCTGTTCGAATCCGAGGTGGCCCGTGCGGCGCGAACCGCAGGCATGCGCTGCCTGGTGGGCGAGGTGCTCTACGATTTTCCCTCCCCCAACTACGGTCCCATCGACAAGGGCTTCGAGTACACCGAGGCCCTCATCGACGAGTGGAAGGACGACCCCCTGGTCCGCATCGCCGTGGAGCCGCACGCCATCTACACCTGCAGCCCGGACCTCCTGAAGAAGGCCTCCGAGATGGCTCGAGCCCACGAGGTGCCGATGATCATCCACGTGGCCGAGAGCCGATCGGAGATCGAGCAGGTCCGGCGAATGTACGGCAAGCGGCCCTTCGAGCACCTCGAGTCCCTGGGGGTGCTCGGACCCCACCTGATCGCGGACCACTGCGTGCACGTCGACGGAGCCGAGATCGAGCGCATGGCGGACCACGGGGTCAAGGCCGTGGACAATCCGGAGAGCAACATGAAGCTGGCCAGCGGCGTGTCCCCGGTCCAGGACCTTCAGGCCCGGGGAATCACCGTGGCCCTGGGAACCGACGGGTGCGCCTCCAACAACAACCTGGACATGTTTGCCGAGATGGACACCGCCGCCAAGCTCCACAAGGTGGCCACCATGGACCCCACGGTCCTCGACGCCGCATCGGTCCTCCGCATGGCCACATCGGAAGGGGCCAAGGCCCTTGGTCTGGGGAACGTCACCGGGTCCCTGGAGAAGGGCAAGAAGGCGGACGTGATCGTCGTAGACACCCGGAAGCCCCACCTGGTTCCCATGTACAATCCGTTCTCCCACCTGGTCTACGCCGCTGGTGCGCAGGACGTCTCTCACACGGTCATCAACGGGCGTCTGGTCATGGAGAACCGGGAGATCAAGACCCTCGACCTGGAGGGCATTCTGGCCGAGGCGCGCCGACGGGCCCGGGATGTGATCGCGTGGACCGCGCCACAGGGCGGCTAGTCCGGGCCCGGTCTGGTGAACCGAACGAAGGTGATCTCGGGCGGGCTGCCCACGCGAATGGGCGGTCCCCAGGTACCGGTCCCCCGGTTCACGTGGAGCATGGAGCCTTCTCCCAGGTCGTAAGATCCCTTCAGGTAGGGGTAAGCCAGACCCACCACCAGGCCGAAGGGGAAGATCTGACCGCCGTGGGTGTGGCCCGACAGCTGCAGGTCGAACCGGCCCCGGATGGCCTCCGGAACGCGGGGGCGGTGCCGCAGAAACAGGGAAAGAGCGTTCGACGGCGTCTGCTGGAGCAGGACCCCGGGGGTCAGGCCCTGCGGTCCGCCGAAGCGACCCGAGGCCTCGTCGTCCACGCCCGCCAGGGACAGCCAGGGACGGGGGCGGACCGCCTCCCCCCGCAGGATGCGAAAGCCCGCACGCCGCAGAAACCGGACCGACGCGTCGATGCCGTGATAGAACTCGTGGTTCCCCATCACCGCGTATCGACCCAGAGGCGCCCGAATGGATCGGAGGACGGCGGCCACCCCGTCGGGGTCGGTCATGCCCCGATCCACCAGGTCCCCGGTCGCCACGAGCAGGTCGGGCTCCAGGGGTTGGATCGCCCGGGCCACCCCCTCGGCCAGGCCCACGTCGTTGACCGCGCTGAAATGAAGGTCCGAGATCTGCACCACGCGGAGCTCATTCACGTGCTCGGGGAGCTTGGACGTGGCCCGCTCGAGCCGCTGGACACGCAGGGTGCGGGCCTCGAAGTGGCCGTAGACGAAGGCCGCCGTCGCAACGGCCGCTGCCGCCACGAACAGGACCCTGGGCATCCCGCCGAAGCGTCCTCGCCCAGTCGCCCGGCCTGCGAGTGCGAGGAGGAGCCGAAGCCCGTCGCCCACCACCAGGGCGCTCGCCAGGAGAAAGAGGAGGGCCATCCACTCGTATCCGGCGTAGAGCGTCCAGCCCGCAGGCCCTGCCCACCCCCGGGCGGCCAGGACCTGACCCAGCACCGGACAGAGCAGAAGCAGGAAAAAAGACACAGCGACCAGGAGATTCCAGGGCCGCTTCATGGAAAAAAACCGGTATAGATGGGCATAGACATATGCGTGAAGAAGTCCGTAGAGACTCAAAAAAATAGTAAGAAAAACAATGAATGATTTCATGCTGATCGTCCTTTGCAGTACCCTCCGAATTCCTTGCAATGCCGGGACAATGGATTAAAATGGATGGGCTCGCGAAAGTCAACGCCGGTGAGAGTGCACCTGGCGCTCGTACGGACTCGGAGCTTCACATGACGGCATGTCCGCCGCCGGCCCGGTTCATCGCCCTGGGAAGCCGCCTCAGCGGTGTTCCCGAGGTGTTGACCCTGGGGGTGAAACCGAACTTTCTGGACTACACGGCGCAGGAGCGGGACTTGATCCTCGGCGCGCCCGTGGTGCTGTACCCCACGCGGCACTATGCCAAGTTCTTGAGCACCATGAGACGGCCGATCTTTCCGAGCCTCGAGACCCACCTGTACGCGGATGAGAAAATCCTGCAGTCCACGCTGTTCCAGATGCTGGGCCTGAGCCACCCAAGAACCCGGTTTTACTATCGTCGTCATCATGGCGACATTCTGAAAGATTTCCGGTTTCCATTCGTGGCCAAGCTGCCCAGGTCCTCGTCCCGGGGGCGGGGTGTCTTCCTCATCGAGGGCGAGGCCGATCTGAACGCGTACCTGAAGCGCACCCCGGTCGCCTACATCCAGGAGTATCTTCCCCATGAACGGGACCTGCGGGTGGTGCTCATCCACTACCACCCCGTGATCGCCTATTGGCGCGTGCGGCCGGCCCACGACTTCAAGACGAATCTCTCCCAGGGGGGCGAGGCCCGGTTCGACGGCGTTCCACGAGAAGCCCTGGACACGGCGGTCCGTTGCGCGCGGGCCTGCCGGTTCGACGATGTGGGCCTTGACTTCATCGAACGTAATGGACGATGGTATCTCATCGAAGCCAACATGAAGTACGGACGAAAAGGTCTGCACCAGCGAGGAATGAACCTAAAGCTAATGATGAGAAAGATTCTGCTTCATGGTGAGATCACGGGCTAAATCGTCACAGCTTTACCTTGGTAGACAACCGCGGAAGGCCGGTTTCCTCAAGGGGCTCCTCTATCTGGGGCTCGCGGCCGCCCTGGGTCTGCTGGTGTTCCTGGGCTTTCTTTATTACCAGGTTCACCAGGAGGCCTCCACCCGCATTCAGCGGGGGGCCATCGAGCGAATCATCTTCTCGGAAAGCCCGGTGTACTACGACGACGGCGAGACCCCCATCGGCGTGTTTTTCGAAAAGACCCATCGCCGGTACATCGAGTACGAAGACATCCCCAAGATGTTCGTCAAGGCGATCGTCGCTGCGGAGGACCACCGGTTCTTCGATCACATGGGGTTCGATCTTCGCGCCGTGGTCCGGGCCTTCGTGGCCAACCTGCGCGCCGGCCGGGTAGTCCAGGGGGGCAGCACCATCACCCAGCAGACCGCGAAGAACGTGTTCAAACGTGAGCGCCGCTCCTACCGGGCCAAGCTCAAGGAGCTGTTCCAAGCCTTTCTCCTGGAGCGGAGGTACTCCAAGGAGGAGATCCTGGAGCTCTACGCAAACCAGTTCTTCGTGAGCGGCTTCGGCCGGGGGCTTCAGATCGCGGCCCGCTACTTTTTCGACAAGGATGCCCGGGAGCTCGATCTGGTGGAAGCCGCCTTCATTGCAGGTATGGTCAAGGGACCGAACCGCTACAACCCCTTCACCAAGACATCGGAGGCGGAGCGGAGCCGCGCCGAGGAGGCGGCCAAGGCCCGCAAGGACTATGTGCTGCGCAACATGCTGGGGCTCAATTTCATCACCCCGGACCTGTACCAGGATTCCGTGTCCCGGCCCGTCCCGTTTCGAGAGGGTCGGGTGACCTACCGGCTCAACGTGGTCCTCGACTATGTCCGGGAGCAGCTGCAGTCCTCGTACTTCCAGGAGATCCTCTCCCGGGAGGGCATCGAAAACATCGCCACATCCGGCATCCGGATCCACACCTCGGTCAACCGTGAAATCCAGACCGGCGCCCTGCACAGCCTGCAGCGCCAACTGCCCGTGCTGAATGTCCGTCTCAGCGGCTACCCGGTGAACGAGCAGCAGAACCGCTACCATCAGCTCGCCGCCACCCTGCCCCGGGGGCGCGTGCCCCTGGTCCCGTTTCTCGCACGCATCACCCACGCCGAGCCGGGCCCACCGCCTCATCTGATGGTCTCCTGGGAACACGGCGGCGGCGTGATCGACCTCGAAGGCATGAGGGCCGTGGGAGAGGCCTGGATTCAGTCGAAACGGGGCGTGTGGGCCGCCTTCGATGCCGAGGATGCAACGGAGTTCGTGAGACGCTTTCACGAGGGCGACCTGGTTCCGGTCTGCTTCTCCACCTCGCCCGAAGAGAACGGGAGCGGCGGAAAGCTTCGCCTCACCGAGATCCCCGAGCTCCAGGGCGGCGTCGTCGTACTGCAGAACGGGATGATCCGGGCCATGGTGGGAGGGTTTCTCAACCGGTTTTTCAACCGCGCGGTGGACGCCAAACGCCAGCTCGGGTCCACCTTCAAGCCCATTGTGTACGCCGCGGCCATGCAGCTCAAGTGGAACCCGCTGGATGCACTCATGAACGTTCGCGAGCTGTACCGCTTCGAGAACACCGCCTATGTTCCCAGCCCAGACCACGAACCTCGATCCGGTGAGGTCTCCATGGCCTGGGCCGGGGTGAAATCCGAGAACCTGGCCACCGTCTGGCTCCTGTACCACCTGACGGACCAGTTGACGCTGAGCCAGTTTCAGGAGGTCGCCGATCGGCTCGGCCTGCTCCAGAGCGAGGAGGAGACCTACGAGGACTATGTGCGTCGCATACGGGACCATCACGGTGTGCTCGTGGATCGAAACGCCCTGCTCGAGGCTGCATTCGATGAGTCTCGAAAAAGCATTGAATCAGACGTGATTTTTGCAGGTTACGATGAAGCACTCGATACCCTGAGGCGGCTTCACTTCCGAGTGCGCGAGGAAGGCCTCGACCTGGACGAACCCGAGCACCGGCGCATTTACCGGCACGGCTACGAGCGCCTGATCGCCTTCAACCGGGACATGAAGCAGGCCGTGGACCGCATCCGGGGGGCCCTGGAGACCTTCCCTCAGGGGCCTGACCCGGAGGACCTGCAGTGGTTCCGCCTGGGACGGGACCTCCGCGGCCGGTCCCGTCTGGTGTATCTGGGGCCCAGAAGGCTTGCCGATACCGAAGGCCTCGAGCCGGTCACGCTGGAGCGCCTGCAGGCCCAGCCCGGCCTCCTGGAGGCCGACCGGGTCTGGGTGGACAACCTGCTCCCCTCGTCCATACTGGACCTCCTGCAGAGCCAGACCGTCAGGACGTTTCGCGTCTTATTGAAGCAGAAACGATACGACATCGAGCTCCTTTATCAGATACGGGACTTTCGTGTCCTGGTGAATCTGCACTACGTTCGAGCACTCGCCGCCCGGATGGGCATCTCCACCCCTCTCGACCCGGTGCTCTCCTTTCCTCTGGGCGCCAATGCGGTCAGCATCGCCGAGGCGGCTCGGGCCTACCATACCATGATGTCGGGCCGGGTGTTCTCTCTGGGCGGCGAACGCTCCGAGCGGATGATCCCCGTCATCCGGCGCATCGAGGACCGGGAGGGTCAGGTGATCTGGGAGTACGCGCCCCGCCCCCGCCGGGTCCTGAGTGCACGGGTTTCGGGCATGGTCTCGGAGATCCTGCGTCTGGTCGTGGAAAACGGGACCGGACAACGGGCCAGGGGCGCCGTCCAGCTCAGCGTGGACGTGCAGGGAACGAGCACGCAGCTCCCGGTGCCGGCCTTTGGAAAAACCGGGACCGCCAATCGCTACACCAACTCCAGCTTTGTGGGGTTTGTGCCCGGACCGGCCGAGAGCGGGGCCCTGGAGCTGGCCTCGGGGTACGTGGTCTCCGCATACGTGGGCTATGACGACAACCGCCCCATGAAGGGCGCGCGGGTCACCATCTACGGGTCCTCTGGCGCCCTGCCGGTCTGGATCGAGACCTGCAACGCCGTGGTGAACAGCCCCGCCTACCGCAACGATTTGCAGATCGCCGACCTGGCCTTTGACATGAAACCCGGGGCCATGACCTCCTACCCCGACCTCCGTCCGGTTCACATCTCCGCACGGACGGGCCTTCCGCTGCGTTTTCAGGAAACGGAGCCGGGGGACGACCCGGCCCTCATCCTGTCGGACGTGGACGTCCGGGAGGGAACCGTGCGCATGAACCGAACCTTCGAACCGATTCAGTGAGGTGTAAAGCGATGACATTCCGCCTTTTTTCGAGGCGTCTTCTCCCCTGTGCCCTGCTCTCCCTGGCCCTTGCGGGCGCGGGCTGCGTGCCCGGATGGCCCGCACGAAGCCGGGTCTCCGGTTCCCCAGCTTCCCCGCCCGCCTCGCCCCCCGCGCCGGTCATCGAAGAGGCCCAGGTGGAGGAGCGGATTCAGGGTCTGCAGGTCCGGCTCAGCGAACCGGGCAGGGACCTGGACCCGGAATGCCGGGGGGAGGCCCTGGCCCTTTTGGAGGATTACCGCAGAATCCTGAAGGAGATTCGATCCCCGGGCGGGGACGGCCGGGCTGCAGCCGTCCTGTTCGAACGCCTCGGCTCGCTGCAGGAGAGGCTGCTGGAGCCTGCGCGTTCGAAGCCGGCCCTCGAGGAGTCCGTGGTCCGTTCGCTGGTCCGGAAGTGGAAGCGCATTTACGAGGCGTTCACCTCGGGGGACCACCGGGCCGTGGTGCAGACCTGCCGGGACCTGCGGGATGCCTATGGTCCCGGCGCCCTTCCGCCTGACGTGGGCGTCCTCCTGGCCCTCTCCCTGGCCGAGACGGGCGACACGCAGGAAGCGGTCCGTGCCGGGGAGCGGGTGCTGGAGGGGACGCAGGGACGCCCCGGCTCGGTTCATCTTCGAAGCCGCATGGTAGACTGGCACCGGACCCTGGGAAACCTGCAGCAGGCCAAGGTCCACCACGAAAAGCTCGTGGACGCGGTGACCGAGGAGCGGGCCCTCGCTCAACGGGCGGAGCGGGCGCTCGGCATATCCGCCTCACCCCCTCCAGGCGAGGCGTCCCGGAGGGGATCCTGGGCCGCTCCCGCCGAGGCGGCGGCGAGCCCTCTGGACGACCTGCTTCACCGGGTGGAAGCGCTGGTTCAGGACAAGGAGTACGACAAGGCCCGGCTTCTGCTCATTCGGCAGAGCATTCGATACCCCGAGGACCCGGAGGCCGCCGCCATCCGTCAGGCCATGAAGCGCGTGGACCGTATCGAGGCCGAGGAGCCGGAGGCCCGCCGCGCCCAACCCGAGGGCCCGGCCGGCGAGACCGACGGGATCCTGGAGGAGACTCGAAGGCGGCTGGCGGCCGAGGACTTCGAGGGCGCCCTGAACGTGCTGGAGCGTCTCGGCCCGGAGGCCCGAGCCGAAGCCGCGGGACTTCGTGAGCAGGCCGTGTCCGGATTCATTCAGCAGGAACGGGACAAGGCCGCCAGGTGGTTCCTCATGGCCAGGAACGCCCGGGAGCCGGACGAGCAAAAGGCCCATCTTCAAACCTGCCATCGAACCCTCGAGGGCCTGCTCGAGCGTTTTCCCGACGCTCCCATGGCCCCCCGGATTCGAAGCAACCTGGGCACGGTGACCGAGGAGATGGAGCGCCACGGGATCTCGCCGGAACAAAACGCGCCATGATGGACCCCGGAGCACAAGAGGCGGCCGAGGGCCTGCCCGGGCGTTCCCGGGCCGTGGTGGTGGGCATCGGCCAGGCCTGTGTGGACGTCCTCGGGAAGGTCCTGCGGTTTCCGGAGGAGAACACCAAATCCGAGCTTCTGGAGGTCCGGAGGCAGTGCGGGGGGCCGACCTCCACGGCCATGGTGACCCTGGCCCGCCTCGGCGTCTCTGTCGCCTTTGTGGGGTCGGTGGGGGACGACGCCTTCGGGCGAAAGATCGCAGCCGCGCTCGAGGCCGAGGGGGTCGATGCATCGGGTCTTCGAGTCACTCCGGACCGTACCTCCCAGTTCGCCTTCATCTCGGTGTCCAGCGACACGGGGCACAGGACGGTCTTCTGGCATCGGGGGACCGCACCTCCTCTGACGGCCGGGGACGTCGGTCTGTCTCGTTTTCCCCGTGCCCGCATGATCCACATGGACGGCCTGATGATCGAGGCCTCGCTGGAAGCGGCCCGCCAGGCCAGGGAACGGGGCATGAAGGTGGTCATGGACGCCGGTACGCTTCGAGAGGGATCCCTGGACCTCCTCCCCTTGGTGGACGAGCTCATCGCCTCGGAAGGGTTCGCCCGGCTCCTCGTCGGGAAGGCAGGGGAACCGGAGACGGCGGTTCGCGTTCTCCAGGCGCACTGCCCGGGGAACGTGGTGGTCACCCTGGGGGAGCGCGGAAGCATCGGCCACGACGGACGGGCCTTCGTCCGGCAGGAGCCCTTTGACGTGGCGGTTCAGGACACCACCGGCGCCGGGGACGTGTTTCACGGCGCTTACATGGTCGGGCTCCTGGAGGGCTGGACCATGGGTCGCTGTATGCAATTCGCAGGGGCTGCCGCGGCCCTGAGCTGCATGCACCTGGGGGCTCAGGGAGGCATTCCCGATCGCCCCACCCTGGATCGCTTTCTTCGAGAAAAAACCCCCTGATCACTTCATATCATGTGACTTGTTATTGACTTACTCCTGACGCGGCGTCCCCAGAAAACAAGAAGTATTCACACGCCGTGTAGGCGTGAGGACCGGGGGGAGCCTGGAGCGAAGGAAGACCACGGTCCCAGAGCCGGCCGTTCCTCTACCGGATTGCGGGCTCAGCCCGTTTTGGTTTTTCTTGTCCGGATCTTCCACACGCTCAAAAAAAGCAGTGGTGGGGTCTTTACAACCTCCGTTTCGGCCTTATGTTCGAAGTAAGGGCGGATTCAAGTTTTCACGGCGGCATGCCGATCATGAAGTCAAAGGTACAAAGTTCCGGTTCCGCCACGCGGCTTCAACACCAAACGAACACCCACGGGACGGCCCCAGGGCTTCCACCGGGTACACTGAACAGAGGGAGCATTCGGCGGTACCGGTATTCAAGGCTTCTCGGTTGCGCGTGCATCTTTTTTACCGGGCGTCTACAAACATGATTCAGGTCAGGATGGCTCCGGTTAAAAAAAACGGCATCCCGGGAAGCCGGATCAGCGGAAGGCAAACCGCGTCCACCGGTCATCCATCAGCCCAACCCTGAAAAACCACGATTGAAACCACGAGACAAGGCCCGCGTTCCGGCTTCCGGAGCGCGGGCCGGTTTCGTTTCCGGGCTCAGGCCTTGTCTCGAGGCTTTACGAACCGGGCCCGCGTGATGGCCTCCTGGCCGAATCGCGACCGAATCTCATCCATGGCCCGCTCGGCCGCCACCCAGATTCGATCCGTGGCCGCGTCCTGGGAATCGAACAGAGAGAGCTGCATCGGGTGCTGTTGCACGGATCGCAGGTTGGACAGCCCCACACCGATCAGGCGGAAGGGCTCGGAACCCGAGGCGGCTCGATCCAGCAGCCCGCGGCTCTCCCTGTAGATCGTCCGGGTGGAGCTCGTGGAAGCCTTCAGGGTGACGCTCCGGGTGATTCTCGCGAAGTCCGCACGCCGGAGCTTCAGCGTTACGGTTCCCCCTTCCACCCGGGCCCGTCTCGCCCGCTCCCCGACGATCTCCGCCTGGAAGAGCAGGGACTTCTCCAACTCCTTCGGGTCGGCCATGTCCTCGGGAAGGGTGGTCTCGCTGCTGATGGACTTGGCCTCGTGATCCGGGACCACCGGCGTGGGGTCCTCTCCCCGGGCCAGCTCCTGGAGGCGGTCTGTCAGGCGCCCGATGCGGCTGCGGAGGACCCCGGAGGGAACACGCAGCACGTCGGCCAGCACGGCGATGCCCAGGGACTCGAGCCGTTCTGCGGTCTTCGCTCCGATGCCCGGGACCCGCCGGATGGAAAGGCGGCGAATCATTCCCTCCACGTCCTCCGGGGCGATCACCGTCAATCCGTCCGGCTTGTTCATGTCCGAGGCGATCTTGGCCAGGAACCGGTTGGGGGCGATGCCCACCGAGCAGGTCAGCCGCGTGGCCCGTCGAATGCGGTCCTTGGTCTCTCGCCCCACGGCCGCCGGTGAGCCTCGAAGCCGCTCCATGCCCGTCAGGTCCACGTAGGCCTCGTCGATGGACACGGGTTCCACCAGCGGAGAGAGGCGCCCCAGGGCCTCCATGGCCCGCCGGGAGATCTCCTTGTACCGGGACATGCGGACCGGCAGAAACACGCCGTGCGGACATCGCCGTTCCGCCTCGAACAGCGGCATGGCCGAGTGGACCCCGAAGGCCCTGGCCTCGTAGCTCGCCGTGGACACCACTCCGCGCCTGGAGGTCCCGCCGACGACCACAGGGCACCCCCGGAGCTCGGGGCGGTCCAGCTGCTCCACGGCCGCGTAGAAGGCGTCCATGTCCACGTGCATGAGGATCCGGTTCATAGAGAACGGCCTCCGAGAAGCCCCTCCATCATCTCACGGTACCCCATCTCCATGAGCGGTTCCAGGTGCACGATGTCTGCGGTGTTGTATTGAATGAGCCGCTCCAGGGCCCCGGTGTCCCCGTTCAGGTGCTCGGCCCAGAGGCGCACGGCATCCAGCCCGTTCATGCCCTCGATGTCGCCCTCCCGAGCGAGGCCCACCCTCTGCTCGATGCGCTTGAGACCACCGGAAAAGCCGAGCCTTCGCAGAAGAAACCGCAGATCGATGTGGGCCGGAGGCAGGCTGATGCCCGGAAAGGACCGCCGAATGTAAGGCAGGTCGAAGCAGGCGCCGTTGAAGGTGACGATCACGTCATAGTCGGACACGGCGATCTCGAAGGTGTCCAGGTCCACCCCGTTCACGAAGGTCCGGGTCTGCCGGCCGTCGTAGAGCCCGATCACCGTGATCTCGTCGTAGCCCTCGTACCCTCCGCTGGTTTCGATGTCCAGATAGGCGGTTCGATTCCGGAAGGTGCCGAACAGACGCCAGGTCTCGCGATCTTGAAGCCTGCGGCTGAAGTAGGCGGCGTCGTGCAGGTTCTGAAGGGAGCGTTCCAGTCCGTCCCGGACGAGGCGGTCCCTGGACCGGGACAGCGGAGGGGCCGGCCTTGCCAGGTAATCCTCCCAGGTGCGGACCCCGCCGGCCCAGAGGGCTTGCTCGGTCCGCGGCCCGATTCCTTGAATGTGGACGAAGGTGTTTTTCAGCATGGGCATGCCCGCCGGATTCGCAACGCCGAACGGGACGGAAGGCGCCTCGCGGGTCCCCGGTGCGGGGGACGGCTTCTAGGCTCCCAGGAAACGGCCGCCTTCGTAGATCACCACCTGCTCTCCGGACCGCAGAAGCGCCGTAACCCGTTTTTCCTCGGTGTTCACCAGGTCCCAGTGCAGGGCGGAGTCGTTGAATCCGAGCTGGTCCTTGCGCTCCCGGTCGAGGGAGGCCGAATCCCCGTCATAGGTGTCCGAGTAGGAGGCCCCCAGGGCGATGTGACAGTTGCCGTGCTTTCCGCCGAAGTTCTCGTCGAACAGGGTGTTGGCCATGAACCGGTTGATGCGGGAGAACCGCTTATCCGTGAGGCTGAACTCGCCCACGCGGCAGGCCCCGGAATCCATGCGGATCTGGTCCTGCACAAACGCCCGGCCTTTCTGCGCCGTTACCTCCACGGCCCGTCCCTTTCGAAACACCAGCCGCACGCCTTTCACGTGGTTCCCGCTTCGAAACGAGGGCTGGTCGGCATAGTAGACTCCCTCCGTTCCCCGCCAGTCGGGAGACAGGAAGATCTCGAAGCTCGGGATGTTGTGCCCGGAGACGCCGAGCCAACGGCGCTGCCGCCCCGGCGTGACCCAGAGGTCCGTGTGCTCGGACTCCACGTGGAGACGATCCACATACAGCCCGTTGAGCCAGCGCTTGATGGCCGCGGCCTTGCGGAAGATGCCCACCCACTCCTGGACCGGGTCCTGGGTGTTGAGGTAACAGGCCCGGATCACCTGGGACGCGTACTGCTTCTCCGTCAGCCCGGCCTGGCGGGCGAGCTCCGGGGTCGGAAACAGGCACAAGGTCCATCCGAAGGCGCCCTGCTCCTCGCGGCGGTTGAGGATGTCGCGGAGGATCTTCACAGCCACGGCGGTCTTGCCGATGCGCTTGGGGTCCACTCCCCGCAGGTGGGTCAGGGACTCGGGCGCGTGGAGAAAGATGCTTCCGTTCAGGTTCTCGTACAGCTCCGTGGTTCCCGGCGGAATGAACACGAGCTGCTTGTTGTTGGATCGCTCGTAGAAGTTGCGCTCCATGACCGTGGTCAGGCCCGCACGCATGACCGGATGGTAGCCCTGGTCCAGGAGCCTTCCCTGGAGCACCTCCGCCAGGGGCGTGGCGGGCCTCTGATACCGGACGATGACGATGTCCCCTTTTCGAAAACGCTCTTTTCGGGCGGTCTGCATGCCCCAGAGGAGAACGTCGGCATATCGTTCCAAGGAACGCTTTCCCAGCATGCTTTGCACCTCCGGACCCTTTGCGACGCCTAGAACTCGGCGGGTTTGCAGATGAACTCCCGGACCTTGAGGTCGAAAAAGCGAAAGCTGTTCGCAGGACGGAGGACCAGGGCCGTATCCACGCCCCGGCCGCTCCCCCCGGCGGCGATGACATCCTGATCCGTCCGCACCAGGCCGGCGTCCGCCGCCATGAGGGCCAGCTCCACCGCCACCTTGGTCCCGTGGCCGAACACCCGAAGGGTGTTGGCCATGATCTCGTCCACCTGATAGGTGTCCATTTTGTTCCGGACGGCGCGGCCCACGCCTCCGAAGGCGTGCTGTCCCGTGAACACTGCGACCCCCCGGTTTTCCAGGTCACGCCGAACGCCGGGGTCCAGCTCCTGGTGATCCGGCTCCCGAAAGCCGGTGACATGGGTGACGGCCACGATGCGAAGGCCGGACGGAAGGACGTCCAGCGCCTCGAACGCCGTTCGACCGCTGCAGGTGGGTACGAGCACCTGATCCACGGACAGGGAGGCGGCACGCCGGGCCACGGCCTCGAGCACCTGTCTCGTGTTGCCGGGACCGGCCTGCTGGAAATAGCGCACGGGTTCTTCGCGAGAATCGGCTTGACTCATGGGCGTCCTCCTTTGTTTTTCCCCTTTGTCACACATCCCATGGCCGCGGGCAAGCACAAAAGTGGGCGGAGGGTCCGTATGCTTTCGAAACGCCTTGACACACGGCCCCCGCGGTTTACCTTGTCCTGAAGACCATTGTCAGGAGGCCATCCAGGGGGCTTGTCATGCTGCGAATGATCCCGGTCGGTCCGTATCAGGCCAACTGCTACGTGCTCGGGTGCATGAAGACCCATCGCGGGGTGGTCATCGACCCCGGGGACGAGGCGTTTCGCATTGTGCGGGAGATCTCGCAAAAGCACCTGACCATCGACACCATCCTGCTCACCCACGGGCACATGGACCACACAGGAGCCGCCGAGGAGCTGAGCCGCATCACCGGCGCGCCCGTCTGGATCCATCCCCTCGACGCCCCGGCCGCCGGTCCCTGGGCCGGGGGCCGGCTGGAGGATGGGCAGGTGCTCCAGGTGGGGACCTACACGGTGCGGGTCCTTCACACCCCGGGCCACTCCTCGGGCGGGGTCTGTCTGGCCGCTCCGGGCGCCGTATTCACCGGCGACACCCTGTTCGCCGGATCGGTCGGCCGGACCGACTTCCCCGGCGGCAGCCACGACCTGCTGGTGCGCGCCGTCCGAGAGAAGGTGTTTCCCCTCGGAGATTCCCTTCGGGTGTACCCGGGGCACGGTCCGGCCACCACGATCGGGCGGGAACGCACCACAAACCCGTTCTTCCGGCACAGAGTGCAGGATTGAGACCCTGGGACCGTGGTGCGGATCACCCGTGAGAATGCCCGGAGGATTCGCCGCATGCCGGGGCCGGAGGGCATCAGAAAAACAGCGGGCCGAGAACGGCCCTGCCGGCGTGGTACAGGAGGGGGACGAACACCGCGGGGAGCAGATCGCCCACCTTGATGCGGGTGGCGCCCAGCATGTTCAGCCCCATGGCCATGATGAGCAGCCCGCCCACGGCGGAGATCTGGGCGATCACCTCCGGGGTCAGAAGCTGCCGGGCAAAGGATGCTGTGACCGTGATGCCTCCCTGGTAGAGGAAGACCGGGATCGAGGAAAAGAGTACCCCTATGCCCATGGTCGCAGCGAACAGGACGGATCCCAGCCCGTCCAGCACGGCCTTGGCGAACAGGATCTCGTGGTTTCCCTCGAGGCCGCTCTCCAGGGACCCCACAATGGCCAGCGAACCCACACAGTAGAGGAGGCTCGCGAACACGAACCCCCTGGCCACCCCCTCCCCGGATGCGCTCAACCGCTGCTGCAGGAGCGTCCCCAGCCGTTCCATGCGATCCTCGATGCCGAGCACCGTGCCCACCCCGCTCCCGACGGCCAGGCTGCAGATGATCAGGATGACGGCTTCGCTCTCCCAGGCCATTCGGACCCCCATCAGGATGATGGCCAGGCCCACCGCCTGCATCATGGTGTCCGAGTGCTTGCCGGGAATGAAACGGCTGAAGAACAGGCCGATGAGGCCGCCTCCGATGATGGCCAGACTGTTGACGGTCGTACCCAGCAGCATGTGTGCCCGCTCTTCGAGGTGTGGGGTGAAAAGCCTCCCTCGGGAGGCGGCTGCATCATAGGACCACCGCCCAAGGCAATCAAGGCTTTTCAGAGGAGCGGCCTCAGGAGGTGCCCACGAACAACGGCCTGAACCGGTCCTCGTCCATCTCCAGGGCCTGGTCCACCTGCCCCAGGAGCCGGTCCCGGTCCTCGGGAAGCCGCCCCTCCAGGTCCACGTAGTTGGTGTAGTGATCGCTCGTGAGCCGGCTCGTGCAGTCGAGCCGTTCGAGGAGCCTGCGGGTCTCCTGCAGCACGCTGTGGGGTCCCAGAAGCTGAAACCGCCCCTTGCGGATCTGGTGAAGAAGCAGGGTGTTGACCTTGGGAACCAGGGTGCGGAGACGAATGAAGTGGGGGGACACGGCGTTGAGCACCTCGGCCGTGCCTCGAGCATGGGCCTCGGTGCGCTCGGTTCCTCCCAGGCCCAGCACCACGTACTCGCTGAGCTCCAGACCGGCTGCGATCACCATACGGCCGGCCTCTACCTGTTCGGCGGCGGTGGACCCTTTTTTCACCCGCCTGAGCACCTCGTCGTCCCCGCTCTCCAGGCCCACGTGCACGCGGCTCAGCCCCGCCGCGCGAAGGCGTTCCAGGTCCGCTCTCCTTTTTCTGAGCGCGTACTGGGACGAGCCGTACACGGTGATCCGCTCCAGGGACGAAAGCTGCTCTCGGGCATAGCGGCAGACCTGGGCCAGATCGTCGGTGGGCATGGCCAGGGTGTTGCCGGCCGGGAGAAAGAGGGTTCGAAACCGGTCCCCCAAGTCCTCTCGCGCCTGTCGAATGTCCTCGCAGATCTCGGGCACGGGCCGCACGCGATACGGCGGGCCCTGCTTGTAGACCATGCAGAAGGTGCACTTGTTGTGGGGGCAACCGACGGTGGCTTGAACCAACAGGCTGTCCGCCTCGCTGGGCGGCCGATAGATGGGTCCCTCGTATCGCATGGCGTCCCTCGCACTGCAGGCTCGGCGGCCTGCATCATGCCACGAAGGGCCGGAACCGTCAAGAAACATACTTCACGTTTCACATCAAATAAATTATACAATAAATTGATTTTCATGCATTTATGGTCTGACAAAGATTGAAGCCGAGCCCGGATTCACGGTGGGGGAACAGGGTACCGCGTTTCAGGACCACGGCGCCGGCGGCCGGGTCGTCCAAGAGGCCCAGATGCCCGTCCAGGTCCGCGTACCGAACATTGCCACGGGCCAGGGCGAAGTGGAGTCCCGCCGCGATGGCCAGGGCCGACTCGTCCATGCACCCCACCATGACCTCGAGACCCGCGGATCGGGCCACGGCGTTGATCTGAAGCGCCTCGGAGAGCCCCCCCACCTTCATGAGCTTGACGTTCACCATGTCGGCCAGTCCCCGGCGGGCGATGCGAAAGGCGTCCCTCAAGCTCAGGAGGCTCTCGTCGGCCATCACCGGAAGGGAGACGCTGCGGGTCACACGGCCCAGCAGGGCGGGCTCCCCGCAGGGGGTGGGCTGCTCGATGAGCTCCAGGTCGGCCCTCCGTGTGTCGCGGACGAACCGCTGAGCATCCTCCACGGAGAACCCCTGGTTTGCGTCGAAGCGGAGCTCCACCCTGGGTCCCACAGCCTCCCGAACGCGGACCACCCGCTCCACGTCCTCGGCCGTCTCCAGGCCGCCCTTGATCTTGAGGGCTCGAAACCCCTGCCTCACATGCTCTCGAGCCCTCGCCACGGTGTCTTCGACCGGGAGGATGCCGATGGTGACGCTGGTCCGAATCCGGTCCCGGTAGCCGCCCAGGAGCCTCCAGAGGGGCAGGCCGGCGGCCTTTCCCAGCAGATCGTACAGGGCCATGTCCACCGCCGCCAGGGCGGACGGGTGGCGCTCCAGGGGCCTTCGAAGCCGCTCCAGATGTCTGGCGATTCGAAGCGGGTCCGCGCCCTGAAGCTCCGAGGCGACCCCGTCCTTCAGGACCGCCAGGGTTCCCGGCACCGTCTCCCCGGTCACCGCGCGGTCCGGCGCCGCACACCCGAACCCGGACGGCCCGGATCCCGTGTCGAGGCGCACGAACACGTTCTCCGCGGAACGGATGGTCTCGTAGGCGATGGTGTAGGGCTCGCCAAGGCGCATGGGCACGGCCCAGGCCTCCAGGCCTCGAATTCTCATGGGGTCAGTACCGTTTCTGGTGGATCTCGTTCAGGCTCAACCGTTTGAGGTCTTCCACGAACGGAGCCCTTCCAGCAGGGCACCGGGCCCGTGAAGCAGCACGTCCGCAGCAGGCCGTCCCGTGGACTCCCGAATCTCGCGGCAGGCCCGTTCCACGCCGTCACGATCCAGGTGCTCGTGGTTCACGGCCACCGCCGCCACCGGCCGCCCGGACAGAAGCTCCACCGCCCGAATCTGGCGGTCCAGCGGGTGAAGCGGATAGCCCGGAAACCCGTCGTATTCCTTTCGCGCCGGGGCGTGCTGGAGCACCACCGCATTCGGACGACCGGCGGCCAGGATCTCGAAGCCCCCGGGATAGGCGGGGTTCATGAGACTTCCCTGCCCTTCGATGACGATGGCCTCTGCTCCGCCCTCCTTCCAGGCCGACCACACGGCGTGCTCGATCTCCCCGGCCACGAAGTCGTTGATCAGCGCGTCCATGATCACCCCGAAACGCACGCCCTGCAGCCAGGCCGTCTGTCCCGTGCCCACGAGCTCGGCTCGAACCCCGCGCTGCTCCAGGGCGTCTCGCAGCACCCAGGCCGTGGTCCGCTTTCCCACGGCCGAGTCCGTTCCGAGGACCGCCACCTTGAAGGCGTCCACCTCCTCGATCTTGCCGCTGAAGAAATGCAGCTCGCTTCGAGGAGGGGGTTTTCGAACGTCGCGGATTCGAACCCCCCGTTCCTGGGCCCGTTTCCACAGCTCCGGATCCTCGGACAGGAGGTCGTGAAGCCCGGCATCCACGTGCAGACCGAGATCCAGGGCCTCGAGCACGTCCTTCCGGGCAGACGGGCTCAGCCAGCCCCCGTCGGGAGCCAAACCCACCACCAGGTGGGTCGCCCTTCGATCCTCCGCCTCGCTCCGCATCACGGCGTCCCGCACGCTCCCCGTCACGGGGATGCCGTTGGGCCGGCCGTCCAGGATCTCGCCTGCATCCTGCCCCTGATATCGCTGGTCCACCACGGACAGCACCCGGTAACGGCGTGTGAACCGCACCAGCCCGTGGGCGGTCTTGCCGTTGGTGGTGTTGAGGGCGCCCTGGCAGTACACCACGGCGTTTCCTTCCGGCATGCTTGCGCTCATCGGCCTCTTCTCCCGGTCAGAATCACCACGTGCCGGTCCGGGGGAAGCGGCTCGCGGCGGTGGTGCTCCAAGAGCACGATGAGCCCCGCCGTGGAGGCCGGAAGCACGCTCAGCCCTTCCCGCTCCCGAAGCATGCGCGCCGCCGCGAGCATGGCCCTGTCGCTCGCATCGGCGGCCCACCCCCCGGTCCGCCGAATGGACACCAGGGCATGGTCCCCGTCCATGGCGTGCCAGTTGATCAAGGGCTCGTTCACCGAGGTCTCTCGTATTCGGTTGGGTTCCAGGTCCTCGCAACAGGGTCGGTTCTTCATAAAGGCCCGGATGACAGGGTTCTTGCCGTAGGACGATCCTCCCACCATGCGCGGCATCCGGGAGGTCTTCCCCCGGCGGTGCAGGCTGAGGAACCCCCGGTAAACGCCCGCCAGCGTGGTCCCGTTGGACACGGGAACCGCCACCACGGACGGCGCGTCCCGAAGCTCGTCGTAGATCTCGTAGGCGATCTCCCCATAGGCCCGAAGCTGGGCCGCGGTGTTGGCCCCGCCCGGGTTGGCGTCGTACAGGTCGTCCCGGGCAGCGTGCTCCCGGGACGCCTGCACTGCCGTCTCGTAGTCGCCCGGGACCCGAATAATGCGTGCGCCGGTCGACTCCATCTCCTGCGTGCGCCGGGTGTGATAGCCTTCCGGAATGTACACCAGGCAGTCGAGACCGGCCATGGAGGCCGAGAGGCTGAGGGCGGCGCCGTAGTTGCCGCAGGTGGCCACGGTGACGGCGTCGAACCCCCGGCGGAGCGCGTCCATGGCCTGGGCAAAGGCGATGCGATCCTTCTGGGTGCCGGTGGGGTTTCCCCCTTCGAACTTGAGGTACACCTGCCGGAGCCCGGTCTCGCGCTCCACGTTCCTGGCCCTGGAGAGCACCGTGTCCCCCACCTCGCTCTCCATGATGTCCTCGAAGGCCTCCAGGCGCTCGTCCAGGGACCGGGTCCGGTCCGCAGCCGTCCGCCTCTGGCTCTCCAGCTCCGTTCCGATCTCCAGGGGCTCGGACGCGGCCCCGTCCAGCAGGAAGAACCTCTCCATGATCCCCCTCCTTTCACGCATGGTAGGCGGTTTTCTCGACTTGTCTACGAAAAAAACAGGCTGCCGCGCACCATTGACGGGCCGCTGTGGGTGCGGTACACAAAAAGAGGGACGTACAGGCAGGCGCGGGGGGAACAGCATGGAAGAAGCGATTCGAGAGGCGGGAAGGATGGTCGAAGAGGCGCGGAGCATCCTGGCCTTCACCGGCGCAGGGCTCAGCACCGAGTCGGGCATTCCGGACTTCCGGAGCCCCGGAGGCATCTGGGACCGGTACGACCCCTCGGACTTCGAGTACCACCGGATCGTGAGCAGCGACCGGGCCCGGGAGGCCTACTGGAAGATGAGCACGGAGTTCTACGGGCCCATGAAGGACGCCCTTCCCAACCCGGCGCACTTCGCCCTCAAGGAGCTCGAGGATCTGGGCAAGCTCTCCGCCATCGTCACCCAGAACATCGACAACCTTCACCAGAAGGCCGGAAGCGACCCCGACAAGGTCATCGAGATTCACGGCACGGCCTTTCACGTCTCCTGCCTGGGCTGCGGAAAGACCTATGAGCGCGATGAGATCCAGGCCAGGCTGGCGGCCGGAGACAGCCTTCCGGCCTGTGACGACTGCAGGGGCGTCCTCAAGCCGGCCACCGTCTCCTTTGGCCAGGCCATGCCCCAGGCGGCCATGGAGGAGAGCTTCCGCCACGCCCAGACCTGTGACCTCTGCCTGGTCCTGGGCTCCTCCCTGGTGGTCTACCCGGCCGCGGCGGTCCCCTCCCAGGCGGTGCAGGGCGGAGCGCGGCTCTTGATCATCAACCGGGACCCCACACCGCTGGACCCGCGGGCCGATCTCGTGATCCACGACTCCGTCGGCGAGGTGCTTCCCCGCATGGTTCGGCAGGCCGTGTCCACCCCGTGAGCCGATCTCAAACGCGGATGTCGATCCTCCGCTCGGCTTCAGCCCCGGTTCCGTCGTCGGGCCGGTCCCCCGCCTCCTCCCCGGAGGACCTGCGCTTCCTCCGTCGCCGCTCCTGCTCCCGCTTTCGCTCCTCTTCCTCCTTCAGTCGGAGCTTCTCCCCGTCGGGCGTTTCGGTCACCGTGGTCTGCCGCGTGCGCTCCTCCTCGGCCGCCTTGGCCTTGGCCTGTGCGTGAGCGACCTCCTCCTGCATCTGCTGGACATGCTGGACCTTGTCCAGGACGGAAGACGCGTTGATCGAGTTCGTCCACCCGATGGTGCTCATACCCCGCAATCCTTTCCGGGGCGGGCAGCGCCGTCTCTATTCGGGAACCCCGCCCCTGTCCATACCATCGGCCGAAAAACCGCAAGAGTTGAATCGCGTGCCGATCAGCCCTCCCATGTGGATTTTTCGGCTTTCCAGGCTCGAGGAATTCTGGTAGCCTCATGCTCGAATCAGCCTTCGGCCGGGAGCCCTGCGCTGGTTCGTTTCATTTTCAGGAGGCCGCGGCCTCACAGGCGCACCCAAGGGAGGGAGAACGTGCTCAAGATTGCATTCATCGGATGGCGGGGCATGGTCGGATCCGTCCTCATGGGACGGATGCTCGAGGAAGGGGATTTTCGGGGCTTCGAGCCGCTCTTCTTCACCACCTCCAATGTGGGAGGAGAGGGGCCGGACGTGGGCATGGACATCCCGTCCCTTCAGGATGCCCGGAACCTGGACCTCCTTGCCGCCCAGGACGTCGTGGTGACCTGTCAGGGCGGGGACTACACCAAGGCCGTGTACCCCGAGCTTCGAAGCAAGGGATGGAGCGGGGTCTGGATCGACGCCGCCTCCACCCTTCGCATGGAGGACGACAGCATCATCGTCCTGGACCCGGTCAACGACCGCCTGATCCGGGAGGGCATCGGTCAGGGGGTGAAGGCCTTCGTGGGGGGCAACTGCACGGTGAGCCTCATGCTCATGGCC